>NZ_AP021887.1:0-177500 GCF_009731465.1 Streptococcus sp. 116-D4
TTGAAAGAAAAACAATTTTGGAATCGTATATTAGAATTTGCTCAAGAAAGACTGACTCGATCCATGTATGATTTCTATGCTATTCAAGCTGAACTCGTCAAGGTAGAGGAAAATGTTGCCACTATATTTTTACCACGCTCTGAAATGGAAATGGTCTGGGAAAAACAACTAAAAGATATTATTGTGGTAGCTGGTTTTGAAATTTATGATGCTGAGATAACTCCTCACTATACTTTCACCAAACCTCAAGATACGGCTGTCAAACAAGTTGAAGAGGCTACAAATTCAACTCTTTATGATTATAGTCCAAAGTTAGCATCCATTCCTTATTCGGATACTGGATTAAAAGAAAAGTATACCTTTGATAATTTTATCCAAGGGGATGGAAATGTTTGGGCAGTATCAGCCGCTTTGGCTGTCTCTGAAGATTTGGCCTTGACCTATAATCCTCTTTTTATCTATGGAGGACCTGGTCTTGGTAAAACTCACTTACTCAATGCCATTGGGAATGAGATTTTGAAAAATATTCCTGATGCGCGTGTGAAGTACATCCCTGCTGAAAGCTTTATCAACGACTTTCTTGAACATCTGAGACTTGGTGAAATGGATAAGTTCAAAAAAACCTACCGTAGCCTCGATCTCTTGTTAATTGATGATATCCAATCGCTGAGTGGAAAAAAAGTTGCAACTCAAGAAGAATTTTTCAATACTTTCAATGTTCTCCATAACAATCAAAAACAAATTGTTCTGACTAGTGATCGTAGCCCTAAACACTTAGAGGGACTTGAGGAAAGACTTGTCACGCGCTTTAGCTGGGGCTTGACGCAAAACATCACACCACCTGACTTTGAGACACGTATTGCCATTTTACAAAGCAAAACAGAGCATTTAGACTACCATTTCCAAAGTGATACCCTAGAATACCTTGCTGGTCAATTTGATTCAAACGTCCGAGAACTTGAAGGAGCAATCAACGACATCACTTTAATTGCCCGTGTAAAAAAAATCAAGGATATCACTATTGATATTGCTGCAGAGGCTATTCGAGCACGTAAACAAGATGTTAGCCAAATGCTCGTTATCCCAATTGATAAAATCCAAACTGAAGTTGGTAACTTTTATGGTGTCAGTGTCAAAGAAATGAAGGGAAGCAGACGCCTTCAAAATATTGTGTTAGCCCGTCAAGTAGCCATGTATTTATCTAGAGAACTAACAGATAATAGTCTTCCAAAAATTGGGAAGGAATTTGGTGGAAAAGATCACACAACAGTCATTCATGCCCATGCCAAAATTAAATCTTTGATTGATGAGGACGATAATTTACGTTTAGAAATTGAATCCATCAAAAAGAAAATTAAATAACTTGTGGATAACTTTTACTTTTTTATCTTTTTTATCCACATTTTTTAAACAAGCCAAAAAACTTGATATGACTTGTTTGAAGTCTGTTTTCCACAGATTTCACAGACTCTATTATTACTATTATCCTTCTAATACTAAAAATAAATAAAGGAGAATCCATGATTCATTTTTCAATTAATAAAAATTTATTTCTACAAGCATTAAATACTACTAAAAGAGCTATTAGTTCTAAAAATGCTATTCCTATTTTATCAACTGTCAAAATTGACGTGACCAATGAAGGTGTTACTTTAATTGGTTCAAATGGTCAAATTTCAATTGAAAATTTTATTTCTCAAAAAAATGAAAATGCTGGTTTGCTAATTAATTCTTTAGGTTCAATCCTTCTTGAAGCTTCTTTCTTTATTAATGTGGTATCTAGTCTACCTGATGTAACTCTTGATTTTAAAGAAATTGAACAAAATCAAATTGTTTTAACCAGCGGTAAATCAGAAATTACTCTAAAAGGAAAAGATAGCGAACAATATCCACGAATCCAAGAAATTTCAGCAAGCACTCCTTTAATACTTGAAACAAAATTACTCAAGAAAATTATCAATGAAACAGCATTTGCTGCAAGTACACAAGAGAGTCGTCCGATTTTAACAGGTGTTCATTTTGTATTGAGTCAACACAAGGAGCTAAAAACAGTGGCAACAGACTCTCATCGTCTAAGCCAGAAAAAATTAACGCTTGAGAAAAATAGTGATGATTTTGATGTCGTGATTCCTAGCCGTTCTCTACGCGAATTTTCAGCGGTATTTACAGATGATATCGAAACTGTAGAGATTTTCTTTGCCAACAATCAAATCCTCTTTAGAAGCGAAAATATTAGCTTCTACACACGTTTGTTAGAAGGAAACTATCCTGATACAGATCGTTTGATTCCAACGGACTTTAACACTACTATCACTTTTGATGTTGTAAACTTACGCCAGTCAATGGAACGTGCTCGTCTTTTATCAAGTGCAACTCAAAATGGTACTGTGAAACTTGAAATTAAAAATGGGATTGTTAGCGCCCATGTTCATTCTCCTGAAGTTGGTAAAGTAAACGAAGAAATCGATACTGAGCAGGTGACTGGAGATGATTTGACTATTAGTTTCAATCCAACTTATTTGATTGATTCCCTTAAGGCTTTAAATAGCGAAAAGGTGACCATTAGCTTTATCTCAGCTGTTCGTCCGTTTACTCTTGTGCCAGCAGATACTGACGAGGACTTCATGCAGCTCATCACCCCAGTTCGTACAAATTAACTTAAAGAGGTTGAGCCTAGCTCGCCTCTTTTATGATATAATCAAAAAAGAAAAAGGAGAGTAGTATGTATCAAGTTGGAAATTTTGTTGAAATGAAAAAGCCACATGCTTGTACCATTAAATCAACTGGTAAAAAAGCCAATCGTTGGGAAATTACGCGTGTAGGGGCAGATATCAAAATTAAATGCAGTAATTGTGACCATGTTGTCATGATGGGACGCTATGATTTTGATCGAAAGATGAATAAAATTATTGACTGATACTCAATGAAAATCAAAGAGCAAACTAGGAAACTAGGAAACTAGCCGCAGGTTGCTCAAAACACTGTTTTGAGGTTGCAGATAGAACTGATGAAGTCAGCTCAAAACACCGTTTTGAGGTTGTGGATAGAACTGACGAAGTCAGTAACCCTACCTACGGCAAGGCGATGTTGACGTGGTTTGAAGAGATTTTCGAAGAGTATGCTAACCCTTAGTTAGAGGGTTAGCAAGTTTTCCCTTTTTGTGTTATAATATTAGGGATTGAAATGAAAACGGAGAATGAGAAAATATGGCTTTAACAGCAGGTATCGTTGGTTTGCCAAACGTTGGTAAATCAACACTATTTAATGCAATTACAAAAGCAGGAGCAGAGGCAGCCAACTACCCATTTGCGACGATTGATCCAAACGTTGGAATGGTTGAGGTTCCTGATGAACGCCTCCAAAAATTGACGGAAATGATTACTCCTAAAAAGACAGTTCCAACAACATTTGAGTTTACAGATATCGCAGGGATTGTAAAAGGAGCTTCAAAGGGAGAAGGGCTAGGTAATAAATTCTTGGCCAATATTCGTGAAGTAGATGCGATTGTTCACGTAGTTCGTGCTTTTGATGATGAAAATGTCATGCGCGAGCAAGGACGTGAAGATGCCTTTGTGGATCCACTTGCAGATATTGATACTATTAATCTGGAATTGATTCTTGCTGACTTAGAATCAGTCAATAAGCGCTATGCGCGTGTAGAAAAGATGGCACGTACGCAAAAAGATAAAGAATCTGTAGCAGAGTTTAATGTTCTTCAAAAGATTAAACCAGTCCTTGAAGATGGAAAATCAGCTCGTACAATCGAGTTTACAGATGAAGAACAAAAAGTAGTTAAAGGTCTTTTCCTTTTGACCACAAAACCAGTTCTTTATGTAGCTAACGTTGATGAGGATGTGGTTTCAGAACCTGACTCTATCGACTATGTCAAACAAATTCGTGAATTCGCAGCGACAGAAAATGCAGAGGTAGTAGTTATTTCTGCGCGTGCTGAGGAAGAAATTTCTGAGTTAGACGATGAGGATAAAGAAGAGTTTCTTGAAGCCATTGGTTTGACAGAATCAGGTGTGGATAAGTTGACTCGTGCAGCTTACCATTTACTTGGACTTGGAACTTACTTCACAGCTGGCGAAAAAGAAGTTCGCGCTTGGACCTTTAAACGTGGTATGAAGGCTCCTCAAGCAGCTGGTATTATCCACTCAGACTTTGAAAAAGGCTTTATTCGTGCAGTAACCATGTCATATGAGGATCTAGTTAAATACGGCTCTGAAAAGGCCGTAAAAGAAGCTGGACGCTTGCGTGAAGAAGGAAAAGAATATATCGTTCAAGATGGCGATATCATGGAATTCCGCTTTAATGTCTAAAAATTTAATGAATAGTGTCAATTAGGTTGGAAAAAAATTCCAACCCTTTTGGCTTTTGAAAGGAAAATAAATGACTAAATTACTTGTAGGATTAGGAAATCCAGGGGATAAATATTTTGAAACAAAACACAATGTTGGTTTTATGTTGATTGACCAACTAGCGAAAAAACAGAATGTCACTTTTACACACGATAAGATATTTCAAGCTGACCTAGCATCCTTTTTCCTAAATGGAGAAAAAATTTATCTGGTCAAACCAACGACCTTTATGAATGAAAGTGGAAAAGCAGTTCATGCTTTATTAACTTACTATGGTTTGGATATTGAAGATTTACTCATCATTTACGATGATCTTGATATGGAAGTTGGAAAGATTCGTCTTCGATCTAAAGGATCAGCAGGTGGTCATAATGGTATCAAGTCTATTATTCAACATATAGGGACTCAGGTCTTTAAACGTGTTAAGATTGGAATTGGAAGACCCAAAAACGGCATGTCAGTTGTTCATCATGTTTTGAGTAAGTTTGACAAGGATGATTATATTGGTATTTTACAGTCTATTGACAAGGTTGACGATTCTGTAAATTACTATTTACAAGAAAAAAATTTTGAGAAAACAATGCAGAGGTATAACGGATAAATGGTGACCTTATTAGATTTATTCTCTGAAAATAATCAGATCAAAAAATGGCATCAAAATTTAACAGATAAGAAAAGACAACTGATACTAGGTTTATCAACGTCTACTAAGGCTCTTGTAATTGCAAGTAGTCTAGAAAAAGAAGATAAGATTGTATTATTAACGTCAACTTATGGAGAAGCAGAAGGACTTGTTAGTGATCTTATATCTATCTTGGGTGAGGAACTGGTCTATCCATTTTTAGTAGATGATGCTCCTATGGTAGAGTTTTTGATGTCTTCACAAGAAAAAATCATTTCACGGGTTGAAGCCTTGCGTTTTTTGACTGATTCATCTAAGAGAGGGATTTTAGTTTGTAATATCGCAGCAAGTCGATTGATTTTACCGTCTCCAAATGTGTTCAAAGATAGTATTGTAAAAATATCAGTGGGTGAAGAGTACGATCAACACGCGCTTATCCATCAGTTAAAGGAAATTGGCTATCGAAAAGTTACACAAGTACAAACTCAAGGCGAATTTAGTTTGCGAGGAGATATTTTAGATATTTTTGAAATATCCCAGTTAGAACCTTGCCGAATTGAGTTTTTTGGTGATGAAATTGATGGTATCAGGTCATTTGAAGTCGAAACACAATTATCGAAAGAAAATCAGACAGAACTCACTATCTTTCCAGCTAGTGATATGCTTTTGAGAGAAAAGGATTATCAACGAGGTCAGTCAGCTTTAGAAAAACAAATTTCAAAAACGTCATCACCTATTTTAAAATCATACTTAGAAGAAATTTTTTCAAGTTTTTACCAAAAACAAGTACATTTAGATTCTCGGAAATTTTTATCTTTGTGTTATGACAAGACATGGACTGTTTTTGACTATATTGAAAAAGATACCCCAATATTCTTTGATGATTATCAAAAATTGATGAATCAGTATGAAGTATTTGAAAGAGAATTAGTTCAATACTTTACAGAAGAATTACAGAATAGTAAAGCATTTTCTGAGATGAAGTATTTTGCTGATACAGAGCAAATCTATAAAAAACAGAGTCCAGTTACCTTTTTCTCTAATCTACAAAAGGGGTTAGGAAATCTCAAGTTTGACCAGATTTATCAATTTAATCAATATCCTATGCAGGAGTTTTTCAATCAATTTTCTTTTCTAAAAGAAGAAATTGAACGATACAAAAAAATGGATTACACTATCATCCTGCAGTCTAGCAATTCAACGGGAAGTAAAACATTAGAGGATGTTTTAGAGGAATACCAGATTAAATTGGATTCCAGAGATAAGTCAAGTATCTGTAAAGAATCTGTAAATTTGATTGAGGGAAATCTCAGACATGGTTTTCATTTTGTAGATGAAAAGATTTTATTGATAACTGAACATGAGATTTTTCAAAAGAAATTGAAACGTCGTTTTCGAAGACAACATGTTTCAAACGCAGAGAGATTAAAAGATTACAATGAACTTGAAAAAGGAGATTACGTTGTTCACCATATTCATGGGATTGGTCAATATCTAGGAATTGAAACAATTGAAATCAAAGGAATTCACCGCGATTATGTAAGTGTTCAGTATCAAAATGGGGATCAAATTTCCATCCCAGTAGAGCAGATTCAGTTACTGTCTAAATATATTTCAAGTGATGGGAAAGCTCCAAAACTCAATAAATTAAATGACGGTCATTTCAAAAAGGCTAAGCAAAAAGTTAAGAATCAGGTAGAGGATATAGCTGACGATTTAATCAAACTTTATTCTGAGCGTAGTCAGTTGAAAGGTTTTGCTTTCTCAGCTGATGATGAAGATCAACATGCTTTTGATGATGCTTTTCCTTATGTTGAAACGGATGATCAACTTCGTAGTATTGAGGAAATCAAGAGTGATATGCAGGCTTCTCAGCCAATGGATCGACTTTTAGTTGGGGATGTTGGATTTGGAAAGACTGAGGTTGCTATGCGTGCAGCCTTTAAGGCAGTCAATGATCACAAACAGGTTGTCGTTCTAGTTCCGACGACGGTTTTAGCACAACAACACTATACAAATTTTAAGGAACGATTCCAAAATTTTGCAGTTAATATTGATGTGTTGAGTCGCTTTAGAAGTAAAAAAGAGCAGGCAGAGACACTTGAAAAATTAAAGAATGGTCAAGTCGATATTTTGATTGGAACACATCGTGTTTTGTCAAAAGATGTTGTGTTTGCTGATTTGGGCTTGATGATTATTGATGAAGAACAGCGATTTGGTGTCAAGCATAAGGAAACCTTGAAAGAACTGAAGAAACAAGTGGATGTCCTAACTTTGACCGCTACGCCGATTCCTCGTACCCTCCATATGTCTATGCTGGGAATCAGAGATTTGTCTGTTATTGAAACTCCCCCAACCAATCGCTATCCTGTTCAAACCTATGTTTTAGAAAAGAATGATAGTGTCATTCGTGATGCTGTCTTGCGTGAAATGGAGCGTGGAGGTCAAATTTACTATCTTTACAACAAAGTTGACACAATTGACCAGAAGGTTTCAGAATTACAGGAGTTGATTCCAGAGGCTTCGATTGGATATGTTCATGGTCGAATGAGTGAAATACAGTTGGAAAATACTCTACTAGACTTTATTGAGGGACAATACGATATCTTGGTGACGACTACCATTATTGAGACAGGGGTGGACATTCCAAATGCTAATACTTTATTTATTGAAAATGCGGACCACATGGGCTTGTCAACCTTGTATCAATTAAGAGGAAGAGTTGGTCGTAGCAATCGCATTGCTTATGCCTATCTCATGTATCGTCCAGAAAAATCAATCAGTGAAGTCTCTGAAAAGAGATTAGAAGCCATCAAAGGATTTACAGAATTGGGCTCGGGATTTAAGATTGCGATGCGAGATCTGTCAATTCGTGGAGCAGGAAATCTCCTAGGAAAATCTCAATCAGGTTTTATTGATTCTGTTGGTTTTGAATTGTATTCACAGTTACTAGAGGAAGCTATCGCTAAACGGAATGGCAATGGGAACACAAGAACCAAAGGAAATGCTGAGTTGATTTTACAAATTGATGCTTATCTTCCTGATACTTATATTTCTGACCAACGACATAAAATTGAAATTTACAAGAAAATTCGTCAAATTGACAATCGTGTCAACTATGAAGAATTACAAGAAGAGTTGATGGACCGCTTTGGAGAATATCCAGATGTAGTAGCATACCTTTTAGAGATTGGTTTGGTCAAGTCATATTTTGACAAGGTCTTTGTAGAACGTGTGGAAAGAAAAGAAAATAAGATTACAGTTCAATTTGAAAAAGTCACTCAACGACTATTCTTGGCTCAAGATTATTTTAAAGCATTATCCGCAACGAACTTAAAAGCAGCCATAGCTGAGAATAAGGGATTAATGGAAGTTGTATTTGATGTCCGAAATAAGAAGGACTATGAAATTTTAGAAGGTCTGCTCATTTTTGGAGAAAGTTTATTAGAGATAAAAGAGTCGAAAGAAGGAAATTTTCTTTAACATTTTTCTTCTATAAAATGGATAAAAATGGTACAATAATAATTTGAGGTAATAAAAATGAGATTAGACAAATATTTAAAAGTATCAAGAATTATCAAGCGTCGTACAGTCGCAAAAGAAGTAGCAGATAAAGGCAGAATCAAGGTAAATGGAATCTTGGCAAAAAGTTCAACGGATTTGAAAGTTAATGACCAAGTTGAAATTCGCTTTGGGAATAAGTTGCTACTTGTCAAAGTACTAGAGATGAAAGATAGTACCAAAAAAGAAGATGCAGCAGGCATGTATGAAATTATCAGTGAAACACGGGTAGAAGAAAATGTCTAAAAATATTGTACAATTGAATAATTCTTTTATTCAAAATGAACACCAACGTCGTCGCTATCTGATGAAGGAACGACAAAAACGGAATCGTTTCATGGGTTGGGTTCTCATTTTGATGATTTTATTGTTCATTTTACCAACTTATAATCTTGCTCAAAGCTATCACCAATTACTCCAAAGACGTCAACAGTTATCAGATTTGCAAACTCAGTATCAAACCTTGAGTGAGGAAAAGGAGAAAGAGACAGCTTTTGCCACAAAGTTGAAGGATGAAGATTACGCTGCTAAATACATGCGTGCAAAATATTATTATTCTAAGAATCGGGAAGCTGTTTATACGATTCCTGACTTGCTCCCAAGGTGATAAAATGGAAAATTTATTAGATGTAATAGAGCAATTTTTGAGTCTATCGGATGAAAAGCTGGAAGAGTTGGCTGATAAAAATCAATTATTGCGTTTACAAGAAGAAAAGGAAAGGAAGAATGCGTAAGTTCTTAATTATTTTGTTGCTACCGAGTTTTTTGACCATTTCAAAAGTCGTTAGCACAGAAAAAGAAGTCGTCTATACTTCAAAAGAAATTTATTACCTTTCACAATCTGACTTTGGTATTTATTTTAGAGAAAAATTAAGTTCTCCAATGGTTTATGGAGAGGTTCCTGTTTATGCGAATGAAGATTTAGTAGTGGAATCTGGAAAATTGACTCCCCAAACAAGTTTTCAAATAACCGAGTGGCGCTTAAATAAACAAGGAATTCCAGTATTTAAGCTATCAAATCATCAATTTATAGCTGCAGACAAACGATTTTTATATGATCAGTCAGAGGTAACTCCAACCATAAAACAAGTATGGTTAGAATCTGATTTTAAACTGTACAATAGTCCTTATGATTTAAAAGAAGTGAAATCATCCTTATCAGCTTATTCGCAAGTTTCAATCGACAAGACTATGTTTGTAGAAGGAAGAGAATTTCTACATATTAATCAGGCTGGATGGATAGCTAAAGAATCAACTGCTGAAGAAGATAATCGGATGAGTAAAGTCCAAGAAATATTATCTGAAAAATATCAGAAGGATTCATTCTCTATTTATGTTAAGCAATTGACTACTGGAAAAGAAGCTGGTATCAATCAAGATGAAAAGATGTATGCAGCTAGTGTTTTGAAACTACCTTATCTCTACTATACGCAAGAAAAAATAAATGAAGGTCTTTATCAGTTAGATACGACTGTAAAATACATATCTGCAGTCAATGATTTTCCAGGTTCTTATAAACCAGAAGGGAGTGGTAGTCTTCCTAAAAAAGAGGATAATAAAGAGTATTCTCTAAAGGATTTAATTACGAAAGTATCAAAAGAATCTGATAATGTAGCTCATAATTTATTGGGATATTACATTTCAAATCAATCTGATGCCACATTCAAGTCTAAGATGTCTGTTATTATGGGAGATGATTGGAATCCAAAAGAAAAATTGATTTCTTCTAAAATGGCTGGGAAAGTCATGGAAGCTATTTATAACCAAAATGGATTTGTATTGGATTCTTTGACTAAAACAGATTTTGATAATGAGAGAATTGCCAAAGGTGTTTCCGTTAAAGTAGCTCATAAAATTGGAGATGCGGATGAATTTAAGCATGATACGGGCGTTGTATATGCAGATTCTCCATTTGTTCTTTCTATTTTCACTAAAAATTCTGATTATGATACGATTTCTAAGATAGCCAAGGATGTTTATGAGGTTCTAAAATGAGGGAGCAAGATTTTTTAAATCATTTTCTCAAGAGAGAATATTTTAAAAAACATACTAAGGTGGTGCTAGCTATTTCTGGTGGATTAGATTCTATGTTTCTATTTAAGGTATTGTCTACCTATAAAAAAGAGTTAGAAATTGAATTGATTCTAGCTCATGTGAATCATAAGCAGAGAGTAGAATCAGATTTGGAAGAAAAAGAATTAAGGAAGTTGGCTGCTGAAGCAGAGCTTCCTATTTATATAAGTAATTTTTCAGGTGAATTTTCAGAAGTGCGAGCTCGAGATTTTCGTTATGATTTTTTTAAAGAGGTCATGAAAAAGACAGGTGCGACAGCCTTAGTCACTGCCCACCATGCTGATGACCATGTGGAAACGATTTTAATGCGTTTAATCCGAGGCACTCGTTTGCGCTATCTATCAGGAATTAAGGAGAAGCAAGTAGTCGGAGAGATAGAAATCATTCGGCCCTTCTTGCATTTTCAGAAAAAAGACTTTCCACCAATTTTTCACTTTGAAGATAGATCAAATCAGGAAAATCATTATTTTCGCAATCGTATTCGAAATTCTTATTTACCAGAATTAGAAAAAGAAAATCCTAGATTTAAAGATGCAATTTTAAGTATCGGCAATGAAATTTTAGATTATGACTTAGCTATAGCTGAATTATCAAAGAATATTAATGTAGAAAATTTAGAGCAGCTATTGTCTTACTCTGAGTCGACACAAAGCGTTTTGCTTCAAACTTATCTGAATCGTTTTCCAGATTTGAATCTTACAAAAGCTCAGTTTGAAGAAGTTAGACAAATTTTAAAAACTAAAAGCCAGTATCGTCATCCACTTAAAAATGGTTATGAATTAGAAAAAGAGTATCAACAGTTTCGGATTTGTAAAATCAGTCCTCAGGCTGATGAAAAGGAATATGAACTTGTGTTACACTATCAAAATCAGGTTACTTATCAAGGATACACATTTTCCTTTGGAATTCCTTTAAAAGGTGAATCAATTCAACAAATACCTGTTTCACGAGAAACATCCATACACATTCGTCATCGAAAAACAGGAGATGTTTTGATTCAAAATGGACATAGAAAAAAACTTAGACGTCTATTTATTGATTTGAAAATTCCTATGGAAAAGCGAAAATCAGCTCTAATTATTGAGCAATTTGGTGAAATTGTATCAATTTTGGGAATTGCGACCAGTAATTTGAGTAAAAACACGAAAAATGATATAATGAACACTGTACTTTATATAGAAAAAATAGATAGGTAAAAAAATGTTAGAAAACGATATTAAAAAAATTCTCGTTTCACAAGATGAAATTACAGAAGCGGCTAAAAAATTAGGTGCTCAATTAACCAAGGACTATGCAGGAAAAAATCCAATCTTAGTTGGGATTTTAAAAGGATCTATTCCTTTTATGGCTGAATTGGTTAAAAATATTGATACACATATTGAAATGGACTTCATGATGGTTTCTAGCTATCATGGTGGAACAGCAAGCAGTGGTGTGATCAATATTAAACAAGATGTGACTCAGGATATCAAAGGAAGACATGTTCTATTTGTAGAAGATATCATTGATACAGGTCAAACTTTGAAGAGTTTGCGAGATATGTTTATTGCAAGAGAAGCAGCTTCTGTTAACATTGCAACTTTGTTGGATAAACCAGAAGGACGTGTGGTAGAAATTAAAGCAGACTATACCTGCTTTACTATCCCAAATGAGTTTGTAGTAGGTTATGGTTTAGACTACAAAGAAAATTATCGTAACCTTCCTTTTGTTGGAGTATTAAAAGAAGAAGTATATTCAAATTAGAAAGAACAATTTTTAATGAAAAAACAAAATAATGGTTTAATTAAAAATCCTTTTCTATGGTTATTACTTATTTTTTTCCTAGTTACAAGTTACCAGTATTTTAGTACAGGTAGTGTTGCAGGAAAAAGTGAGCAAATTAATTATACAGAATTGGTAAAAGAAATTACCGATGACAACGTAAAAGAATTAACCTACCAACCAAATGGCAGTGTTATCGAAGTTTCGGGTGTTTATAAAAATCCTAAAACAAGTAAAGAAGAAACAGGCATTCAGTTCTTCTCTCCTTCTGCTACAACAGTAGAGAAATTTTCAAGCATTATTCTTCCTTCAGACACGACAGTATCTGAATTGCAAAAGCTTGCTTCTGATCATAAAGCGGAAGTAACTATTAAGCATGAAAGTTCAAGTGGTATGTGGATTAATATTCTTGTATCCATTGTGCCATTCGGTATTCTTTTCTTCTTTCTATTTTCTATGATGGGAAATATGGGAGGAAATAATAGCCGTAACCCGATGAGTTTTGGACGTAGTAAGGCTAAAGCTGCAAATAAAGAAGATATTAAAGTAAGATTTTCAGATGTTGCTGGAGCTGAGGAAGAAAAACAAGAACTAGTTGAAGTTGTTGAGTTCTTAAAAGATCCAAAACGATTTACAAAACTTGGAGCCCGTATTCCAGCAGGTGTTCTTTTGGAGGGACCTCCGGGGACAGGTAAGACCTTACTTGCTAAGGCAGTTGCTGGAGAAGCAGGTGTTCCATTCTTTAGTATCTCAGGTTCTGACTTTGTAGAAATGTTTGTCGGAGTTGGAGCTAGTCGTGTTCGTTCTCTTTTTGAAGATGCCAAAAAAGCAGCACCAGCTATCATCTTTATCGATGAAATTGATGCTGTCGGACGTCAACGTGGAGTTGGTCTAGGCGGAGGTAATGACGAACGTGAACAAACATTGAACCAACTCTTGATTGAGATGGATGGTTTTGAGGGAAATGAAGGGATTATCGTCATTGCTGCGACAAACCGTTCAGATGTACTAGACCCTGCCCTTTTACGTCCAGGACGTTTTGATAGAAAAGTATTGGTTGGTCGCCCTGATGTTAAAGGTCGTGAAGCAATCTTGAAAGTTCATGCTAAGAACAAGCCTTTAGCAGAAGATGTTGATTTGAAATTAGTGGCTCAACAAACTCCAGGCTTTGTTGGTGCTGATTTAGAGAATGTATTGAATGAAGCGGCTTTAGTTGCTGCTCGTCGCAATAAATCGATAATTGATGCCTCAGATATTGACGAAGCAGAAGATAGAGTTATTGCTGGACCTTCTAAGAAAGATAAGACAGTTTCACAAAAAGAACGTGAATTGGTTGCCTACCATGAGGCAGGACATACCATTGTTGGTCTAGTCTTGTCGAATGCCCGCGTTGTCCATAAGGTTACAATTGTACCACGTGGCCGTGCAGGTGGATATATGATTGCACTTCCTAAAGAGGATCAAATGCTTCTATCTAAAGAAGATATGAAAGAGCAATTGGCTGGCTTAATGGGGGGACGTGTAGCTGAAGAGATTATCTTTAACGTCCAAACAACTGGAGCATCTAATGACTTTGAACAAGCTACTCAGATGGCGCGTGCAATGGTTACAGAGTATGGTATGAGTGAAAAACTTGGTCCAGTACAATATGAAGGAAATCATGCCATGTTTGGTGCACAAACCCCTCAAAAATCAATTTCAGAACAAACAGCTTATGAAATTGACGAAGAAGTTCGTTCATTGTTGAATCAAGCACGAAACAAAGCTGCTGAAATCATCCAATCAAATCGTGAAACCCACAAGTTGATTGCAGAAGCATTATTGAAATACGAAACACTGGATAGTACACAAATAAAAGCTCTTTACGAAACAGGAAAGATGCCTGAAGCAGTAGAAGAGGAATCTCATGCACTATCCTATGATGAAGTAAGGTCAAAAATGAATGACGAAAAATAACCCAAAGAGAGGCAAGTCCTCTCTTTTTTGTGCAGTTGAGGAGGTAGAGAGAACAGAACAGAGAAAAGAATCCAATTAGCTTCTTTATTTGTTAAACTGTATCTAGAAAGGGGAACGTTATGTTTAAAGAATTGTATAAAGAAGTCCAGGGAATTGTGTATAAGTGTAGAAATGAGTATTACCTTCATTTATGGGAGTTATCGGATTGGGATCAAGAAGGTATGATTTGCTTGCATGAATTGATTAGTAGAGAAGAAGAGCTGACAGAAGATATCCCTCGATTAAGGAAGTACTTCAAAACTAAGTTCCGAAATCGTATTTTAGATTATATCCGTAAGCAGGAAAGTCAAAAACGAAGATATGATAAAGAACCGTATGAAGAAGTTGGTGAGATCAGTCATCGTATCAGTGAGGATGGCCTCTGGCTAGATGACTATTATCTCTTTCATGAAACACTAAGAGATTATAGAAGTAAACAAAATAAAGAGAAACAAGAAGAGTTAGAACGCATCCTCAGGAATGAACGCTTTCGGGGCCGTCAAAGGGTCCTAAGAGACTTACGAATTGTGTTTAAAGATTTTGACATCCGTACCCACTAGAAAGCCATGCAAAAAACTTAAAAAAAGTTTAAAAAAGGTGTTGACAAAGAAAAAAAAGTCGGTATAATAGTAAGAGTTGGAAATAGCAACTCCGGTCCGTTGGTCAAGGGGTTAAGACACCGCCTTTTCACGGCGGTAACACGGGTTCGAATCCCGTACGGACTATGGTATGTTGCGGTTGAAACACTTGATGAAAAAAATTAAAAAAAGTTTCAAAAAAGTGTTGACAAGCGAAAGCGGCTGTGATATACTAATATAGTTGTCGCTTGAGAGAAGCGAGTGACAAAGACCTTTGAAAACTGAACAAGACGAACCAATGTGCAGGGCACTACAACTGAGGTTGTAGTACTGAACAATGAAAAAAACAATAAATCTGTCAGTGACAGAAATGAGTGAGAACTCAAACTTTTAATGAGAGTTTGATCCTGGCTCAGGACGAACGCTGGCGGCGTGCCTAATACATGCAAGTAGAACGCTGAAGGAGGAGCTTGCTCTTTCCGGATGAGTTGCGAACGGGTGAGTAACGCGTAGGTAACCTGCCTGGTAGTGGGGGATAACTATTGGAAACGATAGCTAATACCGCATAATAGTAGATGTTGCATGACATTTGCTTAAAAGGTGCAATTGCATCACTACCAGATGGACCTGCGTTGTATTAGCTAGTTGGTGAGGTAACGGCTCACCAAGGCAACGATACATAGCCGACCTGAGAGGGTGATCGGCCACACTGGGACTGAGACACGGCCCAGACTCCTACGGGAGGCAGCAGTAGGGAATCTTCGGCAATGGACGGAAGTCTGACCGAGCAACGCCGCGTGAGTGAAGAAGGTTTTCGGATCGTAAAGCTCTGTTGTAAGAGAAGAACGAGTGTGAGAGTGGAAAGTTCACACTGTGACGGTATCTTACCAGAAAGGGACGGCTAACTACGTGCCAGCAGCCGCGGTAATACGTAGGTCCCGAGCGTTGTCCGGATTTATTGGGCGTAAAGCGAGCGCAGGCGGTTAGATAAGTCTGAAGTTAAAGGCTGTGGCTTAACCATAGTACGCTTTGGAAACTGTTTAACTTGAGTGCAAGAGGGGAGAGTGGAATTCCATGTGTAGCGGTGAAATGCGTAGATATATGGAGGAACACCGGTGGCGAAAGCGGCTCTCTGGCTTGTAACTGACGCTGAGGCTCGAAAGCGTGGGGAGCAAACAGGATTAGATACCCTGGTAGTCCACGCCGTAAACGATGAGTGCTAGGTGTTAGACCCTTTCCGGGGTTTAGTGCCGTAGCTAACGCATTAAGCACTCCGCCTGGGGAGTACGACCGCAAGGTTGAAACTCAAAGGAATTGACGGGGGCCCGCACAAGCGGTGGAGCATGTGGTTTAATTCGAAGCAACGCGAAGAACCTTACCAGGTCTTGACATCCCTCTGACCGCTCTAGAGATAGAGTTTTCCTTCGGGACAGAGGTGACAGGTGGTGCATGGTTGTCGTCAGCTCGTGTCGTGAGATGTTGGGTTAAGTCCCGCAACGAGCGCAACCCTTATTGTTAGTTGCCATCATTCAGTTGGGCACTCTAACGAGACTGCCGGTAATAAACCGGAGGAAGGTGGGGATGACGTCAAATCAGCATGCCCCTTATGACCTGGGCTACACACGTGCTACAATGGCTGGTACAACGAGTCGCAAGCCGGTGACGGCAAGCTAATCTCTTAAAGCCAGTCTCAGTTCGGATTGTAGGCTGCAACTCGCCTACATGAAGTCGGAATCGCTAGTAATCGCGGATCAGCACGCCGCGGTGAATACGTTCCCGGGCCTTGTACACACCGCCCGTCACACCACGAGAGTTTGTAACACCCGAAGTCGGTGAGGTAACCTTTTAGGAGCCAGCCGCCTAAGGTGGGATAGATGATTGGGGTGAAGTCGTAACAAGGTAGCCGTATCGGAAGGTGCGGCTGGATCACCTCCTTTCTAAGGATAAGGAACTGCGCATTGGTCTTGTTTAGTCTTGAGAGGTCTTGTGGGGCCTTAGCTCAGCTGGGAGAGCGCCTGCTTTGCACGCAGGAGGTCAGCGGTTCGATCCCGCTAGGCTCCATTGGTGAGAGATCACCAAGTAATGCACATTGAAAATTGAATATCTATATCAAATAGTAACAAGAAAATAAACCGAAAACGCTGTAGTATTAATAAAGAGTTTATGACTGAAAGGTCAAAAAATAAGGTTAAGTTAATAAGGGCGCACGGTGGATGCCTTGGCACTAGGAGCCGAAGAAGGACGTGACAAACGACGATATGCCTTGGGTAGCTGTAAGTAAGCGATGATCCAGGGATTTCCGAATGGGGGAACCCAACAGGTACTACCTGTTACCCATATCTGTTAAGGATGTGAGGAGGAAGACGCAGTGAACTGAAACATCTAAGTAGCTGCAGGAAGAGAAAGCAAAAGCGATTGCCTTAGTAGCGGCGAGCGAAACGGCAGGAGGGCAAACCGAAGAGTTTACTCTTCGGGGTTGTAGGACTGCAATGTGGACTCAAGGACTATAGAAGAATGATTTGGGAAGATCAGCCAGAGAGAGTAATAGCCTCGTAATTAAAATAGTCTTTGTGCCTAGCAGTATCCTGAGTACGGCGGGACACGCGAAATCCCGTCGGAATCTGGGAGGACCATCTCCCAACCCTAAATACTCCCTAGTGACCGATAGTGAACCAGTACCGTGAGGGAAAGGTGAAAAGCACCCCGGGAGGGGAGTGAAATAGAACCTGAAACCGTGTGCCTACAACAAGTTCGAGCCCGTTAATGGGTGAGAGCGTGCCTTTTGTAGAATGAACCGGCGAGTTACGTTATGATGCGAGGTTAAGTTGAAGAGACGGAGCCGTAGGGAAACCGAGTCTGAATAGGGCGAATTAGTATCATGACGTAGACCCGAAACCATGTGACCTACCCATGAGCAGGTTGAAGGTGCGGTAAGACGCACTGGAGGACCGAACCAGGGCACGTTGAAAAGTGCTTGGATGACTTGTGGGTAGCGGAGAAATTCCAAACGAACTTGGAGATAGCTGGTTCTCTCCGAAATAGCTTTAGGGCTAGCGTCGACATTAGAGATTCTTGGAGGTAGAGCACTGTTTGGGTGAGGGGTCCATCCCGGATTACCAATCTCAGATAAACTCCGAATGCCAATGAATTATGGTCGGCAGTCAGACTGCGAGTGCTAAGATCCGTAGTCGAAAGGGAAACAGCCCAGACCACCAGCTAAGGTCCCAAAATAATTGTTAAGTGGAAAAGGATGTGGGGTTGCACAGACAACTAGGATGTTAGCTTAGAAGCAGCTATTCATTCAAAGAGTGCGTAATAGCTCACTAGTCGAGTGACCCTGCGCCGAAAATGTACCGGGGCTAAAACAATTTACCGAAGCTGTGGATACCTTTTATAGGTATGGTAGGAGAGCGTTCTATGTGTGAAGAAGGTATACCGTGAGGAGTGCTGGAACGCATAGAAGTGAGAATGCCGGTATGAGTAGCGAAAGACAGGTGAGAATCCTGTCCACCGTAAGACTAAGGTTTCCAGGGGAAGGCTCGTCCGCCCTGGGTTAGTCGGGACCTAAGGAGAGACCGAAAGGTGTATCCGATGGACAACAGGTTGATATTCCTGTACTAGAGTATGTAGTGATGGAGGGACGCAGTAGGCTAACTAAAGCAGACGAATGGAAGAGTCTGTCTAAGCAGTGAGGTGTGATATGAGTCAAATGCTTATATCTATAACATTGAGCTGTGATGGGGAGCGAAGTTTAGTAGCGAAGTTAGTGACGTCACACTGCCAAGAAAAGCTTCTAGCGTTTAAACATACTCTACCCGTACCGCAAACCGACACAGGTAGTCGAGGCGAGTAGCCTCAGGTGAGCGAGAGAACTCTCGTTAAGGAACTCGGCAAAATGACCCCGTAACTTCGGGAGAAGGGGTGCTGACATATGTCAGCCGCAGTGAATAGGCCCAAGCAACTGTTTATCAAAAACACAGCTCTCTGCTAAATCGTAAGATGATGTATAGGGGGTGACGCCTGCCCGGTGCTGGAAGGTTAAGAGGAGTGCTTAGCGTAAGCGAAGGTATGAATTGAAGCCCCAGTAAACGGCGGCCGTAACTATAACGGTCCTAAGGTAGCGAAATTCCTTGTCGGGTAAGTTCCGACCCGCACGAAAGGCGTAATGATTTGGGCACTGTCTCAACGAGAGACTCGGTGAAATTTTAGTACCTGTGAAGATGCAGGTTACCCGCGACAGGACGGAAAGACCCCATGGAGCTTTACTGCAGTTTGATATTGAGTGTCTGTACCACATGTACAGGATAGGTAGGAGTCTAAGAGATCGGGACGCCAGTTTCGAAGGAGACGTTGTTGGGATACTACCCTTGTGTTATGGCCACTCTAACCCAGATAGGTGATCCCTATCGGAGACAGTGTCTGACGGGCAGTTTGACTGGGGCGGTCGCCTCCTAAAAGGTAACGGAGGCGCCCAAAGGTTCCCTCAGAATGGTTGGAAATCATTCGCAGAGTGTAAAGGTATAAGGGAGCTTGACTGCGAGAGCTACAACTCGAGCAGGGACGAAAGTCGGGCTTAGTGATCCGGTGGTTCCGTATGGAAGGGCCATCGCTCAACGGATAAAAGCTACCCTGGGGATAACAGGCTTATCTCCCCCAAGAGTTCACATCGACGGGGAGGTTTGGCACCTCGATGTCGGCTCGTCGCATCCTGGGGCTGTAGTCGGTCCCAAGGGTTGGGCTGTTCGCCCATTAAAGCGGCACGCGAGCTGGGTTCAGAACGTCGTGAGACAGTTCGGTCCCTATCCGTCGCGGGCGTAGGAAATTTGAGAGGATCTGCTCCTAGTACGAGAGGACCAGAGTGGACTTACCGCTGGTGTACCAGTTGTCTTGCCAAAGGCATCGCTGGGTAGCTATGTAGGGAAGGGATAAACGCTGAAAGCATCTAAGTGTGAAACCCACCTCAAGATGAGATTTCCCATGATTTTATATCAGTAAGAGCCCTGAGAGATGATCAGGTAGATAGGTTAGAAGTGGAAGTGTGGCGACACATGTAGCGGACTAATACTAATAGCTCGAGGACTTATCCAAAGTAACTGAGAATACAAAGCGTAATTATTTTTAAGTGAAATTTGAATAGATATTCAATTTTGAGTAGGTATTACTCAGAGTTAAGTGACGATAGCCTAGGAGATACACCTGTACCCATGCCGAACACAGAAGTTAAGCCCTAGAACGCCGGAAGTAGTTGGGGGTTGCCCCCTGTGAGATAAGGAAGTCGCTTAGCTTTTATCCGCCATAGCTCAGTTGGTAGTAGCGCATGACTGTTAATCATGATGTCGTAGGTTCGAGTCCTACTGGCGGAGTAGTTAATTTGAGGAGGGTTAGACCTCTTTTTTTATGTAATTAATAAGGCTCTTTGTCAACTGTAGTGGGTTGAAGTCAGCTAAGATCGAGAAAGGACGAATTTCGTCCTTTCTTTTTTGATGTTCAGAGCGATAAAAATTCGTTTTTTAAAGTTTTCAAAGTTCAGAAATCCAAAGGCATTTCGTTTGATAAGTTTGATGAGATTATTGGTTGCTTCCATTTTTGCGTTGGAATAAGGTAATTGAAGAGCGTTGATGATTTTCTCTTTGTTCTTTAGAAAGGTTTTAAAGACAGTCTGAAAAATAGGATGAATCTGCTTCAGATTGTCCTCAATGAATCCAAAAAATTTCTCAGACTCTTTATTCTGAAAGTGAAAAAGCAAGAGTTGACAGAGTTCATAGTGGTGTTTTAAGTCTTCTGAATAGCTCAAAAACTTGTCTAGAATCTCTATATTGGTCAAGTGCATACGAAAAGTAGGGCGATAAAAACGTTTATCGTTCAATTTACGACTATCCTGTTGGATGAGTTTCCAGTAGCGCTTGATAGCCTTGTATTCATGAGATTTTCGTTCAAACTGATTCATGATTTGAACACGTATACGACTCATGGCACAGCTGAGATGTTGGAGTAAAACAGTCCAGTGGACTGTTTTAGCCTGAGTTTAGAAATAGAATAACGAAGGGTGAAAGCAACCAAGTACAATTTTAGTATTCGTGAGTGAAATAGTCTGGGAGACTGTTTCAGCCTGAGCCTAGAAATTTGAAAGCAAAGCTGTCTAGCAAAGTCATAGTATGGGCTAAACATATCCATCGTAATGATTTTCACCTGACAACGAACGGCTCTATCGTATCGAAGAAAGTGATTTCGGATGATAGCTTGTGTTCTGCCTTCAAGAACAGTGATAATATTAAGATTATCAAAATCTTGCGCAATGAAACTCATCTTCATCTCCCGATTGAAACAGTCACTCCCCTGACTGTTTCAACGTCCCAGGGCATAGTTTCAGGAAGACGAGAAAGATCATGCTTAAAACGGAAGTCATTGAGTTTGCGAATGACAGTTGATGTTGGAATGACCAATATCAGTCATAGAAGATTTTCAATTAACTTTTGAGCAATTTTTTGGTTGATGATACGAGGGATTTGATGATTCTTCTTGACGAGAGAAGTCTCAGCAACCATCATTTTCAAGCAATGATTGCACTTGAATCGACGCTTTTTAAGGAGAATTCTAGTAGGCATACCAGTCGTTTCAAGATCAGGAATTTTCGACGGTTTTTGAAAGTCGTATTTCTTCATTTGACTTTCACAATCAGGGCAAGATGGAGCTTCATAGTCCAATTTAGCGATGATTTCCTTGTGGTATCCATATTGATGATATCTAGAATCTTGATGTTTGGGTCTCTAATATCGAGCAGTTTTATGATAAAATGTAATTGTTCCATATGAATCTTTCTAATGAGTTGTTTTGTCGCTTTTCATTATAGGTCATATGGGACTTTTTTTCTACACAAAAATAGGCTCCATAAGATCCATAGGGGATTTACCCACTACAAATATTATAGAGCCAAAGTTTTAAGGCGGTTTTAGGACTTTAATCGTTTGAAATTTAGGTAGTAAATTTATTCCTATTCTGTCACCTTTTGTCTATTTGTTATCTTTTTGAGGTTGATATTTGAGCAATTCAGGATTTGATAATAACTGTTTATAATTTTTTGTTAGAATAAGGTCATAAAAAGAAAAGGAGTATATACTTATGCTACAAAGTATTTATAATCAGATGACAGATTTCTATAACAGTATTGAAGAAGAGTATGGTACGTTCTTCGGAGATCATTTTGACTGGGAACATGTTCATTTTAAATTTTTGATTTATTATCTTTTCCGATATAGCATTGGAAATCATCGGGATTTTATTGTTTATCATTATCGTGTTGCTTATCGTTTGTATCTTGAAAAATTGATAATGAAACAAGGTTTTGTTGCTTGTTGAGACAGCATGAGTTAATTTCCGAACAAATTTAACTTTTTGTGGGAAAATAATGATAAATAGCCGGAATTTTTTCTAAAACATTTTTTAATAGTTGGAAATAGCAACTCTTTCTATTGTTTCTTCTTGATAAAAAGGCAATTTTTTCTTATAATAAATTGTAAGATATAATTGCAGGTGAGAGTCCTGCCATGTATGTGAGAAAGGAAGAGCCTGAGGGCTCAGACAAAATTATGACTTCAGTTGTTGTTGTAGGTACCCAATGGGGTGATGAAGGTAAAGGGAAGATTACTGACTTCCTTTCAGCGAATGCAGAAGTGATTGCACGTTACCAAGGTGGTGATAATGCAGGTCACACGATTGTGATTGATGGTAAGAAATTTAAGTTGCACTTGATTCCATCTGGGATTTTCTTCCCTGAAAAAATCTCTGTTATTGGGAATGGTATGGTTGTAAATCCTAAATCTCTTGTGAAAGAGTTGAGCTATCTTCATGAGGAAGGTGTTACAACTGATAACTTGCGTATTTCTGATCGTGCGCATGTTATTTTGCCTTATCATATCGAGTTGGATCGCTTGCAAGAAGAAGCTAAGGGCGACAATAAGATTGGTACTACAATTAAGGGAATTGGTCCAGCTTATATGGACAAGGCTGCTCGTGTTGGGATTCGTATCGCAGATCTTTTGGATAAAGATATTTTCCGTGAACGTTTAGAACGTAACCTTGCTGAAAAGAATCGTCTTTTTGAAAAATTGTATGACAGTAAAGCGATTGATTTCGATGATATTTTTGAAGAGTATTACGAATATGGTCAACAAATCAAGAAGTATGTGACAGATACATCTGTCATTTTGAACGATGCGCTTGATAACGGTAAACGTGTGCTTTTTGAAGGTGCACAAGGAGTTATGCTAGATATCGACCAAGGTACATATCCATTTGTTACGTCATCAAACCCTGTGGCTGGTGGTGTGACAATTGGTTCAGGTGTTGGTCCAAGCAAGATTGACAAGGTTGTAGGTGTATGTAAAGCTTACACAAGTCGTGTAGGAGACGGTCCATTCCCAACTGAGTTGTTTGATGAAGTGGGAGAACGCATCCGTGAAGTAGGTCATGAGTATGGTACAACTACAGGTCGTCCACGTCGTGTGGGTTGGTTTGACTCAGTTGTGATGCGTCACAGTCGTCGTGTTTCTGGTATCACTAACCTTTCACTGAACTCTATCGATGTTTTGAGCGGTTTGGATACTGTGAAAATCTGTGTGGCTTACGATCTTGATGGTCAACGTATCGACTACTATCCAGCTAGTCTTGAGCAATTGAAACGTTGCAAGCCTATCTATGAAGAGTTGCCAGGTTGGTCAGAAGATATTACTGGAGTTCGTAATTTGGAAGATCTTCCTGAGAATGCGCGTAACTATGTTCGTCGTGTGAGTGAATTGGTTGGCGTTCGTATTTCTACTTTCTCAGTAGGTCCTGGTCGTGAACAAACAAATATTTTAGAAAGTGTTTGGTCCTAAGAGATTTTTAAGATTTGTTTAAGATAGGTCGGGTATACTATAGACAGTTACAAGAAGACCTCCTAACTTGTTGTAACAAATATCCTAAACTTTTCTTTTTCATAATAATCTCCCTATAAAGTCACCGCATTCGGTGGCTTTTTTTGTGTAGGGAATCATGATATAATAATAAAATCGACAAGTAGAAAAAGGGAAATTGATGAATTATACAGTTGAAGAAAAAGAAGACTTTATGAGGGAAGCTTTGAGAGAGGCTGAGATTGCTCTTGAACACGATGAAATTCCAATTGGTTGTGTGATTGTTAAGGACGGAGAAATCATTGGTCGTGGGCATAATGCGCGTGAGGAGTTGCAACGAGCGGTTATGCATGCGGAGATTATGGCCATAGAGGATGCGAACCTGAGTGAGAAGAGCTGGCGCTTGCTGGATTGCACGCTTTTTGTGACCATTGAGCCGTGTGTCATGTGTAGTGGTGCGATTGGACTCTCCCGTATTCCAAACGTGGTCTATGGGGCTAAAAACCAGAAATTTGGCGCTGCTGGGAGTTTGTATGATATCTTGACAGATGAGCGTCTCAATCATCGTGTGGAGGTTGAAACGGGAATTTTGGAAGATGAATGCGCAGCTATTATGCAGGACTTTTTTAGAAATAGACGGAAAAAATAATTTTGCTTTTAAAATGAATAGGAATGTGATATAATAAATAGTGGAGCAACAGTTCTGCGTGAAGCGGGTCAGGGGAGGAATCCAGCAGCCCTAAGCGATTTGAATTGTGTGCTCTTTTTTTCGTGCTTTTTCCGAATAAATAAGATAGAATAATCTAGAATAAATGATAATAGAAAAGAGAAGATGATGAAAATTCGTGGTTTTGAATTGGTTTCTAGTTTTACAGATGAAAATTTATTGCCCAAGCGTGAGACAGCTCATGCGGCTGGTTACGACTTAAAGGTTGCTGTGCGTACGGTTATTGCGCCAGGAGAGATTGTCTTGGTTCCGACAGGAGTTAAGGCTTATATGCAACCGACTGAGGTTCTTTACCTCTATGATCGCTCTTCAAACCCTCGTAAAAAGGGCTTGGTTTTAATTAATTCAGTTGGGATCATTGATGGGGATTATTATGGAAATCCCGGGAATGAAGGGCATATTTTTGCTCAGATGAAGAATATTACAGATCAAGAGGTTGTTCTTGAAGTTGGGGAACGTGTGGTTCAGGCTGTCTTTGCACCTTTCTTAATTGCAGATGGAGATGCAGCTGACGGCGTGCGGACTGGTGGATTTGGATCGACTGGGCACTAGAATGAAGATTATCTTTGTACGTCACGGGGAGCCAGATTATCGTGAGTTAGAGGAGCGTTCTTATACGGGATTTGGGATAGATTTGGCACCCTTGTCTGAGAAGGGACGGTAGCAAGCCCAGGAACTGAGAAAAAATCCTTTACTACCTTCAGCTGAAATAATCATATCTTCTGCAGTCACAAGAGCTTTAGAAACGGCTTCTTATGTGGCTTGTGTTACTGGACTTCCTTTGAGAGTGGAACCATTATTGCATGAATGGCAGGTCTATGAAAGTGGCACAGATAATTTTGAAAAAACTCGTGCTATGTTTCTAGAAAATAAGGGAGAGTTACTTCCTAATAGTCCTATTCAATATGAGACAGCTGAAGAGATGAAGTCTCGGTTTCTAGAATGCATGGGAAAGTATCGAGATTACCAGACCGTGATAGTGGTAGCTCACAACATGCTCATGCGCCAGTTTGTGCCAAATGAGAAGATTGATTTTTGCCAAGTGATTGAGTGTGAGTTAGAGATATAGAAAGAGGTTTGTCATCGCAAAGAAAAAAGCGACATTTGTATGTCAAAATTGTGGGTATAATTCCCCTAAATATCTGGGACGTTGTCCCAACTGTGGGTCTTGGTCTTCTTTTGTAGAAGAGGTTGAGGTTGCCGAGGTCAAAAATGCGCGTGTGTCCTTGACAGGTGAGAAAACCAAACCCATGAAACTGGCTGAAGTGACTTCCATCAATGTCAATCGAACCAAGACAGAGATGGAGGAGTTCAATCGTGTGCTTGGAGGCGGAGTGGTACCAGGAAGTCTTGTTCTTATCGGTGGGGATCCTGGGATTGGGAAATCAACCCTTCTCTTACAAGTCTCAACCCAGCTGTCTCAAGTAGGGACAGTTCTCTACGTCAGTGGGGAGGAGTCTGCCCAGCAGATTAAACTACGTGCAGAGCGTTTGGGAGATATTGATAGCGAGTTTTATCTCTATGCAGAGACCAATATGCAGAGTGTTCGCGCAGAGGTGGAGCACATCCAGCCAGATTTTCTCATCATCGACTCCATCCAAACCATTATGTCTCCTGAAATTTCAGGGGTGCAGGGGTCTGTTTCTCAAGTGCGTGAGGTGACAGCGGAGCTCATGCAGCTGGCTAAGACCAATAACATCGCCATCTTTATCGTCGGCCATGTGACCAAGGAAGGAACCTTGGCGGGTCCGCGTATGTTGGAGCATATGGTGGACACGGTGCTTTACTTTGAAGGGGAACGCCACCATACCTTCCGTATCTTGAGAGCAGTCAAAAATCGTTTTGGTTCCACTAATGAGATTGGCATCTTTGAGATGCAGTCGGGTGGCTTGGTTGAGGTTCTCAATCCGAGTCAAGTTTTCCTAGAAGAGCGTTTGGATGGAGCGACTGGCTCGTCAATCGTTGTGACCATGGAAGGGACGCGTCCGATTTTAGCAGAGGTACAGGCCTTGGTAACACCGACCATGTTTGGAAATGCCAAGCGTACGACGACAGGTCTTGACTTCAATCGCGCTAGTCTGATTATGGCTGTTTTGGAAAAACGGGCAGGTCTTCTCTTGCAAAATCAGGATGCTTATCTCAAATCTGCTGGCGGTGTCAAATTGGATGAACCTGCCATTGACTTAGCCGTCGCGGTTGCCATTGCTTCGAGTTATAAAGACAAGCCAACTAATCCTCAGGAATGTTTTGTAGGAGAATTAGGTTTGACTGGAGAAATTCGGCGTGTGAATCGTATCGAGCAGCGCATCAATGAAGCTGCTAAACTGGGATTTACAAAAATCTATGTACCTAAGAATTCCTTGACAGGAATCACTCCGCCTAAGGAAATTCAGGTCATTGGAGTAACAACGATTCAAGAAGTTTTGAAAAAGGTCTTTGCATAATTCGTGACAAATCCTCTTAAAAATGATAAGATAGGAGAAATATTTGACTATCAAATTTTCAAGGAGGGAATCGTGTCGTATTTTGAACAGTTTATGCAAGCCAATCAGGCTTATGTTGCCCTACATGGGCAATTAAATCTGCCACTTAAACCTAAAACTAGAGTAGCCATTGTGACCTGTATGGACTCACGTTTGCACGTTGCACAAGCTCTGGGCTTGGCACTTGGGGATGCTCATATCTTGCGAAATGCAGGTGGTCGAGTGACTGAGGACATGATTCGTTCGCTAGTTATTTCCCAGCAACAAATGGGGACAAGAGAGATTGTGGTATTGCACCATACAGACTGTGGTGCTCAGACTTTTGAAAATGGCCCTTTTCAGGAGTATTTAAAAGAGGAACTAGGTGTTGATGTGTCAGACCAGGACTTTTTGCCTTTCCAAAATATAGAGGAGAGTGTACGCGAGGACATGCAACTCCTTATCGAGTCCCCCCTAATACCAGATGATGTCATTATCTCTGGTGCTATTTACGATGTAGATACAGGAAATATGACAGTCGTAGAATTATAAATACTTGATTTAGAAAGAAAGTGTATGAAAAAAAATAGTATTTTATTTATTTTTATCTTATTGCTATGTATTGGTTTACAGTATGAAACCATCTACTATACGGACGGTTCGATGTCAGGTGCGGAATATAGACTAATGGGAGTTTCTATCTTTCTAGCTCTTTTTTACATGATTCCGGCTCTTTATTTCCTTTTCCGTTTTGGAAAAAAGTGGGAATTGCCAAAGAAGGCCTTGATCTTGTCTCTATTGGGTGGAATGTTCCTTTCAGGCTGGTTGTCTAGCTTTGCGAATACCTATATCCATGATTTACTGGGTGTTCTTTTCCCAGATAGTGCATTTTTAAATACCTTTGAAAGTGCGATTGTGGCTCCTTTGGTAGAAGAACCCTTGAAATTGTTGCCACTTATCTTTGTTTTAGCTTTGATTCCTGTGCGAAAATTAAAATCTTTGTTTTTATTAGGGATTGCTTCTGGTTTGGGATTTCAAATGATTGAGGATATTGGCTATATTCGTACGGATTTGCCAGAGGGATTTGACTTTACTATTTCAAGAATTTTAGAGCGTATCATCTCAGGAATTGCCTCTCATTGGACTTTTTCAGGTCTGGCTGTAGTAGGTGTTTACTTGCTTTACAGAGCCTATTATAAAGGGCAGAAGGTTGGTAAGAAAGAGGGGCTTATTTTCCTAGGTTTAGCCTTAGGAACTCACTTCTTGTTTAACTCTCCTTTTGTTGAATTAGAGACAGAGTTGCCTTTAGCGATTCCAGTGGTTACGGCTATTACTCTTTATGGTTTTTATCAGGCTTATCGCTTTGTTGAGAAGCACAATGAGTTGATGAACTAGAATATTTTTCAAAAGAATGATGCAAGGGGACAAATATGGTGCCCTTCTTTTATTTTTGATTGAAAAATAGTGCAAAAAGCGCTACAATGGTAGATGGAAAAATCTTGTGAAAAGCACAAGCGATACATATATACCGGAGGAAATCATGTCTTTTTCTGATTTAAAGCTGTTTGCCCTTTCTTCTAATCAAGAATTGGCAGAGCGTGTGGCGCAGGAGATTGGGATAGAGTTGGGGAAATCAAGTGTTCGCCAATTTTCAGATGGAGAGATTCAGGTCAACATCGAAGAATCAATCCGTGGGAAACACGTCTTTATCCTACAATCAACTAGTTCGCCTGTAAATGACAATCTGCTTGAAATTTTGATTATGGTAGATGCTTTGAAGCGTGCGAGTGCAGAATCTGTCAATGTTGTCATGCCTTACTATGGGTATGCACGTCAGGATAGAAAGGCGAGAGCGCGTGAGCCAATCACTTCAAAACTTGTCGCAAATATGCTTGAAGTAGCTGGAGTGGATCGCTTATTGACCATCGACTTGCATGCTGCGCAGATTCAAGGATTCTTTGATATTCCTGTGGATCATTTGATGGGGGCTCCTCTGATTGCGGATTATTTTGAGCGTCGTGGCATGGTTGGTTCTGACTATGTGGTTGTCAGCCCAGACCATGGAGGGGTAACTCGTGCCCGTAAGTTGGCAGAATTTTTGAAAACACCTATCGCTATCATTGACAAACGTCGTAGCGTTGATAAGATGAATACTAGTGAAGTTATGAACATCATCGGTAAGGTTGAAGGTAAGACTTGTATCTTGATTGATGATATGATTGATACTGCTGGAACGATTTGTCATGCGGCAGATGCCCTTGCAGAAGCTGGTGCTGTTGAAGTCTATGCAAGTTGTACGCACCCAGTTCTTTCTGGCCCTGCTATGGACAATATCCAAAAATCAGCTATCAAGAAATTGGTTGTTTTGGATACCATCTATCTGCCAGAAGAGCGTTTGATTGATAAGATTGAGCAGATTTCGATCGCTCATCTCCTAGGGGATGCTATCATACGTATCCATGAAAAACGTCCACTTTCTCCACTTTTCGGTATTGAGAAAAAGATTTAATGACCAAGCCTGAGATGATTCTCAGGCTTTTTTCAATCTTTTTCCGAATAAATAGATAGAGCCAGAGAATCCAGTAAACTTAGATTTAAAACTGTGGTATAATAAAAGGAGGAAAAGGATGATTCTAAGACATCCAGGCATCAGCCCAACCAATGATTTGGTTGCTAAGAAAATTTTTAGCAATCCAGAAATCACTTGTCAATTTATTCGTGATATGCTGGATTTGCCAGCAAAAAATGTGACGATTTTGGAGGGAAGCAATATTCACGTATTGCCTTCCCTGCCTTACTCGGCCCAAGATTTCTATACCAGTATAGACGTTTTGGCTGAACTAGAAAATGAAACGCAGGTAATTATTGAAATTCAGGTGCATCATCAGAATTTTTTCATTAATCGTTTATGGGCTTACTTGTGCAGTCAGGTCAATCAAAACCTAGAAAAAATCCGTCAGCAAGAGGGCAACACTCACCAGAGCTACAAACACATCGCACCAGTATACGCTATCGCCATTGTAGATAGCAATTATTTCTCAGATGATTTGGCTTTTCATAGCTTTAGTATGCGCGAGGATTCGACGGGTGAAGTTTTAACCATCACAAACAATGGACAAGAAAACCATCTAGTCAAGATGGCGTTCTTGGAACTTAAAAAATACAGAGAAACCAGCAAAGACAAGGTTCGCAAGCCGTGGTTGGAGTTTTTCGGGAATAAACCCTTTACTCAGCAACCCGAGCGAGCCATCAGCCAAGCAGACCAACTGCTAGACTATAAGAGCTGGTCCGAGGAGGACAGGAAAATGTTTAGTCAACTACGTATGCGAGAAGAACAAGCCTTGTTGGCACAGGACTATGCCTTGGAACAAGCTGAGGAAAAGGGCTTAGAGCGTGGTCTTGAACGTGGTCGTGCAGAAGGGATTGAACAGGGACTGGAGCGTGGAAAAGTTGAAGGAAGTTTGTCTATGCTACTAAATCTAGTCCGTCAAGGTCTTCTGACACCTGAGGTTGCCAGCCAGCAGTTGGGAATGACTGTCGCTGAGTTTGAGGCACTATTGAAAGATCATCATAAATAAGACCTAAAAACACAGAGAAACCAGCAAAGACAAGGTTCGCAAGCCGTGGTTGGAGTTTTTCGGGAATAAACCCTTTACCCAGCAACCCGAGCGAGCCATCAGCCAAGCAGACCAACTGCTAGACTATAAGAGCTGGTCCGAGGAGGACAGGAAAATGTTTAGTGAACAACGCAGACGCGAAGAACAAGCTTTGTTAGCACATGACTATGCTTTGGAACAAGCTGAAGAAAAAGGACTGAAAAAAGGATTAGTAAATCTTGTTCGCCAGCATCTTTTAACCGCTGAGGTTGCAAGTCAGCAATTAGGCATGACGGTCGCTGAGTTTGAGGCCTTGCTATAAGGTCACACTTTAAATAGTAGAAAGTTGATGAAATGGCAAGTTCTTATCAAAAAATTTGCCATTTTTACTTGACATTTAGAAGTGTTTATAAGATAATACCTTAGACGTGAGTTCTGTCCAACTGTCTATGTGGATTAAATATGAATGATTTTACTCAAGGATGATCAGTTTGTGAGATTTTCACTTGGTAAATACAGTATTTGACGGGTATTTTTTCTCACAAAAATGTTTTTTTCACTTTTTTTTCTAAAAATGGGTAAAAACTTTAAAAACTAGATGAAAACCCTTGACAAATCCTGAAAATATTTATATAATGTATGGTAGTAAGATAGTCTTACGAAAATATTATAATAAAAATGAAGGAGATAAAACGATGAAAAAAGTTTTATTGACAAGCGCAGTCGCTCTTGCAGCATTTAGTGCTGTACAAGCCGTTTCAGCTACTTCAGCAGATTCATTTGGTGGTTACAACCCAGATGGAAGTCCTAAAGTTAGTGTAACTGGACAAAAAGATAATCCAAACAACCGTTTTGGTTATGGTTATGCAATTGGTGCTAAATACATCCGTTACGACCGTGATGCAGCACATGGTTTCGACCGTCATGTTCGCGTAACTGTTGTTGATGGTGGTGGACGTCCAGTTCCAAACGTAGAAGTTGACTTCTTCTTGAAACCAGCTTCAGGTGAACAAAAACCAGAATACTTTACTGCAAAAACTGACCAATCAGGTGACGCAGAACTTCCAACAACTTTCAAAGCTGGTGAAGTAATTCAATACCGTGTTGCTAAAACAGCTACTGATTTTAAAGAAGCAGTAGAACTTGTTGGTGAATTTACTGTTGAAGCTGGTACTTCTGTATCTGGTTCATTGTACACAAATGGTCGTATTGTATTGCCATACAAACTTGATGATCGTGCAGCACAAATTGGTAACCAAACTACAGCTTCTCAATACGGTTGGGCTAACACAGCTGAAGGTTGGAAATACTTCGAAAATGCTGCAGCTGTTAAAGGTTGGAAACAAGTTGACGGTAAATGGTACTTCTTTAACGCTGAAGGCGTAATGCAAAAATGGTGGGTTAAAGATGGTAACACTTGGTACTTCCTAAACGGATCAGGTCAAATGCAAACTGGTTGGTTGCTTGACGGTGGCAAATGGTACTTCCTTGAAGCATCAGGTGCTATGAAAGCTAGCCAATGGTTTGAAGTAGCTGGTAAATGGTACCATGTTGATGGTTCAGGTGCCCTTTCAGTGAACACAACTGTTGACGGTTACAACGTAAACGCAAACGGTGAATGGGTATAATCCTATAACTAGAATATAAAACAGGAGAGTTATCTCCTGTTTTTTCTTGCATTTATCTTGTATAAGTATTATAATAGTTAAAAATAATAGGAGGTTTCCAATGAAATCAAAAGTGTTGAAAATTTTATTAGGTGCAACCTTAGCAGGTACCAGCCTTGTTGGATCAAGAGTAACTGAAGTAAAAGCTTCGGAAACAAATGTTTATAAGACAGTTGTTTGGGTTACAAAACAGGAAGATGGTAAGGAAAAGGTCTTAAAAGAAGCTCAAACTTATGATTCATCAAAACCTGAAACATCATCTCCAGGTACTTTTTCAGGATATCAATTTTATACTTCTTCAATAGATGGAACTGTATTAAAACATTACTTTAAGCCAACAGTGACTATTTCGGGTGATAACGTTGATGGAATTTCTGTAAAACCTGATATTGTAAAACCATTTAAAGATACAGTCAAGGGTACTTCTTGGTTGGTCATGGAATCAGATGGAACTAGTAGAGAATTAAAAGCTTTTCTTCCTGCTACTGCTACCAAAAAAGCTGAAGAAGTTGAACATGGTACATTTAAAGGTTATCGTTTTGTAGAAACAAAGATTGATCAAGATGTTCGGAAACATTGGTTTGTAAAAGATGATAGTGTTGCTGGAACTGAAAAAGTGGAAGATAAACAGACAGGCTGGCAATTTATTACTAATAAATGGTATTTCTTTGATAATGATGGGATGAAGAAGACTGGCTGGTTGAATGATGGTAGCTGGTATTACCTAGCAGAAGATGGTAGTATGCAAACAGGTTGGAAATTTATTTCTAGTAAATGGTACTATCTCAATAGTGCTGGCTCTATGCAGACTGGCTGGTTAAATCAAGGTGGCAAATGGTACTATCTCTACTCCGACGGTGCTATGGCTACTGGTTGGGCAAAAGTAGATGGTGTCTGGTACTATCTAAATACTTCTGGTGCTATGGTGACTGGTTGGTTCCAAGCAGGTGGCAAGTGGTATTATGCCTATAGTTCAGGCGCTCTTGCAGTAAATACAACGATTAATGGCTACACTCTAAATGCAAATGGTGAGTGGGTGTAATATTATAAATGGAATAAGTGATAAAGAGGTAAAAGATGAAAGCAAAACATATCTTAGCAGTGGGGGCTGCAGGGGTAACATTACTTGGAGCTAGTACTTTATTAGCTTCAATTTCAGATGAACTAACAGTTTATGCTAGTCAAAAGACGGATGAAAATCCTAATCCAGAAAACTTTCGTAGTACACAATGGAGATATAGAGATAAATCTAATCTTCCATTAACTTTCAAATATGCTGAGAAATACTCAGGTGAACCAGGAGAATTTGCAGAATTTACCTATGTAAAAAGTTATTCGGATGGAGGTGTTTGGGTTCATGAGTTTGCTTTAAAAGCCGGTGCAACACCTCCAGCTTCGAATGATAACACATATGTTAATACAAATAGTACTGGTAGAAATAATACGGATCATGTAGACTATTCTGATTCTAACTCATCAACTAACCAAAAAAATGAGTACAAATGGTTAACTGTTGATGGGAAACCTCAACTTTATATTAATAATAATTTAGCTACAGGATGGCAAAAAGTTGATGGAAAAATCTATTATTTTGATGACAAAGGAGTCATGAAAACAGGAATCCTCGAACTCAAAGATAAACGCTATTACTTTGATGAAGATGGTGTAATGAAATCTGGTTGGGTCAATGAAGGTGGTAAGGATTACTATATTACTGATGATGGTTCTAAACCAACTACTATCATTGCAAAAGGTGAGAAGATTTACTACGTTAAAGAGGGGATTCAACAAACAGGTCTTCAACAGATTGATAAGAAGTGGTATTATTTATTGGCAGACGGTAGCCGTAAAACAGGTCTCGTTCAAGATACAAATAAGAAATGGTACTATATTACAAATGATGGCGAACGTAAAGTTGGTCTCGTAAAAGATAGTGACGGTACTTACCATTATCTTACTCCAGAAGGTGAACGTAAAACAGGTTCTATTACTATCAACGGTGTGACTTATCGTTTAGCGGATCGTTCAAGTAGCAAGCCAGGATGGAATAAAATTGATGGCAAATGGTACTATTATGATGCGGAAGATAACATGAAGACAGGTTGGATTAAAGATGGCTCATGGTACTACTTGGATGCTTCTGGTGTAATGAAGACAGGTTGGCAAAAAGTTGATGGGGTATGGTATTATCTCAATGGTTCAGGTGCTATGCAGACAGGTTGGTTGAACCAAGATGGTACTTGGTACTACCTCAATGGTTCAGGTGCTATGCAAACTGGCTGGGCTAAAGTTGGTGGTACTTGGTATTACCTTAAAGGCTCAGGTGCTATGGTAACTGGTTGGTTCCAAGTAGGTGGTAAATGGTACTATGCCTATAGTTCAGGTGCCCTTGCAGTAAGCACTACAGTTAACGGTTACTATGTAAATGCCAATGGTGAGTGGGTGTAATGGATATAATAAAGAAATAAGGGGAAATTCCTCTTATTTTTTTGTCAATAAGAAGGTTATTTCTTGATTTTTCCGAAAGAAAATGGTAAAATGAAAGCAAAAAGATATTAAAGGTGGTAAATACTTTATGGATAAGAAAAAACTTTTCACTGCTAGCTTGGCTAGTGTAGCTGTTCTGGGAGCAGGTTTCTTTGCTTCTCACCCGTCAGTTGTAAAAGCTGAAGAAACAGCTCCAGCTGAAGTAACTAAAGAGGACGTTGCTGCTTATTTTACAGATTTAGAAAATCAAGCTGAAGAAGCTATTAATAAAAATGATAAAATTACTGATAAAGAAGCAGCAATCTTAGAAGCTAAAGCAGCTATCGGTAAAGAGGATTTATTAAAAGCTATTGATGAAAAACAAATTACACCTGATGAAGTGCTAAAAGACTTAGCAGAAGCTAGCAAGACTGAATCAGATGAAGCAGAACCAGGTAAATATGGTGCTAACTATGCACCTCAAGAAGTTACAAATAAAAAACCTGCTCCAGAAGCTACATTAGTTCGTAATGAAAAAGGTGAAGTAATCGGAGTTGAACCAGGAAAAAATGGTGGAATTGATGCTGATGCTCAAGATAAAATCAACAAACGTTTAGATGAAGAAAAAACAGATGTTAAAGATGCAGAAGAAAGATTAACTGCAGCTAAACATGATGAAAAAGAAGCTGAAAGCAACAGAGAAGAAGCTAAAGCAAAAGTTGAATCAGCTAAAGAAAATGTGAAAGCAGCTCAAGAAGAATTAGCTGCTGCAAAAGAAGCTAAAGATGAAACAGCAATAAAAGAAGCAGAAGCAACTTTAAAACAAGCAGAAAAAGAAGCAGAAGAAGCTAAAGCTGCATTAGAACAAGCAGATGAAGATTATTATTCATATGTTGCAGACCGTGAAGCGGAAGAAGTTCGTGTATTACGTCGTCAAATTGAAAAAGATAAAGCTGATGGAAAAGACACTAAAGCATTAGAAGAAGAACTTGATATTGCTTTAAATGGTGTAAAACCACTTGTACAACCAGAACTTCCTCTTTATGTTGAATCAGAGCAACCTAAACAAGAGCAGCCTAAATTACCAAATAATGGTGGCCCTTACCCAGGTGATCGTTATATTATTAACAAATCAGCGGGGACTAAGGCTACAACACCTGCAGAGGCTCCAGCTGCAACACCAGCTGCTCCTGGAACAGATGCTTCAGCTACAACACCTGCAGAGGCTCCAGCTGCAACACCAGCTGCTCCTGGAACAGATGCTTCAGCTACATCAACAGCAGAAACACCAGCAACTCCTGCGGTTGCACCAACTGTAGCAGGTACTAATAAAGATAATACATATCAAGCTCCAGCTGCGAAAGCAGAAGATAAGAAAGAACTTCCTAACACTGGTGGTAAAGATAATGTTGCAGTTGCCTCATTAGGATTCCTTGGATTGCTCCTTGGTGCCCTTCCATTTGTGAAACGCAAAAACTAATCAGTTGAAGATATAAAAGAGAAGGATTTATGCCCTTCTCTTTTTGTGATATGGACTATAGTGAGAGTTCTATTGAAAGAAGAAAAAAGTGAACAGAACGATATTTTAGTCTTGTTCACTTTTATGTTATTCTATAAACTTACAATAAGGCCTCAAATTCAGAGACAGTCATACTCAACTGCTGGCTAGCAACCTCTGAGGTCAGAAGGTCTTGACGGACTAGATTTAATAGCATAGACAAACTTCCTTCAACTTTCCCACGCTCTAAACCTTTTTCTTCAGCTTGTTCCAAAGCATAGTCCTGCGCTAACAAGGCTTGTTCTTCGCGTCTGCGTTGTTCACTAAACATTTTCCTGTCCTCCTCGGACCAGCTCTTATAGTCTAGCAGTTGGTCTGCTTGGCTGATGGCTCGCTCGGGTTGCTGGGTAAAGGGTTTATTCCCGAAAAACTCCAACCACGGCTTGCGAACCTTGTCTTTGCTGGTTTCTCTGTACTTTTTAGTTCTTATTTGTGATGCTCTTTCAATAGTTCTTCAAATTCAGAGACAGTTATTTCCAACTGCTCACTAGCAAATTCGGAAGTTAAAACATGTTGGCGCACTAAATCAAGAAAGGTAAATATTTTCCCACGCTCTAGGCCTTTTTCTTCAGCTTGTTCCAAAGCATAGTTCTGTGCTAACAAGGCTTGTTCTTCGCGTCTGCGTTGTTCACTAAACATTTTCCTGTCCTCCTCGGACCAGCTTTTGTAGTCTAGCAGTTGATCTGCCTGACTGATGGCTCGCTCAGGTTGCTGGGTAAAGGGTTTGTTCCCGAAAAACTCCAACCATGGCTTGCGAACCTTGTCTTTGCTGGTTTCTCTGTATTTTTTTAGTTCCAAGAATGCCATCTTGACCAGATGGTTTTCCTGACCGTTGTTTGTAATTGTTAAAACCTCACCTGTTGTGTCCTCGCGCATACTAAAGCTATGAAAAGCCAAATCATCTGAGAAATAATTGCTATCTACAATGGCGATAGCGTATACTGGTGCGATGTGTTTGTAGCTCTGGTGAGTGTTGCCCTCTTGCTGACGGATTTTTTCTAGGTTTTGATTGACCTGACTGCACAGGTAAGCCCATAAACGATTAATGAAAAAATTCTGATGATGCACCTGAATTTCAATAATTACCTGCGTTTCATTTTCTAGTTCAGCCAAAACGTCTATACTGGTATAGAAATCTTGGGCCGAGTAAGGCAGGGAAGGCAATACGTGAATATTGCTTCCCTCCAAAATCGTCACATTTTTTGCTGGCAAGTCCAGCATATCGCGAATAAATTGACAAGTGATTTCTGGATTGCTAAATATTTTCTTAGCTACCAAGTCATTGGTTGGGCTGATGCTCGGATGTCTTAGAATCATCCTTTTCCTCCTTTTATTATACCACAGTTTTAAATCTAAGTTTACTGGATTCTCTGGCTCTATCTATTTATTCGGAAAAAGATTGAAAAATACTTGATCTGGCTCTTCCCAATGGTATTTTTTGGTGCTTTCCTTTATAATGGGTGTATGGATAAGAAAAAATTATTATTGATTGATGGGTCTTCTGTTGCTTTTCGGGCGTTTTTTGCGCTTTATCAACAGTTGGACCGTTTTAAGAATGCGGCTGGCTTGCATACCAATGCGATTTATGGCTTTCAGTTGATGTTGAGCCATTTGTTGGAGAGGGTTGAACCTAGTCATATTTTGGTGGCTTTTGATGCAGGAAAGACGACCTTTCGGACAGAGATGTATGCGGACTATAAGGGTGGTCGGGCTAAGACTCCGGATGAGTTTCGTGAGCAATTTCCCTTTATTCGTGAGTTGCTGGATCATATGGGGATTCGTCACTATGAGTTGGCTCAGTATGAGGCGGATGATATCATTGGGACACTGGATAAGCTAGCAGAGCAGGATGGTTTTGATATTACCATTGTCAGTGGGGACAAGGATTTGATTCAACTGACGGATGAGCATACAGTGGTTGAGATTTCCAAGAAAGGTGTGGCTGAGTTTGAGGCTTTTACGCCAGACTATCTCATGGAAAAGATGGGCATTACACCGACGCAGTTTATCGATCTAAAGGCGCTCATGGGTGATAAGTCGGATAATATCCCTGGGGTGACCAAAATCGGGGAAAAGACGGGTATCAAGCTCTTGCTGGAGCATGGCTCACTCGAGGGGATTTATGAAAATATCGATGGGATGAAGGCTTCTAAGATGAAGGAGAATCTCATCAATGATAAGGAACAGGCCTTTTTGTCAAAAACACTGGCTACCATTGATACCAAGGCACCAATTGAGATTGGTTTGGACGATGTGGTCTATAGTGGTCCAGATGTGGAAAATCTTGGGAAATTCTACGATGAGATGGGCTTCAAACAGCTCAAGCAGGCTTTAAATGTGTCGTCAGCTGATGTGGCTGAGAGTTTGGACTTTGCTATCGTTGACCAAATCAGTCAAGACATGATGAGTGAAGAGTCTATTTTCAATTTTGAGCTTTTTGGTGAGAATTACCATACGGATGATTTGGTTGGCTTTGCCTGGTCTTGTGGAGAAAAGCTCTATGCCACAGATAAACTTGAGCTTTTGCAAGAGCCGATTTTCAAGGACTTTTTAGAAAAAACACCTCTGAGAGTGTATGACTTTAAGAAGACTAAAGTTCTCTTGAATCGTTTTGGTCTGGATTTGCAAGCACCTGCCTTTGATAGTCGTTTGGCTAAATATCTCCTTTCGACTGTGGAGGACAATGAAATTGCGACTATCGCTAGTCTTTATGGTCAGACTTACTTGGTCGATGATGAGACTTTCTATGGTAAGGGTGTCAAGAAGGCCATTCCTGAACGCGAGAAATTCTTGGAACACCTAGCTCGCAAGGTTGCGGTATTGGTTGAAACCGAGCCTGTTTTACTTGAAAAACTCGGTGAACATGGACAGTTAGATCTCCTCTATGACATGGAGCAACCTCTGGCTTTTGTCCTTGCTAAGATGGAAATTGCTGGGATTACGGTCAAGAAAGAGACCTTGCTTGAGATGCAGGCTGAAAATGAGCTTGTTATTGAAAAACTGACTCAGGAGATTTACGAACTGGCTGGTGAGGAGTTTAATATCAACTCGCCTAAGCAGTTGGGCGTGCTTCTCTTTGAAAAATTGGGGCTACCTTTAGAATACACTAAGAAAACCAAGACAGGCTATTCGACAGCGGTGGATGTCTTGGAGCGTTTAGCTCCTATTGCGCCAATTGTTAAGAAAATTCTCGACTATCGTCAGATTGCTAAGATTCAGTCTACTTATGTGATTGGCTTGCAGGACTGGATTTTGCCTGATGGCAAGATTCATACTCGCTATGTGCAGGATTTGACCCAGACTGGGCGTTTGTCTAGTGTGGATCCAAACTTGCAAAATATTCCTGTGCGTTTGGAGCAGGGGCGTCTTATTCGGAAGGCTTTTGTACCTGAGTGGGAGGATAGTGTACTGCTTAGTTCGGACTATTCGCAGATTGAATTGCGCGTTTTGGCGCATATTTCTAAGGATGAGCACTTGATAAAGGCCTTCCAAGAGGGGGCAGATATCCATACTTCGACAGCCATGCGTGTTTTTGGCATTGAGCGTCCTGAGGATGTGACTGCAAACGACCGTCGCAATGCTAAGGCAGTTAACTTTGGAGTAGTTTATGGGATTTCAGACTTTGGTTTGTCTAATAATCTGGGCATTAGCCGTAAGGAGGCCAAAGCCTACATTGATACCTACTTTGAACGCTTCCCAGGTATTAAAAACTACATGGATGAAGTGGTGCGTGAGGCGCGTGATAAGGGCTATGTGGAGACCCTCTTCAAGCGTCGTCGTGAGTTGCCAGATATCAATTCGCGCAACTTTAATATTCGTGGTTTTGCGGAGCGGACTGCTATCAACTCTCCTATCCAGGGTTCGGCGGCAGATATTCTCAAGATTGCCATGATTCAGCTGGATAAAGCCTTGGTTGCAGGTGGTTATCAGACTAAGATGCTGTTACAAGTGCACGATGAAATCGTCCTTGAAGTTCCTAAATCTGAATTGGTAGAGATGAAAAAATTAGTCAAACAAACCATGGAAGAAGCTATTCAACTCAGTGTTCCCCTCATCGCAGATGAGAATGAAGGGGCAACCTGGTACGAGGCTAAATAAAAAGGGGGCTAGTCCTCCTTTTTTGTAGTAGAATTATGCAAGCCTTTTCAAATTGTGCTATACTGAAGAAAAAGGAGGATTTCTATGAGTCAAGAATTTATCAATCCAAGTGATGGCGTGATTCGTCAGTATCTCGCAACAAGTAAAACCCTTGCTGTGGTGGGCTTGTCAGACCGTGAGGAAACAACCAGCAATCGAGTAACCAAGGAAATGCAGGCTCGGGGTTATAAAATTATCCCAGTCAATCCCAAGGCGGCAGGTGGCGAAATATTGGGTGAAAAGGCTTATGCTAGCCTAGCAGAGATTCCTTTTCCTGTAGATATTGTCAATGTTTACCGTCGCAGTGAGTTTTTGCCAGATGTGGCGCGTGATTTTCTCAAGGCTGATGCAAAGATTTTTTGGGCACAGCTAGGACTTGAAAGTCTAGAAGCGGAAGAAATCTTACGTGCTGGTGGATGTGATGATATTGTGATGAATCGTTGCATCAAGAGAGAACATACACGCTTGATTGAGGAAGCATAAGAAAAAGGTAGCTGGTGGGCTACCTTTTGTGTTATACTCAATGAAAATCAAAGAGCAAACTAGCCGCAGGCTGCTCAAAACACTGTTTTGAGGTTGTGGATAGAACTGACGAAGTCAGTAACCATACCTACGGCAAGGCGATGTTGACATGATTTGAAGAGATTTTCGAAGAGTATTAGAAAATGCCGATAAGGGTCTGCATACCAAGACTAGTGAGGATGATGGCAATCCAGCAGATGGCTCCGAGAACAATGGATTTTCCGCTGGATTTGACCATAGCTACCAGATTGGTTTTGAGACCGATAGCACTCATGGCCATGATAATGAGGAATTTTGAGAGTTGTTTGAGTGGGGTGAAGAAGCTACTAGACATACCGAGAGAGGTCATGAGGGTAGTTAGGAGAGATGCAAGGATGAAGTAAAGGATAAAAAGTGGGAAGACTTTTTTCAATTGCAAGCCGTGCTTATTTTTTTGTTCACGACTTTGCCAGTAGGAGAGAAAGAGCGTGATGGGGATGATAGCCAGAGTACGTGTGAGTTTGACAATGGTTGCGGATTCGAGGGTATTGCTTTGGTAGAGGCTGTCCCAGGCGCTGGCTGTGGCGGTTACAGAGGAAGTATCATTGACCGCAGTTCCTGCAAAGAGGGCGAAGCCTTCATTGGATAGATGAAGCCAGGTACCTAGCGTTGGAAAGATGAGCGCAGCCAAGACATTGAAGAAAAAGATAACGGAAATGGCTTGGGCTACTTCCTTTTCCTTAGCATCAATAACAGGCGCTGTCGCCGCAATGGCAGAACCCCCACAGATGGAAGAACCTACTCCAACCAAGGTAGCCAGTTTTGTATCCAGTGCAAAGAAGCGCTGGAAGAAGTAGGCAATAATCAGAGCTATTGAGATAGTGGACAGGATGACAGGGAGCGAAGATTGGCCAACTGCGAAGACCTGCGAGATATTGAGACCAAAACCAAGCAAGACAACGGCATACTGGAGTAATTTCTTGGAACTAAAGGTCAATCCAGCATCCAGTTGTTTATGGGGCGAGAGAAAGGGATGTAGGAGCATGCCTATGAAAATGGCAAAAACAGGCGCGCCAATCACAGGGAAGAATCCTCCTAAGTACCAAGATACGATAGAAATGAGAAGGCAGGCCGAGATGCCTGCTCCATTTTTTGATAGAAATGACATAAAAACCTCCAAATAGAATCGATTACTATTATAGACATAAAAACAGGAAAAGTAAAATAGAAAGTGGGAAGTTATTCTATCATGTATTTTTGCGGTCGGGGGGCTTTTGTAGTATAATAGAGATACGTTTTGATAGTAGGAGGTATCTATGGACTTAACTAAGCGCTTTAATAAACAGTTAGATAAGATTCAAGTTTCCTTGATTCGTCAGTTTGATCAGGCTATTTCGGAGATTCCTGGGGTCTTGCGTTTGACCTTGGGGGAACCTGATTTTACAACGCCAGACCATATCAAGGAGGCGGCCAAGCAAGCCATTGACCAGAACCAATCCTACTATACAGGGATGAGTGGTCTGCTGACTCTACGTCAGGCAGCCAGTGACTTTGTTAAGGAAAAGTACCAACTGGACTATGCTCCTGAAAATGAAATCTTGGTTACAATTGGGGCGACAGAGGCTTTATCTGCTACTTTGACAGCTATTTTGGAAGAGGGAGACAAGGTACTCTTGCCAGCTCCTGCTTATCCGGGTTATGAACCAATTGTCAATCTAGTTGGGGCAGAGATTGTCGAGATTGATACGACTGAAAATGGGTTTGTCTTGACACCAGAAATGCTAGAGAAAGCTATTCTCGAGCAGGGAGACAAGCTCAAGTCGGTTATTCTCAACTATCCAGCCAATCCGACAGGAATTACCTATAGTCGGGAGCAGTTGGAAGCCTTGGCAGCTGTTTTACGCAAGTACGAAATTTTCGTTGTCTGTGATGAGGTTTACTCAGAATTGACCTATACAGGGGAAACTCATGTATCTCTAGGAACCATGTTGAGAGACCAGGCTATTATCATCAACGGTCTATCTAAATCCCATGCTATGACCGGTTGGCGTTTAGGCTTTATCTTTGCTCCAGCAAATTTCACGGCCCAGTTGATCAAGAGTCATCAGTACTTGGTAACTGCCGCAAATACCATGGCGCAACATGCTGCGGTGGAAGCCTTGACAGCTGGTAAAAACGATGCGGAACCGATGAAGAAGGAATACATCCAGCGTCGAGATTATATCATCGAGAAAATGACTGCTCTTGGTTTTGAGATTATCAAACCAGACGGTGCCTTCTATATCTTTGCTAAGATCCCAGCTGGCTACAATCAAAATTCTTTTGCCTTTCTGAAGGATTTTGCTCAGAAGAAGGCGGTTGCCTTTATCCCTGGAGCTGCCTTTGGGCGTTATGGAGAAGGTTATGTGCGCTTGTCTTATGCCGCTAGCATGGAGACTATCAAAGAAGCCATGAAACGACTTGAGGAGTACATGAGAGAAGCATGATTCAGTCTATCACGAGTCAAGGCTTGGTGCTCTACAATCGCAACTTTCGGGAGGATGACAAGCTAGTCAAGATTTTTACAGAGCAGGCTGGCAAACGCATGTTTTTTGTTAAACATGCTGGCCAGTCTAAGCTGGCACCTGTTATTCAGCCCTTAGTACTGGCACGATTTCTCTTGCGAATCAATGATGACGGGCTTAGCTATATCGAGGACTATCATGAGGTCATGACCTTTCCCAAGATCAATAGCGACCTCTTTGTCATGGCTTATGCGACTTATGTTGCAGCTCTTGCAGATGCTAGTTTGCAGGATAATCAGCAGGATGCTCCTTTGTTTGCTTTTTTGCAAAAGACTTTGGAATTGATGGAAGCTGGCTTGGATTACCAGATTTTGACCAATATTTTTGAAATTCAAATCTTGACTCGATTTGGGATCAGCCTCAATTTTAATGAGTGTGTCTTTTGCCATCGGGTCGGTCAGGCTTTTGACTTTTCTTTCAAATATGGAGCCTGCCTCTGTCCAGAGCATTATCATGAAGATGAGAGACGTTGCCATCTCAATCCCAACATTCCTTATCTGCTTAACCAATTTCAAGCCATTGATTTTGAAACCTTGGAGACCATTTCGCTCAAGCCTGAAATCAAGCAAGAGCTACGCCAATTTATGGATCAGCTCTATGAAGAGTACGTTGGGATTCACCTAAAATCAAAGAAATTTATTGATTCCCTAGCAGACTGGGGACAATTACTAAAAGAGGAAAACAAATGAAAAAAATCGCAGTAGATGCAATGGGTGGCGATTATGCACCTCAGGCCATCGTTGAGGGTGTCAATCAAGCCCTGGCTGACTTTTCAGATATTGAGGTTCAACTCTACGGAGATGAAGCTAAAATCAAGCAATATCTGACAACGACAGAGCGCGTCAGCATTATCCATACGGATGAGAAGATTGATTCGGACGATGAACCTACGAGGGCTATTCGGAAGAAAAAAAATGCCAGTATGGTCTTGGCGGCCAAGGCTGTCAAAGAAGGCGAAGCAGACGCTGTTCTCTCAGCTGGGAATACAGGTGCTTTGTTGGCAGCAGGATTCTTCATCGTGGGTCGTATCAAGAATATCGACAGTCCTGGACTTATGTCAACATTGCCGACCGTTGATGGGAAAGGTTTTGACATGCTGGACCTCGGTGCTAATGCAGAAAATACAGCCCAGCACCTCCATCAATATGCGGTTCTAGGTTCCTTCTATGCTAAAAATGTCCGTGGCATTGCGCAACCACGTGTAGGTTTGCTTAACAATGGGACAGAGAGTAGTAAGGGCGACCCGCTTCGTAAGGAAACTTATGAATTACTAGCCACTGATGAAAGTTTAAACTTTATCGGAAACGTGGAAGCGCGTGATTTGATGAATGGCGTTGCAGATGTTGTTGTGGCAGATGGTTTCACGGGAAACGCTGTGCTCAAATCCATCGAAGGGACAGCTATGGGAATCATGAGCTTACTCAAGACAGCTATAACAGGTGGTGGTCTTCGAGCGAAACTAGGCGCCCTCCTTCTCAAGGACAGCCTCAGAGGTTTGAAAAAACAGCTCAACTATTCAGATGTTGGTGGAGCAGTCTTGTTTGGTGTCAAGGCACCTGTTGTCAAAACTCATGGCTCAAGCGATGCCAAGGCTGTTTATAGTACGATTCGTCAGATCCGTACCATGCTAGAAACAGACGTAGTTGCCCAGACTGCGCGTGAATTTTCAGGAGAATAAAAAGGATGACAGAAAAAGAAATTTTTGACCGTATTGTGACCATTATCCAAGAACGACAGGGAGAAGACTTTGTCGTGACAGAATCCTTGAGTCTGAAAGACGATTTGGATGCTGATTCGGTAGATTTGATGGAATTTGTACTAACCATTGAGGACGAATTTGGAATCGAAATCAGTGATGAGGAAATTGACCAACTCCAAAGTGTGGGAGATGTGGTTAAAATCATTCAAGCAAAATAAAGATAAGAAGTTCCAAGGCATTTGCTTTGGAATTTTTTCTTTGGTTCAAGCGACCGTTTAGGAACAGATTTAGTCTTTCTAGGGACAGGAGAAATCTTGGGACAAATAAGGGGTATAATGAAATCAGAAAAATAAATCTCCAAAAAGGAGATAAGAAATGAAGATCAAATGAAAAAATCAATTGATCTCTGCTAGAACAAAAATGTTAATATAGTCATAATTTTAATTAACTTTCTTTTTTGCAGGACTATAATGTAGATATAAAAAAGGATTTATTTTATAGTTGAGGGAAAGTGATGGCTATGTACTTTTGATAAACTAGTCTTTATCTTATGTTCTTAGAAATTTTAGAAGTTCTATTTTGACTTCGTTTCTATTGGATTTTCTTACTTTGGATTTATCTATTTTAAGAGGAAATGGCTATGAAAAAATCTAAACTACTCACACTTGGTCTGCTTGCAGGTGCTGGTCTGCTTTTGTCTATTAACCAAGCACAGGCTGCAGATACTTGGGTTAAAAATGGTGCTGACTGGAATCTTTCACAAGATGGTAGTCTTGCCAAAAATAAATGGGTGCAAAACGCTGACTCTTGGTACCACTTTGACGCTTCTGGTAAAATGCAAACAGGCTGGTTCAAAGACGGTGATACATGGTATTCTCTAGCAGATAGTGGCGCTATGCGCACTGGCTGGTACAAGGAAGGCAACACATGGTACTCACTAGCAGATAGTGGTGCCATGCGTACTGGTTGGTACAAAGAAGGAGCTACTTGGTATTACCTCAAAGGCAGTGGCGCTATGGCAACAGGATGGGCGACTGCAAATGGTCAATGGTCTTACTTTGAAAAATCAGGTGCTATGGTCGCAGATAGAGCTGTTCCAGCCAGCGATGGGGAAAGTTATGTCATTGGCAAGGATGGTTATATGTTAACCAAACTTCCAAGTCAGGTTGAAGAATCTCAAACGGATGATACAATTATCACAAATATTGTTACTTTATCTGACGGGTATGATTATCATCTTATTCATACAAAAGATGGAGTCATTGTTGAAAAAAATGCTTGGTACATTAAGCCAGAGTTTAAAAAGTTTTCTAATAAATATGGGGATGTGGTTTCAAATATAACCTTAGCTTTAGTGGATAATAAAGATGAAGGACAAGAAATTGATCCTAAAGCTGTTATTCGTAATTTCCAAAATCTACCAGGTCGATATTACTTTGGAGCAGACGGTCGTCGAGTAACAAATTTTCCAGAAATGACCACCTATTTAGAGATTAAAAAAGTTGGCAATGATGTCTATTTAGAAAATCTAGATGCACGACTTCGTCTTGGAGCTACCAGCTTTACAATCAATAACAACAAACTATGCTATTTAGATGGTGATAATGGCAAGTTAAAAACAGGTTATTTCGCATTGATTGATGATAGACCAAGCTATCATCACTATCATATTCTTGTTTATGCAGACCAATCTGGTGAAATTCTTAAGATGAAACGATTACCAACAGGAATTTCAGATTATCTTAATAAAGAAATTGATGGTTTCTACGGTCAAACTGTTAAAATTGATAGTTCAACAGGCAATGTTTCTATTGTAAAATAAACTATCTGACAGAGTAAAACGAAAAAGCGAACAGTTTCGTTTGCTAGGAAATCATGTTCGCTTTTATTCATAATGTAATAGTTACTGTTTGGTCTCTATTTCAAAAAAATCTACTTGATAATAATCACAAACTTCTTTTTTCATTTCCTCTAGTAATCGACCTTCATCTGTTGATTCGAGTAAGGATAGTCCTTTATTAATCATAGTATGATCTTCATTAACGATTCCCAGACGTACTTGAGCTACACCCAATAAATCGTATCGCTTCATTTCTTTTGATAACTCAAGACATTCTTGAATCAAGCATAGACAGTCATCTTTCTTATCTGCTTCAAGGTACATTCGTGTCATATTGGCTAGAATGGAGTAATGAATACTTTGAATTGGCCTATAATCTGTGTATTTATTTAGAGATTTTACAAGCCTCTGACGTAGCATTTCTAGTGAATCAATAGGGAAATGAAAGATGATAATCACTAATAACCGCAAATCTGAAAGAAACCACTGATCCCTTTTTTCCAATTCTTTCCATAACTCTTCAGCTAAAGCTTTGGCTTTTTCGGAGAACTGATTTTCAATCACTTCTATAAAAATGGTTAATTCTTTCACAGCATGTTCTATTGGGATATCATTCTGCACTTCATCTAGATAAATTTGACATTTTGATAGCAATATCTTCATTTCTTCTAAATTAGGTGAAGAAATGACTTGATAGTATTCTGAAAATAATTTCTTACGAGAATCCATTTGGTAATGTTGACAAATATAATGAAATTCATCGAAACACATATCAATTTGTCTCAACAACAACTCCATAGTGTCATACCTAGGAGTAGAATGATTATTTTCAAACTTAGATAAGTTAGAATGAGTAATGTAGTCACCACAGACCTCATTTTGTGTAATCCCTTTTGACTTACGAATGTATTTATAAACTGAACCAATATCCCACCGCATATTTTCACCTCCCCAAAATGTTCCAAAAGTAGAAGTTTTAAGAAAATACTTATTTTTAGTATATCATAAAGGTGTAAGTTGAACAATAATGATAGAAGGAAGGTATTGAAGACTATGAAAAGGATTACTAATTTTACTTACGTTTTACCAATTTTTATATTTTTTTTAACTTGGTTTTTAGGAAATTAAACAAGAAGGAGGATGAGATGATATTTTCGTAATCTAAATCAAAGTAATGTCACATAAAAATACATAGAATTGTTGTACTCTTAACTATTATTAGGAGTTATTTATAATAATTGTTGCATTAATATAGTTGCAATAAATATTAATTTAAAAGAAAGGATTTTCACGATGAAAAAATATCTTTATTCTAGTTTGTTAGTTCTTGCAGGAGGCGTTCTCCTAGCAAATACTACGGTTGCCTATGCTGATTCCCCATCAGCAAGTGAGAAAGAAGCGATTGCTCAATTAGTTAATCAAGGCAAGATAAAAGCTGAAGAAGCTGACCAAGTAAAATTGATTGGTTTTGAAGATAAAGAAACTCAAGCAGAGGGTAATCAAGAGAAGAAAGCTTTCAATCAATATCGTGATCCGAAAGGAACATGGATGCAAACCAATGGTAAATGGTGGTTTAAATACGGTTCAGGTGGGTATGCTAAAAATTGGGAACAATTAGATGGCAAGTGGTACTATTTTGATGACCAAGGATGGATGAAAGAAAATACTTGGATTCAACCTGATGGTAATTATTACTACTTATCTGCTAGTGGTGCTATGGTCACTGGTTATCAACGTGTGAGTGGTACACCATACTTCTTTAGAGCAAGTGGTGCATGGGTAGAAAATCGTGGACAGGCAATTGCTGAATATGCAGAAACCTTTGTAGATAAAATCCCATATGTTTGGGGTGGGGCAGATTTGAATAGTGGTGTAGATTGCTCAGGATTTACGATGGCCATTCATGCTAAGTTCGATATTAGTATTCCTAGAGTGACCTATGGTCAAGCAACAGGAGGAAGTTACGTAAGTAATGGTTCTCAACAAGCTGGAGATTTGATTTTGTATAATAGTGAGGGGACAAATGACCATGTAGGTATTTATGTTGGTGGTGGAAAGGTAGTTCATGCTCCATATCCAGGTAAATATGTTTCTTATATGGATCAATACGGTATTACTCAAAATACAATTCGTAGATATTGGTAAAATTGTCTAATTTTTCACAATATTATTGACTTTGATTATGAAAAGTATTAGAATATAGCTAAATAAAGAGGGAATTCCTCTTATAGCTATTCGATAAAGGAGGAAATGGCTATGAAAAAATCTAAACTACTCACACTTGGTCTGCTTGCAGGTGCTGGTCTGCTTTTGTCTATTAACCAAGCACAGGCTGCAGATACTTGGGTTAAAAATGGTGCCGACTGGAATCTTTCTCAAGATGGCAGTCTTGCCAAAAATAAATGGGTGCAAAACGCTAACTCTTGGTACCACTTTGACGCTTCTGGTAAAATGCAAACAGGCTGGTTCAAAGACGGTGATACATGGTATTCTCTAGCAGATAGTGGTTCTATGCGTACTGGCTGGTACAAGGAAGGCAACACATGGTACTCACTAGCAGATAGTGGTGCAATGCGCACAGGTTGGTATAAAGAGGGTAACACATGGTACTCGCTAGCAAATAGTGGTGCCATGCGTACAGGTTGGTATAAAGAAGGGCCCACATGGTATTACCTCAAAGGCAGTGGCGCTATGGCAACAGGATGGGCGACTGCAAATGGTCAATGGTCTTACTTTGAAAAATCAGGTGCTATGGTCGCAGATAGAGCTGTCCCAGCCAGTGATGGGGAAAGTTATGTCATTGGTAAGGATGGCTATCTAGTAAATAGAAAAGATGCTGGATACAATATTCATGATATTGTCAAACTTGGAGATGGGCAAGAATATTTGCTAAATGCTAAAGGTGATGATGTTATTATTGAAAAAAATGCTTGGTATATCAGACCAGAGTTCAAGAAGTTTTCCGACAAATATGGGGATGTGGTTTCAAATACAACCTTAGCTTTAGTGGATAATAAAGAAGAAGGACAAGAAATTGATCCTAAGATAGTTGTACAGAACTTTCAAAACTTATCAAACCGCTACTACTTTGATGAAAATGGACATCGTGTGGTTAATATCCCAGCAATGACAACCTATTCAGAAATCAAAAAAGTTGGCAATGATCTTTATCTAGAAAATCCAGGTGCACGACTTCGTCTTGGGGGTACTAGCTTCACAATCAATAACAATAAATTATACTATTTAGAAAATGAACAAGGTAAGCTCAAAACAGGTTACTTTGTATTGATTGATGATGGAGCAACCACTACTCACCATCACATTCTAGCCTATGCGGATCAATCTGGTGAGATTCTTAAGATGAAACGCTTGCCATCAGGAGTTTCAAATTTCCTTGATAAAGAAATTGATGGTTTATATGGTGAAAAAATCAAAATAGAATCTCCACACTCAAACGAATATTATAAAGTGGTTGTGGTTAAATAAAAATAACATCTTCACAACTAATCGTTAACGCTCTAACCAATATACCATTTTCAGGAGGCTTTAGATTTCTTGTATTTTAAAAGAAAACTAAAGCCTTTTGTAGATGGAGCAGGGGATAGAGTTATCTATAAAATAATGAAAAGGAATCTATCATGGAAATGAAAAATACATTTGTAGAATTGGAATAATTTGAAGAGTTAACCCCAGAGGTATTGGAGGAAGTGAATGGTGGAGGGAATTTCTTTTGTTCTTTGTTTGGGCTTTGCCAACCTCGGTATTGTACTCCAGCGCCAACTAAAACTGTGATTGGATAGTATGATTTTGACTTTTATTAAGGAAACTCTATTTGCTTTATTATTGATAGTCTCCATTATAGTTCCTCCAATCTATCTAGGTTACCAAATTACACCGGAATTTCGTAAAAAGAGATACATAGTCTATTTATTAATGATGCAATTAATAGCTGGTAAAACTTTTTTTGAAATTATGTATTTGGAAGTTTTAATCTTTTTTTACCTTATTTTCTATGTGAATAGGAAGAAAAAGGGGGAATCTTTATTTCTTTCATTCTATCTTTTTAGTTTTTATCAGAGTATTCGCTATTTATTGGTATTGTTCTATATTCGGATGTTAGATATAGATATGCTATCAGAAGTAGGAAATGGTATTGTTAATTCTTTTTTTCTCTACTAGCTTTTGTATTGGCAGTAGTTATTATGAAGCGTTGGTCTTTGGATTTGGATTTATTCTTTTCAGATGCTTTTAAAACCCACTATCGTAAGAGTTTTTTCATTATCCTACCTCTGACTGGATTTAGGATATTTTCTTCGTTTATGACCAATAGAAATAGTTCTTTCTACGTTCGATTTGATACGACCATTTCTCTCCTGATTTTCATTCTCTTTTTTTCTTGGCTCTTTTACATCAAGCATTTGGAGCAGGTTTATCGTGATGAGCAGACCATTCAGAGACAGGAAGAAGAAAATCGTTCCTTGCAAGGAATGGTTGATAAGCTGGGGCATCTCTATGATGAAGTGCGAGATTTCCGTCATGATTTTGCTGGGATTATCGCCAGTATGGAGCCTGCCATAGCGAATCAAGACATGGCTGAGGTGTCTACCATCTATCAAGATGTCTTTCTAAAGACCAATGAAAAGCTGAGAAAGGCGGACTACACAGCCTTTAATCTTCACAATATTCATGATATAGCTATTCGCAATACCTTGGCAAAAGCCATGATTGTGGCAGATAATCAGGGAATTCATTTTAATTTGGAGACGGTGGGGGTTGTTGAAGAACTAGCATTACCGATATTGGAGGCTATCCGTATCCTCTCTATCCTCACGACGAATGCCTTGGAGGCAGCTAGTGAGGCGGAAAGTCCGCAGATTCGGGTTGCTTTGTTGGCAGGTGATAGGAGTGTCCGTTTTATCATTGAAAACACTCGTAAGAAAGAAGAACTGAATCCTAGCATTCTCAGTCAAAAGGGTTACTCTACCAAGGGCAACCACAGTGGACTGGGCTTAGCAACCTTGGAGGATATGGTTTTTCATTATAATTTAAACTTAGATACCCAGCTAGGAGAGACGACTTTTAGACAAGATTTAGAATTGCCATTTAAGGATGAGAAACGAGGGGGAGAGGAATGAGAATTTTAGTTTTGGAAGACGATAGAGTCCAGCAAGGACGGATAGAGCAGACTTTACTAGATATTGGTCGCTCTCGCAATTTGAGATTGGAAATTGATATTGCCAAAAACTATGGGGACGTTGAAAAGTATTCTCAGTATTTTGACCATTACCAGCTCTATTTATTGGATTTAGAGATTGATGGAGAGCGAGAACGGGGCTTTCAGGTTGCTCAACAGGTTCGGGAGCGGGATCCTTTTACAAGCATTGTTTTTGTATCCACACACTCGGAGGCCTTGCCTCTAGCTTTTCGCTATCACTTGTCTGCCTTGGATTTTATTTCCAAGGATCAGCCTGAGGCGGACTATCGTCATCAGCTGGAGCGCTGTCTGGATTATGTACTGGCAGTGGATAAGAGGGAAAATATGCGTCTCTTTACTTATAGTTTTGAGGGGAGACGGGGCTTTACTCTGCCCTACCATGAGATTTTAGCCTTTGAAACTTCAGTGGAATCCCACCGTATCAAGGTCTATTATGCCAATCACTCTATCAAGACCATTTATGGCAGTCTTAAGGATATAGCTGCTAAGGCTGAAAAAGATTACTTTGTCTATGCCAATCGCAATACGTTAGTCAGTTTACAGGCTATCGAAGAGATGACTGCCACAGAAGTGACCTTGTTAGAAGGCTTGCATTTCCCCGTATCACGAACAGCCAGAAGAACACTTAAAAAACATCTCAATGTCTAATATCTATTAGATTTGAATAAATTTATCAATAAGAATGTCAGAAAATTTTCTGATATTCTTATTTTTTTGGATTGTTTTCCGAATAGATAAGTAAGAGTAAAAGGAAAGGAGTTTGCTTCATGTATCTACCAATTTTCTACCCGTGGTTTGCTAAATTATTTTTCAAATAAATTTAATTTAGTTGTACGTTTTCGAATTGTTTTTCGAATAAATAAGTGAGACAAGAAGGAAGGAGACTACGCGATGTATTTACCAATCTTATTGCCATGGTTTATCAAATGGTATTTAAAATAAATGAAATTTACCTGTTCATTTTAAATCACTTCTCAAATAGATAAGTGAGAAGAAAAGGAAGAAAAAAAGAATTCAATAATTAATCCATTCTGGTTTTTAAAATGGTTTAAGGTCCAGGAGTCGTAAACTAAAAAATGGAAATAAAGGAGAAAAAGATGACAAATTTGGACAAAATGGAACAGAACTTTGCAGCTCTTACAGAAGAAGAGTTGGTGAATGTGGATGGGGGAGTTGCACCAATTATTATTGGTGGTGCAGTTATTGGTTGGAAATTAATTGGAGGTGTAGCTGCGCTTGCTACAGTTTCAGCAGGTGCGGGCGTAGCTGCAGGATATTATGCTAATCGACCATAATTTTGTAGATATATATGAAATTTATTAAATTAATGTTGAAGATTTGGCCTGAGCTTATGGTATTACTTAGTTCAATATCTTATACAATTATCAGGTTGGTAGCTGATGTGAATAAGCTACCTTTACCTACATGGTTTGATGATTTTAATATACCAACAATTTCATTGTTTTTAATGGTATTCATTTTATTATATAGAAGTAAAGGAGAAAAGAATGGATAAATTTCAAGTAGTTGATGAGAAAGATTTGCAAGTAATTGAAGGAGGAATTGAACCTATTTCGATTATATTTGGCCTAAGTGCTATTGCATTTGGTGCATTTGGGGCTGGTTACACATTTGGTTCAGATTTTGCTCGTCGTGGGCGTTAGATAATGAACAACCTTAATACATTGTTACCTAAACTAGCCACTATATTCCCTTTATTGGGAATAACTCTTAATCTCGCGCTTTATGTGATTCGTACAGGTTCGTTAGTATCCTTTAATTGGCAATGGACTTTGGTTGGTTTGCTTTTCTCAGGATATTTTGGTATTTTTTGCAAAGATTTGTCAAAACATAATCAAAGATATAAATGATGAATCTGAATCAAAGGGATTTTGTGCATGTGAATGGCGGAAAACTATGCCATTCTTGTCAGATAAAAAGGAGTCTGCTATGAAACAATTCTTACTAGGTTTTGCTGAGGGGTATTTTACCGTATCGCTCATAATCTACATCGCAACGTATTTGATTTTGAAAAATCCAATCAATACCCTATTTTATCCAGAAATTTACTCCGTTTTATTTGGGCTCTTTTATCTAGGGTATAAGGTCAATAATAAGTGGTTTAGAGGCTAAACATTAAAGATATAACAAAACATAAAAACATAAAAATTGAGGAGAAAACAAGATGACAAATTTTGACAAAATGGAACAGAACTTTGTAGCTCTTACAGAAGAAGAGTTGATGAATGTGGATGGGGGAATTATTCCGATTGCAGTAGCAGCTAGTATTATTGCAGGTTCAGCATTTGCAGGTTTAAGTGCAGGTGTAGCTATTGGAATTAGTCGAAACAAGAGATAAAGAGAGAATAAATGAAGTTTTCAAACGAATTTGCGGCTATTATTATATCAGCCTCAGGAATAGTGGGTTTATTAGTAGGAGTAGCTATTGGATTAGCTAGTATTATTTAAAAAGGAGTATATCATGCAAAATTTGAATCAATTTGAAATCGTAAAGCAAAATGAATTAGAGCAAGTACAAGGCGGAGTGGGTTTATTGATTGTTATCGGAGGCTCATTACTTGCTGCAGGTGGAGCTGGGGTAGCTGGCTATTGGTTATCTCGTACGTTTGGTTAGTATATTTAAAGGAGTAGGTAGGATATGAAAAAATTAGAAGAAAAATTTGAAATCATGGCAGAAGCAGATTTGGCTAGTACCGAGGGTGGACTTATTATTACTACTTCTACAGCTATTGCTTGGGGTGTTTTAGGAGTCGTTACCTATATGTACGGTCGTCATCTAGGAAGCAAACGTTAAATTTAACAATTTGATACAAAGGATGTAAGAAAAACTATGAATCGTGATTTAGAACGGTGTTATCTATTCTGACTAGGAATAGATCATACCAGAGGTGGCTTAGAAATAGCAGGGAATTAAAAATTGAAGTAATAAATAGGATGTCGTAAATGTTACTATCAATGATTTATTTGTCTCAAGCTTGCCTAGGGTGTCAGTAAAACATCAATTTCCTTTCATACCATATTTTTAGTAGGTAGGACGTTTGTTCTACCTATTTTTTTATCTCAAAAGTGCAGTTGGGAGGGAGATAGGCGCATTTGGGAATGAAGTCCAGTTTTTGTTTGAGGATTGGGGTAAGATAGTTATTATCAGATGAGTTTAGGAAAAGGAGATGAATATGAAATTTGGGAAACGTCACTATCGTCCGCAGGTGGATCAGATGGACTGCGGTGTAGCTTCATTAGCCATGGTTTTTGGCTACTATGGTAGCTATTATTCTTTGGCTCACTTGCGAGAATTGGCCAAGACGACCATGGATGGGACGACGGCTTTGGGCTTGGTCAAGGTGGCAGAGGAGATTGGCTTTGAGACGCGAGCAATTAAGGCGGATATGACGCTATTTGACTTGCCAGATTTGACTTTTCCTTTTGTTGCCCATGTGCTTAAGGAAGGGAAATTGCTCCACTACTATGTGGTGACTGGGCAGGATAAGGATAGCATTCATATTGCCGATCCAGATCCTGGGGTGAAATTGACCAAACTGCCACGTGAGCGTTTTGCGGAAGAATGGACAGGAGTGACTCTTTTTATGGCACCTAGTCCAGACTACAAGCCTCATAAGGATCAAAAGAATGGTCTGCTCTCTTTTATCCCTATATTAGTGAAGCAGCGTGGCTTGATTGCCAACATCGTCCTAGCGACACTTTTGGTGACCCTGATTAACATTGTGGGTTCTTATTATCTGCAGTCTATCATTGATACCTATGTGCCAGATCAGATGCGTTCGACCTTGGGGATTATTTCTATTGGGCTGGTGATTGTTTATATTCTCCAGCAGATCTTGTCTTACGCTCAGGAGTATCTCTTGCTTGTTTTGGGGCAACGCCTGTCGATTGACGTGATTTTATCCTATATCAAGCATGTTTTTCACCTGCCTATGTCCTTTTTTGCGACACGCAGGACAGGGGAAATCGTGTCTCGTTTTACAGATGCTAATAGTATCATCGATGCGCTGGCTTCGACCATTCTTTCGATTTTCCTAGATGTGTCAACGGTTGTCATTATTTCTCTTGTTTTATTTTCACAAAATACCAATCTCTTTTTCATGACTTTATTGGCGCTTCCTATCTATACAGTGATTATCTTTGCCTTTATGAAGCCGTTTGAAAAGATGAATCGGGATACCATGGAAGCCAATGCGGTTCTGTCTTCTTCTATCATTGAGGACATCAACGGTATTGAGACGATCAAGTCTTTGACCAGTGAAAGTCAACGTTACCAAAAGATTGACAAGGAATTTGTGGATTATCTGAAAAAATCCTTTTCCTATAGTCGGGCAGAGAGTCAGCAAAAGGCTTTGAAAAAAGTAGCACATCTCTTGCTCAATGTCGGTATTCTCTGGATGGGGGCTATTCTGGTTATGGATGGCAAGATGAGTTTGGGGCAGTTGATTACCTATAATACCTTGCTGGTTTACTTTACCAATCCTTTGGAAAATATCATCAACCTGCAAACCAAGCTTCAGACAGCGCAGGTTGCCAATAACCGTTTGAATGAGGTTTATCTGGTAGCTTCTGAGTTTGAGGAGAAGAAAACGGTTGAGGATTTGAGCTTGATGAAGGGAGAGATGACCTTCAAGCAGGTTCATTACAAGTATGGCTATGGTCGAGATGTCTTGTCGGATATCAATCTGACTATTCCGCAGGGTTCTAAGGTGGCTTTTGTAGGGATTTCAGGGTCAGGTAAGACGACCTTGGCCAAGATGATGGTTAATTTTTACGACCCTAGTCAGGGAGAGATTAGTCTGGGTGGTGTCAATCTCAATCAGATTGATAAAAAGGCTCTACGTCAGTACATCAACTATTTGCCTCAACAGCCCTATGTCTTTAACGGAACGATTTTGGAGAATCTTCTTTTGGGAGCCAAGGAAGGGACGACTCAGGAGGATATCTTACGGGCGGTCGAATTGGCAGAGATTCGAGAGGATATCGAGCGGATGCCACTGAATTACCAGACAGAATTGACTTCGGATGGGGCAGGGATCTCAGGTGGTCAACGTCAGAGAATTGCTTTGGCGCGTGCTCTCTTGACAGATGCGCCGGTCTTGATTTTGGATGAGGCGACCAGCAGTTTGGATATTTTGACAGAGAAGAGGATTATCGATAATCTCATGGCTTTAGACAAGACCTTGATTTTCATTGCCCACCGCTTGACCATTGCTGAGCGGACAGAGAAGGTTGTTGTCTTGGATCAAGGAAAGATTGTCGAAGAAGGAAATCATGCTGATTTGCTTGCACAGGGTGGTTTTTACGCCCATTTGGTGAATAGCTAGAAAGAGGAGAGGATGAAACCAGAATTTTTAGAAAGTGCGGAGTTTTATAATCGTCGTTACCATAATTTTTCCAGTCGGGTGATTGTACCTATGTCCCTTCTGCTCGTGTTTTTACTTGGCTTTGCAACTTTAGCAGAGAAGGAGATAAGTTTGTCTACCAGAGCTACTGTCGAGCCTAGTCGTATCCTTGCAAATATCCAATCAACTAGCAACAATCGCATTCTTGTCAATCATTTGGAAGAAAATAAGCTGGTTAAGAAGGGGGATCTTTTGGTTCAATACCAGGAAGGGGCAGAGAGTGTCCAAGCGGAGTCTTATGCCAGTCAGTTGGACATGCTCAAGGATCAAAAAAAGCAATTGGAGTATTTGCAAAAAAGTCTGCAAGAAGGGGAGAACCACTTTCCAGAGGAGGATAAGTTTGGCTACCAAGCCACCTTTCGCGACTACATCAGTCAAGCAGGCAGTCTTAGGGCTAGTACATCGCAACAAAATGAGACCATCGCGTCCCAGAATGCAGCAGCTAGTCAAACCCAAGCCGAAATCGGCAACCTCATCAGTCAAACAGAGGCTAAAATTCGTGATTACCAGACAGCTAAGTCAGCTATTGAAACAGGCGCTTCCTTGGCCAATCAGAATCTAGCCTACTCTCTCTACCAGTCCTATAAGTCTCAGGGCGAGGAAAATCCGCAAGCTAAATCTCAGGCTGTTGCGCAGGTAGAAGCGCAGCTTTCTCAGTTAGAATCTAATCTTGCTACTTACCGTGTTCAGTATGCAGGTTCAGGTACCCAGCAAGCCTATGCGTCAGGCTTAAGCAGTCAATTGGAGTCTCTCAAATCCCAACACTTGGCAAAGGTTGGTCAGGAATTGACCCTTTTAGACCAGAAAATCTTGGAGGCAGAGTCAGGTAAGAAGGCACAGGGAAATCTTTTAGACAAGGGAAAAATCACGGCGAGTGAGGATGGGGTGCTTCACCTCAATCCTGAGACCAGTGACTCTACCATGGTAGCAGAGGGGACTCTACTAGCCCAACTCTATCCGTCCTTGGAAAAAGAAGGGAAAGCCAAACTAACAGCTTATCTAAGTTCAAAAGATGTAGCAAGGATCAAGGTCGGTGATTCTGTTCGCTATAGGACGACTCATGATGCCAAGAATCAACTTTTCCTAGATTCTACTATTACAAGTATTGATGCGACAGCTACTAAGACTGAAAAAGGGAATTTCTTTAAAATCGAGGCGGAGACTAATCTAACTTCGGAGCAGGCTGAAAAACTTCGGTACGGAGTGGAAGGTCGCCTGCAGATGATTACAGGTAGGAAAAGTTATCTACGTTATTATTTGGATCAATTTTTGAACAAAGAGTAATGTTCGTGTTTTGAGAGTTAAATAATTTTAAAACTGTGAGAAAGATTCTTCTTGCAGTTTTTTCTTTACAATTTTTGAAACGCATTTGTTATTTATTCGTTTAAATTCTTGTATTTTTTGGTTTTTTGTGGTAGAATGTGCTCAAGTAATACGAAAGGCGAACTTTAAAATGTCAAAACAATTGATCTATTCGGGAAAAGCTAAAGATATCTATACAACTGATGATGAAAATCTTATTATTTCAACTTATAAGGACCAGGCGACTGCTTTCAATGGTGTCAAAAAGGAGCAGATTGCAGGAAAGGGAGTGTTAAATAATCAGATTTCATCTTTTATTTTTGAGAAATTAAATGCGGCTGGCGTGGCGACTCACTTTGTGGAGAAACTCTCAGACACGGAACAACTCAATAAAAAGGTGGAAATCATTCCTTTGGAAGTCGTGCTTCGAAACTACACAGCTGGTTCCTTTTCAAAACGTTTTGGCGTAGATGAAGGTATCGCCTTTGAGATTCCAATTGTCGAATTTTACTACAAAAATGATGATTTGGATGACCCGTTTATCAATGACGAACATGTGAAATTCCTACAGATTGCGGATGACCAGCAAATCGCCTACTTGAAGGAAGAAACTCGTCGTATTAATGAGCTTTTGAAAGCCTGGTTTGCTGAGATTGGACTTAAGTTGATTGACTTTAAGCTAGAGTTCGGTTTTGACAAGGATGGTAAGATTATCTTAGCAGATGAATTTTCACCAGATAACTGCCGTTTGTGGGATGCGGATGGCAACCACATGGATAAGGATGTTTTCCGTAGGGGATTAGGAGAACTAACAGATGTTTACGAGATTGTTTGGGAAAAGTTGCAGAGTTTAAAATAAGCTGTTAGCAACGGAAAACCTTCGTCTCTCAACTAAAAGGACTCAGGCTGAAAAGGTCCCCCAGACCTTTTCACTCCGTAGGGGACTAGGTGAATTAGCCGACGTTTATGGGATTGTATGGGGAAAGTTGCAGGGATTGACATAACAACCCCAAGGTCGTTGGAACATTGTAAGAGTTGAAATAAAGGAATAAGAATTGATGGATAAACGTATTTTTGTTGAGAAAAAGGCTGATTTTCAGGTCAAGTCAGAGAGTCTGGTGAGAGAACTCCAGCACAACTTGGGACTTTCAAGCTTGAAAAGTATTCGTATTGTGCAAGTATATGATGTATTTAACTTGGATGAGGACTTATTTGCACCCGCAGAGAAACACATTTTCTCTGAGCAAGTGACAGACCATGTCTTGGATGAAACGGCTGTGCAGGCAGATCTTGCCAACTATGCTTTCTTTGCCATTGAAAGCCTGCCAGGGCAGTTTGACCAGCGTGCAGCTTCTTCACAGGAAGCTTTGCTTTTGTTGGGAAGTTCGAGTGATGTGACAGTTAATACAGCACAATTGTACTTGGTTAATAAAGATATTAATGCGACTGAGTTAGAGGCGGTCAAGAACTACTTGCTCAACCCAGTTGATTCTCGTTTCAAGGACATCACGACAGGGATTGCCAAGCAGGAATTTTCAGAGTCAGACAAGACCATTCCAAAATTGACTTTCTTTGAAAGCTATACAGCAGAAGACTTTGCTCGCTACAAGGCTGAGCAAGGGACGGCCATGGAAGTGGATGATTTACTCTTTATCCAAGACTATTTCAAGTCAATTGGACGTGTGCCAACTGAGACGGAACTTAAGGTTTTGGACACTTACTGGTCTGACCACTGCCGTCACACAACTTTTGAGACGGAGTTGAAAAACATCGACTTCTCAGCTTCTAAATTCCAAAAACAATTGCAGGCGACTTATGACAAATATATCGCTATGCGTGACGAGCTAGGACGTACAGAAAAACCTCAAACCTTGATGGATATGGCTACTATTTTCGGTCGATATGAGCGTGCTAATGGACGTTTGGACGATATGGAAGTGTCTGATGAAATCAATGCCTGCTCTGTTGAAATTGAGGTGGATGTCAATGGTGTGAAAGAACCATGGCTTCTCATGTTTAAGAACGAAACCCACAATCACCCAACTGAGATTGAGCCGTTTGGTGGGGCGGCTACTTGTATCGGTGGTGCCATTCGTGACCCGTTGTCAGGTCGCTCATATGTTTACCAAGCCATGCGGATCTCAGGTGCCGGTGATATTACAGCACCGATTTCGGAAACGCGTGCTGGGAAATTGCCACAACAAGTCATTTCTAAAACAGCGGCCCATGGTTATTCTTCATATGGTAATCAGATTGGACTTGCAACAACTTATGTTCGTGAATATTTCCACCCAGGCTTTGTAGCTAAACGCATGGAGCTTGGTGCAGTTGTCGGTGCGGCTCCTAAGGAAAATGTTGTCCGTGAAAAACCGGAAGCGGGTGATGTCATTATCTTGCTCGGTGGGAAGACTGGACGTGACGGTGTCGGTGGTGCGACAGGTTCTTCTAAGGTTCAAACAGTTGAGTCTGTAGAGACTGCTGGTGCTGAGGTTCAAAAAGGGAATGCTATCGAAGAACGCAAGATTCAACGTCTTTTCCGCAATGGGAAAGTGACACGTCTGATCAAGAAATCAAATGACTTTGGGGCAGGCGGTGTCTGTGTGGCTATCGGTGAATTGGCAGATGGTCTTGAAATCGACCTCAACAAGGTGCCTCTTAAATATCAAGGCTTGAACGGTACCGAAATTGCTATCTCTGAATCTCAAGAACGGATGGCCGTGGTAGTTCGTCCAGAAGATGTAGATGCCTTCATAGCAGAATGTAAAAAAGAAAACATTGATGCTGTTGTCGTTGCGACAGTGACTGAAAAACCAAATCTTGTCATGCACTGGAATGGTGAAAGAATCGTGGACTTGGAGCGTCGTTTCCTTGACACCAATGGTGTGCGTGTGGTCGTTGATGCTAAGGTTGTGGACAAGGATGTCAAACTCCCAGAAGAACGTCAAACATCTGCTGACACTCTTGAAGCAGATACCCTTGCGGTTCTATCTGACCTCAACCATGCCAGTCAAAAAGGATTACAGACTATCTTTGACTGCTCTGTTGGACGCTCAACGGTTAATCACCCACTTGGTGGTCGTTACCAACTCACACCAACTGAGGCATCTGTGCAGAAATTACCAGTTCAACACGGTGTGACTCATACTGCGTCAGTCATGGCTCAAGGTTTCAACCCTTATCTAGCTGAATGGTCTCCATACCACGGTGCTGCTTATGCGGTTATCGAAGCAACTGCTCGTTTGGTGGCTGCTGGTGCCAACTGGTCTAAGGCTCGTTTCTCTTACCAAGAGTACTTCGAGCGGATGGATAAGCAAGCAGAGCGTTTTGGTCAGCCAGTAGCAGCTCTTCTGGGATCAATCGAAGCTCAGATTCAACTTGGTTTGCCATCTATCGGCGGTAAGGACTCTATGTCTGGTACCTTTGAAGAATTGACCGTACCGCCAACCTTGGTAGCCTTTGGTGTGACAACAGCAGATAGCCGTAAGGTGCTCTCTCCAGAATTTAAAGCTGTTGGGGAAAATATCTACTACATTCCAGGCCAAGCACTCTCAACAGAGATTGATTTTGACTTGATTAAGTCTAATTTTGCTCAGTTTGAAGCCCTTCAAAAGGCTCACAAAGTGACAGCTGCATCAGCGGTCAAATATGGTGGTATCCTTGAAGCTCTTGCCCTTGCAACATTTGGTAACCATATCGGTGCTACTGTAACCCTTGAAAATCTTGAGACAGCTTTGACAGCTCAATTAGGCGGATTTGTCTTCACCTCTCCTGAAGAAATCGCTGGAGTAGAGAAGATTGGACAAACAAGTGCAGACTTTACACTCCTTGTCAACGGTGTGAAGCTAGATGGACACAAGCTTGACAGTGCATTCCAAGGAAAACTGGAAGAAGTTTACCCAACAGAATTTACTCAAGCGAAAGAACTTGCTGAAGTACCGGCTGTGGCATCAGCTGTTGTGATTAAAGCCAAAGAAAAGGTTGAAAAACCAGTGGTCTATATCCCAGTCTTTCCAGGCACCAACTCAGAATATGACTCAGCAAAAGCCTTTGAAAAAGAAGGTGCAGAGGTTAACTTGGTGCCATTTGTGACCTTGAATGAAGAGGCTATTGTCAAGTCAGTCGAAACTATGGTTGACAATATTGAAAAAGCTAACATTCTCTTCTTTGCCGGTGGTTTCTCAGCTGCGGACGAGCCAGATGGTTCAGCTAAGTTTATTGTCAACATCCTGCTCAATGAAAAAGTGCGTGTAGCTATTGATAGCTTTATCGCCCGTGGTGGCTTGATTATCGGTATCTGTAATGGATTCCAGGCCTTGGTCAAATCAGGTCTTCTTCCATACGGAAACTTTGAAGATGCCAGCAGTACGAGCCCAACCCTCTTCTACAATGATGCCAACCAACACGTGGCCAAGATGGTAGAAACTCGCATTGCCAATACTAATTCACCATGGTTGGCTGGAGTAGAAGTGGGCGATATCCACGCTATTCCTGTTTCACACGGTGAAGGGAAGTTTGTCGTGACGGCTGAGGAATTTGCGGAGCTCCGTGACAATGGTCAAATCTTTAGCCAATATGTTGACTTTGACGGCAAACCAAGCATGGATTCTAAGTACAATCCAAATGGTTCTGTAAATGCCATCGAAGGAATTACCAGCAAGAATGGTCAAATCATTGGGAAGATGGGACACTCAGAACGTTATGAAGACGGTCTCTTCCAAAACATCCCAGGAAGTAAAGATCAGCACCTGTTCGCGTCGGCTGTGCGTTATTTCACAGGAAAATAAAAGGTATATAAAATGACATACGAAGTAAAATCTCTTAATGAAGAATGCGGTGTTTTCGGTATCTGGGGACATCCAGATGCTGCTAAATTGACCTATTTTGGTCTCCATAGTCTTCAGCACCGTGGTCAGGAGGGGGCAGGAATCCTCTCCAATGACCAAGGAAAACTAAAGCGCCATCGTGACATGGGACTTTTATCAGAAGTTTTCAGAAATCCTGCTGATTTGGATAAATTGACAGGAACTAGTGCGATTGGTCACGTGCGTTACGCGACTGCTGGCGAAGCTTCTGTAGATAACATCCAGCCCTTCCTATTTCGATTCCATGATATGCAGTTTGGCTTGGCTCATAATGGAAATCTGACCAATGCAACCTCTCTCAAGAAAGAACTGGAACAAAGAGGAGCGATTTTCAGCGCGACTTCGGACTCGGAAATCTTGGCCCACCTCATTCGTCGTAGTCACAATCCGAACTTGATGGGAAAAATCAAGGAAGCGCTCAGCCTTGTCAAAGGTGGTTTTGCCTATATCTTGCTGTTTGAGGACAAGTTGATTGCGGCTCTTGATCCCAATGGTTTCCGTCCGCTTTCTATCGGGAAAATGGCCAACGGAGCGGTGGTGGTTTCCTCTGAAACTTGTGCTTTTGAAGTCATTGGTGCCGAGTGGATTCGTGATTTGAAGCCAGGTGAGATTGTGATCATTGATGACAAAGGTATCCAGTATGATAGCTATACAGATGATACTCAGTTAGCAATCTGTTCTATGGAGTATATCTATTTTGCCCGCCCTGATTCTAACATTCATGGTGTCAATGTCCATACGGCACGGAAACGTATGGGTGCTCAATTGGCGCGTGAATTCAAGCATGAGGCGGATATCGTGGTCGGTGTACCAAATTCTTCCCTCAGCGCAGCTATGGGATTTGCAGAAGAGTCCGGGCTACCAAATGAAATGGGCCTCATCAAGAACCAATACACCCAACGTACCTTTATCCAACCGACTCAAGAATTGCGTGAGCAGGGGGTTCGGATGAAGCTATCTGCAGTTTCTGGTGTTGTCAAAGGTAAACGTGTGGTCATGATTGATGACTCGATTGTACGAGGAACAACATCTCGTCGTATCGTTCAGCTCTTGAAAGAAGCGGGTGCGACTGAGGTTCACGTTGCTATTGGCAGTCCTGCGCTAGCTTATCCATGCTTCTACGGTATTGATATCCAGACACGTCAGGAGCTGATTGCGGCCAATCATACGGTTGAAGAAACTCGCCAAATCATTGGTGCGGACAGTCTGACCTATCTTTCTGTTGAAGGTTTGATTGATTCGATTGGGATTGAAACAGATGCGCCAAATGGCGGTCTCTGTGTCGCTTACTTTGATGGTGACTACCCAACACCTCTCTACGACTATGAAGAAGACTATCGTAGAAGTTTGGAAGAAAAGACCAGTTTTTACAAATAGACAATAGATCCTCCATTAAAGAAAAAGAAAAATAAAATGGCAAATAAAAATGCGTACGCTCCACGTCTCACTACTGACTAAAAGCTAAAGCATTTGTCAGTAGACGCTTTGCCCTATGGGACCAAAGCTAGAGACCTGACTAGTATTTTTAGATAAAATGATGGTTTATCTAAAAATACGTCGCAATCTTTCTCAAAAAAAGAAAAGGAATAAACAAAATGGCAAATAAAAATGCGTACGCTCAATCTGGTGTGGATGTTGAAGCGGGTTATGAAGTTGTTGAACGGATTAAAAAGCACGTAGCTCGTACGGAGCGTGCAGGTGTCATGGGAGCTCTGGGTGGCTTTGGTGGTATGTTTGATCTATCAAAAACAGGTGTCAAAGAGCCCGTCTTGATTTCAGGGACTGATGGTGTCGGGACCAAGCTTATGTTGGCTATCAAGTATGACAAGCATGACACGATTGGGCAGGACTGTGTGGCCATGTGTGTCAACGATATCATCGCTGCAGGTGCAGAGCCCCTCTATTTTCTTGACTACGTAGCGACAGGGAAGAATGAACCAGCTAAGCTAGAGCAAGTGGTTGCTGGTGTGGCAGAAGGTTGTGTGCAGGCAGGCGCTGCCCTCATTGGTGGGGAAACGGCTGAAATGCCGGGCATGTACGGCGCAGATGACTATGACTTGGCTGGTTTTGCGGTCGGTGTGGCTGAAAAATCTCAAATCATTGACGGTTCAAAGGTGGCAGAAGGAGATGTTCTTCTCGGACTTGCTTCAAGTGGAATTCATTCCAATGGCTACTCTCTGGTTCGTCGTATCTTTGCAGATTACACAGGTGAGGAAGTCTTACCAGAATTGGAAGGCAAGCAACTCAAGGAAGTTCTTCTTGAGCCGACTCGTATCTATGTCAAGGCTGTCTTACCACTCATCAAGGAAGGGTTGGTCAACGGCATTGCCCACATTACAGGTGGTGGCTTTATCGAAAATGTACCTCGTATGTTTGCAGCTGACTTGGCTGCTGAGATTGAGGAAGACAAGGTTCCCGTGCTTCCAATTTTCAAAGCCCTTGAAAAATACGGTCAGATCAAACATGAAGAAATGTTTGAAATCTTCAATATGGGTGTGGGGCTTATGCTGGCAGTTAGCCCTGAAAATGTAAGTCGTGTCAAGGAATTGTTGGATGAACCAGTCTATGAAATTGGTCGTATCGTCAAGAAAGAAAACGAAAGTGTCATCATCAAATGAAAAAAATAGCGGTTTTTGCCTCTGGTAATGGCTCAAATTTTCAGGTGATAGCGGAACAATTTCCAGTAGAGTTTGTCTTTTCAGACCATCGTGACGCCTATGTGCTCGAACGGGCAGACAAGCTCGGCGTTCTGTCCTATGCTTTTGAACTCAAGGAGTTTGAGAGCAAGGCAGACTACGAAGCGGCCCTTGTCGAACTCTTGGAAGAACACCAGATTGACTTGGTTTGTCTAGCAGGCTACATGAAAATCGTTGGGCCAACCTTATTGGCGGCTTATGAAGGTCGGATTGTCAACATTCATCCAGCCTACCTGCCAGAATTTCCAGGAGCTCATGGGATTGAGGATGCTTGGAATGCTGGAGTTGCTGAGAGTGGCGTGACCATTCACTGGGTGGATTCGGGTGTGGACACTGGTAAGATCATCAAACAAGTCCGTGTGCCACGTCTAGCTGACGATACCATCGAAAACTTTGAAGCTCGCATTCATGAAGCGGAGTACAAGCTGTATCCAGAAGTGTTGGATAGTTTGGGGGCTACACGAAAATAAGGAAACCCTCGAGCTGAAAGAAAATTTTCGACTGTAGCAGATGAAGAACTTTTTTAAAAAAGGAAAAGAAAGAATATGACAAAAAGAGCACTTATTTCAGTCTCAGACAAAGCGGGCATTGTTGAATTTGCCCAAGAGCTTAAAAAATTAGGTTGGGATATCATCTCGACGGGTGGAACCAAGGTTGCCCTTGACAATGCTGGGGTGGACACCATTGCGATTGATGATGTGACGGGCTTCCCAGAGATGATGGACGGTCGTGTCAAGACCCTTCACCCAAATATCCACGGGGGGCTCCTCGCTCGTCGTGACTTGGATAGCCACTTGGAAGCGGCTAAAGACAACAAGATTGAGCTCATTGACCTTGTTGTGGTCAATCTCTATCCCTTTAAAGAAACGATTCTCAAACCAGACGTAACTTACGCTGATGCAGTTGAAAACATCGATATCGGCGGGCCATCTATGCTTCGTTCAGCAGCTAAAAACCATGCCAGCGTGACGGTTGTGGTAGACCCTGCTGACTATACAGTGGTTTTGGACGAGTTGTCAGCCAATGGTGAAACGACTTACGAAACGCGTCAACGTTTGGCAGCCAAGGTTTTCCGTCACACAGCGGCTTATGACGCCTTGATTGCAGAGTATTTCACAGCTCAAGTGGGTGAAAGCAAGCCTGAAAAGTTGACCTTGACTTATGACCTCAAGCAAGCCATGCGTTACGGTGAGAACCCTCAACAAGACGCGGATTTCTACCAAAAAGCTTTGCCGACTGACTACTCGATTGCATCCGCTAAACAGCTTAACGGGAAAGAATTGTCATTCAATAATATCCGTGACGCTGATGCGGCCATTCGTATCATCCGTGATTTTAAAGACCGTCCAACCGTTGTGGCTCTCAAACACATGAACCCATGTGGAATCGGTCAGGCTGATGACATCGAGACTGCTTGGGACTACGCTTATGAGTCTGACCCAGTGTCTATCTTTGGTGGTATCGTTGTTCTTAACCGTGAGGTGGATGCTGCGACAGCTGAGAAGATGCATGGTGTATTCCTTGAAATCATCATCGCACCAAGCTATACGGATGAAGCGCTAGCCATTTTGACTAATAAAAAGAAAAACTTACGTATCCTTGCCTTACCATTTGATGCTCAAGATGCCAGTGAGGTAGAGGCAGAATACACAGGCGTGGTTGGTGGACTTCTGGTGCAAAACCAAGATGTGGTCAAGGAAAGCCCAGCCGATTGGCAAGTGGTGACCAAACGCCAACCAACTGAGACAGAAGCGACAGCTCTTGAGTTTGCTTGGAAAGCTATTAAATACGTCAAATCAAACGGAATCATTGTAACCAACGACCACATGACACTGGGTGTTGGTCCAGGTCAGACTAACCGTGTGGCTTCTGTTCGTATTGCCATTGACCAAGCTAAAGATCGTCTTGACGGTTCTGTCCTTGCTTCGGATGCCTTCTTCCCATTCGCGGATAACGTGGAAGAAATCGCCAAAGCAGGTATCAAGGCCATCATCCAGCCAGGAGGGTCCGTCCGTGACCAAGAGTCTATCGAAGCGGCGGACAAATACGGCTTGACCATGGTCTTCACAGGCGTGAGACATTTTAGACATTAAGAAGGTAAAGGGAGGAAAACAGTTTCTTTCCTTTTTTTGATTAAAAGGCAGAACGAAACGAGATTATAACGAACATTTGTGGTATAATGTTAGTAAATAATTCGTAAAAGAGGTTGTAAGATGAAGCTGTTAGTTGTCGGTTCGGGTGGTCGTGAACATGCGATTGCTAAGAAGTTGCTTGAGTCAAAAGAGGTAGAAAAGGTTTTTGTTTCCCCTGGGAATGATGGGATGACTCTGGATGGTTTGGAATTGGTAAACATCTCTATTTCCGAACATTCTGAATTGATTGAGTTTGCAAAAACCAACGATATTGCTTGGACCTTTATCGGTCCAGATGATGCCCTTGCTGCTGGTATCGTGGATGATTTTAACCAAGCTGGTCTCAAAGCCTTTGGTCCGACAAGATTGGCGGCAGAGCTAGAGTGGTCCAAGGATTTTGCCAAGGAAATCATGGTCAAATACGGCGTTCCGACAGCAGCCTATTGCACATTCTCAGATTTCGAGGAAGCCAAGGCCTATATCGAAAAGCAGGGTGCGCCTATCGTAGTCAAGGCGGATGGCTTGGCGCTTGGGAAGGGTGTCGTCGTTGCTGAGACAGTTGAGCAAGCGGTCGAAGCAGCTCACGAGATGCTTTTGGACAATAAATTTGGTGACTCAGGTGCGCGTGTGGTTATCGAGGAATTCCTCGAAGGAGAGGAATTTTCACTCTTTGCCTTTGTCAATGGGGACAAGTTCTACATCATGCCAACGGCTCAGGACCACAAACGTGCCTATGATGGTGACAAGGGACCTAACACTGGTGGGATGGGCGCCTATGCGCCAGTTCCACACTTACCACAGAGTGTAGTTGATACAGCGGTTGAGACCATTGTCAAGCCAGTCCTTGAAGGGATGATTAAAGAAGGTCGCCCTTATCTGGGTGTTCTTTACGCAGGGCTTATCTTGACAGCTGATGGCCCCAAAGTCATCGAGTTCAACGCTCGCTTCGGAGATCCAGAAACTCAGATTATCTTGCCTCGTCTGACCTCTGATTTTGCACAAAATATTACTGATATTTTGGAAGGTAAAGAACCAGCCATCACTTGGACGGACAAGGGTGTGACTCTGGGTGTGGTTGTCGCATCCAAGGGTTATCCGCTAGACTATGAAAAAGGTGTTGAATTGCCAACCAAGACAGAAGGCGACATCATCACCTACTATGCAGGGGCTAAGTTTGCGGAAAATAGCAGAGCACTGCTATCAAACGGCGGACGTGTCTATATGCTCGTCACCACATCCGATACCGTTAAAGAATCCCAAGAAACCATCTACCAAGAACTCTCCCAACAAAAAACAGAAGGCCTCTTTTACCGAACAGATATCGGAAGCAAGGCAATTCGATAAAGATATAAGAAAAAGCGACGCAGTCGCCAAATACGATAATGATTGTTTGATTTGCGAGCGTTAGCGAGCTAATATAGAACAATCACCGCTGTTGTGAAAGAACGATTGAATGACAATCCAATCGTTCAGGGAAATTGGAAGACCTTGGGCTTCCAATTTAGGCATGAGACACCTTTGGTGGCTGCTGCCGTCCCTCACAACCTAAGGTGATTGTTGAAAAAGAGGAAAAAGGAGAAGAAATGAAACCCGTAATTTCCATCATCATGGGCTCAAAATCCGACTGGGCAACCATGCAAAAAACCGCCGAAGTCCTAGACCGTTTCGGTGTAGCCTACGAAAAGAAGGTTGTCTCTGCCCACCGTACACCGGACCTTATGTTCAAGCATGCAGAAGAAGCCCGTCGCCGCGGTATCAAGGTTATCATCGCAGGTGCTGGAGGCGCAGCCCATTTGCCAGGAATGGTCGCTGCTAAAACAACTCTTCCAGTCATCGGTGTACCTGTCAAGTCTCGTGCCCTTAGTGGCGTGGATTCACTCTATTCCATCGTTCAGATGCCAGGTGGAGTACCAGTCGCAACTATGGCTATCGGTGAAGCAGGTGCGACCAACGCTGCTCTCTTTGCCCTCCGTCTCTTGTCAGTAGAGGATCAGGCTATCGCGACAGCTTTGGCAGATTTCGCGGAAGAACAAGGAAAAATCGCAGAGGAGTCGACGAATGAGCTCATCTAAAACAATCGGAATTATCGGTGGCGGCCAGCTGGGTCAAATGATGGCCATTTCTGCTATCTACATGGGCCACAAGGTTATCGCGCTGGATCCTGCGGCTGATTGCCCAGCCTCTCGCGTGGCGGAGATCATCGTGGCTCCTTATAATGACGTGGATGCTCTGCGTCAGTTGGCTGAGCGTTGCGATGTCCTCACCTATGAGTTTGAAAATGTCGATGCCGACGGATTGGATGCTGTCATCAAGGATGGACAACTCCCTCAAGGGACAGACCTGCTCCGTATTTCTCAAAATCGCATTTTTGAAAAGGACTTTCTCTCAAACAAGGCTCAAGTTACTGTGGCACCCTACAAGGTTGTGACTTCAAGCCAGGATTTGTCAGATATCGACATGTCAAAAAATTATGTCCTCAAGACTGCGACCGGTGGCTACGATGGCCATGGTCAGAAGGTTATTCGTTCAGCGGAAGATTTAGAAGAAGCCTATGCACTAGCGGACTCAGCAGACTGTGTTTTGGAGGAATTTGTCAACTTTGACCTTGAAATTTCTGTTATTGTATCAGGAAATGGCAAGGATGTGACAGTTTTCCCAGTTCAGGAAAATATCCACCGCAACAACATCTTGTCTAAGACTATCGTGCCTGCTCGCATTTCAGAAAGTCTGGCTGGAAAAGCCAAAGCTATGGCAGTACGAATCGCAGAACAACTCAACTTGTCTGGAACCCTTTGTGTGGAAATGTTTGCGAAAGCTGATGACATTATCGTCAACGAAATTGCTCCACGGCCACATAACTCTGGGCACTACTCAATCGAAGCCTGTGATTTCTCTCAGTTTGATACCCATATCTTGGGTGTTCTGGGAGCACCATTGCCAGCCATCAAACTACATGCGCCTGCTGTTATGCTCAATGTCCTCGGCCAGCATGTCGAGGCTGCTGAAAAATATGTCACAGAAAATCCAAGCGCCCACCTCCACATGTATGGTAAAATAGAAGCGAAGCACAACCGCAAGATGGGACACGTGACTTTGTTTAGTGATGCGCTGGATAGTGTGATTGAGTTTGGGAAAGGGATAGATTTTTAGGACAAGTCTATGATACAAATTATCGTTAACGCTTTTGTTGAAAAGGATAAGACTGGAGCAGTCGTGGAAGTCTTGTATGCTAGTGCTGACCAAGATAAGGTACAAGCTAAATATAAAGAACTAACTGCACAATACCCTGAAAACTATTTAGCTATCTATGATTTACCGCTGGATACGGATTTGAATACACTAGATCATTATCCGTCTGTGTTTATTGGGAAAGAGGAGTTTGAGTAGAAATCTTGTTTTACCTAGATAGCTTATTCCCAACAGCTTAAGAAGAAAGGAAAAATTAACAACATGATCAACCGTTACTCTCGCCCTGAGATGGCGAATATTTGGAGTGAAGAAAATAAATACCGTGCTTGGCTTGAGGTGGAAATCTTGGCTGATGAGGCATGGGCTGAGTTGGGGGAAATCCCTAAGGAAGATGTAGCTTTGATTCGTGAAAAAGCGGACTTTGACATCGACCGTATTTTGGAGATTGAGCAGGAGACGCGTCACGATGTGGTGGCCTTCACGCGTGCGGTTTCTGAGACGCTTGGTGAAGAGCGTAAGTGGGTCCACTATGGTTTGACTTCTACCGACGTGGTGGATACGGCCTACGGCTACCTCTACAAACAGGCCAACGACATTATTCGTCGTGACCTTGAAAACTTCACCAACATCATCGCTGACAAGGCGAAAGAGCACAAGTTCACCATCATGATGGGTCGTACCCACGGTGTGCACGCTGAACCTACAACCTTTGGTCTGAAATTGGCGACTTGGTATAGCGAAATGAAGCGCAATATCGAGCGTTTCGAGCATGCGGCTGCTGGTGTTGAAGCTGGTAAGATTTCTGGTGCGGTTGGGAACTTTGCCAACATCCCACCATTCGTAGAGCAATACGTCTGCGACAAATTGGGTATCCGTGCCCAAGAAATCTCTACACAGGTGCTTCCTCGCGACCTTCACGCTGAGTACTTTGCGGTTCTTGCCAGCATCGCGACTTCTATCGAGCGTATGGCAACAGAAATCCGTGGTCTGCAAAAGTCTGAGCAACGTGAAGTGGAAGAGTTCTTTGCCAAAGGGCAAAAAGGGTCTTCTGCAATGCCTCACAAACGCAACCCTATCGGCTCTGAAAACATGACGGGTCTTGCGCGTGTCATCCGTGGTCACATGATTACGGCCTATGAGAATGTCGCTCTCTGGCACGAACGTGATATCTCCCACTCATCAGCTGAGCGCATCATCACACCAGATACGACTATCTTGATCGACTACATGCTTAACCGTTTCGGAAATATCGTCAAGAACTTGACCGTATTCCCAGAAAATATGATCCGCAACATGAACTCGACATTTGGTTTGATTTTCAGCCAACGAGCTATGTTGACCTTGATTGAAAAAGGCATGACCCGTGAGCAAGCCTATGATTTGGTACAACCAAAAACGGCCTACTCTTGGGACAATCAAGTGGACTTCAAACCACTTCTTGAAGCCGATCCAGAGGTGACATCACGCCTCACTCAAGAAGAAATCGACGAAATCTTCAACCCAGTTTATTACACTAAACGAGTGGATGCTATCTTTGAACGTCTTGGACTGGGTGATTAATTAAAAAAATAAACAGCGAGTTGCAATCTCGCTGTTTATTTTTTATCGAAAAGACTTAGTCTTCTTTTCTTTTAGTGAGTCCGTAGGTTGCTAGTGTAGCCATGAGTCCTGCGACTACTAGTCCAGCAGAATCGTGACTTCCTGTTTCAGGAAGTTTTTTCTCTGTTGCCACAGGAGCTGGACCTTGAGGAAGAGCTTTGTTTTCCTCAGCAGGAACAGTTGTTGGAGCTGGTTGGCTTGGGATTTCTAGTTTTGGTTTTTCTTCTGTCGCAGGAGTTGGCACACTTGGGATTTCTTGTGCTGGTTTTTCTTCTTTGACAGCGGCTTGTCCGTTTTTATCACCTACATGTGTTACCAGAGTTCCGACTTCGACTACTTGTGTAACAGCTTCCTGTGCTACGACACTATTTACAAGTGTTTTCACTTCCTTGCCATCGGCAGAAATGCTCACAGAGTAGAAGTTAGTACGGCGACCGTTGACACCTTCCGTCACGATACGAGATTGTCCTTTAGGCAATTGATCGCTTTCACGGGTGATGGTTGTAAATGGAATTACTTCCTCTTGGACATCTAGTCTAGGTTTTGGATCACTAGTTGGTGCAAGACCACTTTCATCACCCTTGTGAGTTACAAGAGCACCGACTTCAACCACTTGGTTCACAGGTTCTTTGGTTACTTGACTATCTAGAACGGTTTCACTAGCCTTTCCATTTTCAGTAAGAACAGATAGGTAAGAAGTGCGTTCACCTAGAACTCCAGCTTTGACAACTTTTTCTTGACCTGCTGGGAGGTTAGGATTTTCTTTCTTAACGTTCTCAAATGGAATTTCTTCTGTTCTTGTGATAAGTTCTGGTCGATTTTCAACTGTAGCAGCAGTTTCACTCTCATCTAGGCTTCCTGAATGAGTTGCAGCTGGTTTGAGACCTTGAAGAGCGGCTTTGAGCTTACCTACTAGTGCGTCTAATTCAGCTTGTTTATTACGGTTGAGGTTGTAATTTAGAGCTGTTTTAGCTGCGTCAAGGGCCTCAAGACTTTCTTTACTATATCCTTCTAAGTTTGTAGGAATTTTAGCTAATTCCTCGCGTAGAGCATTATAATTAGCACGGAAGTAGTCTTTGTTGTGGTCTGCAAAGGCAGTCATGAGTTCAAAGATTTCCTCTTCCTTGTATTCAGCGCTTGGTCTATCTGCCCATATAGCTAACATACTACCAACTGTTGGAAGGTCTACTTCAGGATATTTGGTAGAAGCTAGTTGATTGAATGGTGTTTTTCCAGTATTCTCAATAGCTTTTTTGAGGAAACCACCACCATCTTCTGGTTTTTGACCGAGAATGTAGTACCAGTCACCGTTGGTATTCAAGAACTTATAACCTTTGCTTGCTAGATATTGAGGTGAAGCAAGGTTGTAGCCCCACCAGCCTTTAGACCAGTAAGAAATCAAGACATCCTTATCGAATTCAGCATCATCCTTGTCTTCATAGTAGAAGCCATCGTTGAAGGCCATTGGTTGTAGCCCTCTTTCCTTAGCCATAGCAGCTAGACTGTTAGAATAGTCTGCGAACTTGTTATAGAGTCCATACCATTTGAGGTAGTACCAACCTTGGGCGTTGGTCGCATCATTGGCGTATTCATCTGTACCATAGTTGAATATCTTTGATTTATCAGCAAAGTAATCCATATACTTACCGATAAGGGCTTTGGTAAATCCAACTGCTTCTTGATTTTCAAGGTCCATGGTTGTTTTTGAGACCTTATCAAAGTTGGCTTGAGGATTCGCGATGCCCAATTTTTCCATGGCAACGAGCATAGCATCCATATGTCCTGGACTATTGATAGCTGGAATCAGACCAATACCTTTTTCCTTAGCATATTGAACAAGCTCTGTCACTTCTGTCTGTGTTAGTGCAGTACCGTTTGGATCGTCGTAGTAAGCTTTAGTTCCTTCGATAATAGCTTTTTTAACATCATCACTAGCATAGGTTTTTCCGTTGGCAGTAATAGTCATATCATCGAGTAGGAAGCGAAGGGCATCATTTCCTAGAAGGAGGTGGGCATCAGAGTAGCCGAGCTCGCTCGCCTTGTCTACGATACGTTTGAGTTGATCTAGAGAGAAATATTTGCGACCTGCATCGATGGAAATGACTTTATTCTTATTCAGTTTTTCAAGTTCGCGTTTAGCATCCTCTTCTTTTTGTGCTTCAGGGGTTAAGGCCAAATTTTTAATAGCTTCTTGAAGGTTTGCGATTGCTTGTTCAATCGTGTCTTGTTGAGCACGGCTGAGATTGCTATCGAGCGAACGGATGGCTTTTTCAGCTTCTTTGACAGCAGCAAAACTTTCAGCAGTATAACGGTTAGAGTCTTTTGGAATAGTTTCTAGTGCTTTTTCTGCAGGTTCATAGTTGGCTGCGAAGTATTCAGCGTTGGCATTTGCAAAATGACGCATGAGTTTGAAAAGACGAGATGGAGAATAACGTGCAGATGGGGTATCGGCCCAAGCAGCTACCATACCACCGATGATTGGGACATCAGCTCCTTCTGTTTTGGGTACAGAAGTGATTGGTGTGTTTTTAATACCATTGAGCCCTTGATCGAGATTGTACCAACCTTGGCCATCAGCGTTTCGTCCAAGAACGTAGTACCAAGCATCATTGGTATTAAGGATTTGGTGACCTTTTTCGGCTAGTAGTTTAGAAGAAGCAACGTCGTAGCCCCCCCAACCCCCAGTCCACATAGAAACGATGATGTCTTTGTCAAAACTACCAAAGCTTGTGTCGCTATTGTAGTAGATACCGTCGTTAAAGGCCATTGGTTTGAGACCGTGAGATTTTACAATACGAGCGAGGTCATTAGCGTAAGAGATGAATTTTTCATATCCTTTTTCAGGGTAACCTTCATTTGGATAATATTTATCAGCTTGAAGCACACTCCAACCTTTAGCATCTGTCGCGTCATTGGCATATTCATCTAGTCCAATATTGAAAATTTCAGATTTGTTAGAGAAGTAGTTAGCGTATTTGTCAATCAGAGTTTTTGTGAAATCGACTGCTTGTTTATTATTTAAGTCAACAGTTCGTTCCGACTTTTTACCAAAATAATCAAAGTTAGGATTTTCAATACCAAGTTCTTTCATAGCATGGAGAATAGCATCCATATGTCCAGGACTATTGACAGTTGGAATTACTCCAATTCCTTTATCTTTAGCATAATTAATCAAATCTGTCATCTGATTTTCAGTGAGATGGTTACCATTTGGATCATCGTAATAAGCATTTGTTCCATTTTCAATGGCCCGTTTGACATCATCACTAGAGTAGGTTTTATCGCCCACTTTCATAGACATATCATCCAACATGAAACGGAGGCCATCGTTACCTACCAAGAGATGAAGATCTGTGTAACCATATTCTTTCGCTTTATCGATAATTTCTTTGAGCTGCTCAGGTGAGAAATATTTACGTCCGGCATCAATTGAAACGATTTTTCGTTTAGCTAATTTTTCATTTTCAGTTGCAGCACGTTCCTTTCCTGCCTCTGTTGCTGGTTTATCAGCTTCTGCTTTCGTTTCATCTTTTTTAGCTGGTTTATCCTTGTCAGCTTCTAGTTTGTCAGTTTTTTCTGTATCCGACTCTTTAGAATCAGCCTCTTTTGCTTCTTCTTTTTTAGGGCTAGCTTCTTCTGCCTTTTTATCGGCAGCTTCTTTTTCAACAGAAGTTGGAGTTACCACTTCTTCTTTCTCACTAGGAGTTGAACTAACTTCCTCTTGTGGTTTTTCCTCTATTTTTGGAAGACTAGCTACCTCATCAGTAGCTGGAGTTACTGTTTCTACAGTTTTTGGAGCTTCTGGTTGAAGCTCTGCTTTAGGTGTTTCCTCAGTTCGATTTTCGGATGGTTGAGGGGAATCGGAAACCGTATGGATGGTCGGTTGGTTTTCCGTAGTAGTAAGAGTAACTCCATCAGCTGCAACTGTCTGTGCTTGGAAGGCAAATCCAATTAGGACAGAAGCTGCTCCTACAGCGTATTTACGAATGGAAAAACGCTGTTGTTTTTCACGTTTCATTGCAAAACCTCCTGATTGTATTTTATATTGATAGCGTTTACATAAATCAACACCCTTATTTTATTTCTTATATTAATAAGAGTCAAGAGGAGATGATAAAAAACTATAATAAGTATAAAAAAATATAAAATTAAAGCTTAAGCTTTCAGATTAGTTAGAAAATAAACATATATATATTTAGTATAATTTTTTTAGTCCTATTTCTATAAAATACTCTACAAACTATAGAATCTACTACAAAAGGTAAGCGCTACCTTTTTGGTATGGTATAATAAGCATAGAAAAAGCCCAAGCGATTAGGCTTAGGCTTTCTTCTTAGTGATCACGGTCACATGAAATGAATTTGATTTTGTAGTAATCTGCTCGTTTATATGTTTCGCTGTATGCGAGAACTTGACCAGTAGACTCTAGTTTAGTAGTCTTGGTTTGTAAAACGGTTGGGAATTGTTCATCGACTCCGAGGACTGAAGCCGCATGTTCTGGGGTTGGAAATGCTATTTCATTGATTTCTTCAAAATGTTCATCATTCATGTGAATGTGGTAATCCAATTTGAAACGGTTATAGATAGAGCTATAATATTCAAGATTTGGATAATTTGCGTTGATGTATTGTTCTGGAATGTAAGATGTATGGTAGATGTACACAACACCATCAGTTTCGCGTACGCGTTCAATCTTGTAGTAGAACTGATCTCCGCGTAACCCAAGTTTTTCTAAGTAGCTTAGTTTGTTTCCACGCTCGATAGAAAGGACGGTCACTTTATCATCTTTAGTTTCAAAAACTTCTACATCTGAAAACTCTACGAGTTTGTGTTTGCGTGCGCGTGAAACGAATGTACCCTTTCCTTGTTGGCGGACAATATAGCCATCCTTGGCAAGGTCGTTTAAGGCGCGGACAACTGTGATAGAACTTACATCATACATTGCAATCAATTCAGCTTCAGTGTAGAATTTATCTCCACTGGCAAATTGACCAGAAATGATTTTGTTCTTTAACTCATCTTTAATATATTGATACTTTGGAATTGCCATAATTTCACCTCGAATCTCTTTCTCCATCCTCGATTCTACCACAAATGTAAAGAAAATAGTAGCATTTAGGCAGAAAAATTACAATAATAGGTTAAAAATATTATAATATGTGTAAAAAATCCATTTTATAATTGGATAACTCTCTGTATTTTTAAAATAGCCACTTTCATGCGAACTTTTGATAATTTCGGTAAAAGCTAAGTAAAAAAATGGAAAAATTTTAAAGAATCTTCCAAAACCTATTGACAAATGCAAAAAATTTGATTATATTTAATATTATAATAAATGAAAGCGCAAACTCAGTTAGTCAGAGGTAAAAAAATGACAAGGTTTAAAATTGAGGACGATTTCTATTTAGATGGAAAACCGTTCAAGATTTTGTCCGGAGCCATTCATTATTTTAGAATTCCAGCAGAGGATTGGTACCATTCGCTCTACAACTTAAAGGCGCTTGGCTTTAATACAGTCGAGACTTACGTTGCATGGAATTTACACGAGCCTGTTGAAGGGGAGTTTAATTTTGAAGGTAATCTGGATTTAGAGAAATTTCTCCAAATAGCGCAGGACTTGGGTCTCTACGCAATTGTGCGTCCGTCTCCTTTTATCTGTGCGGAATGGGAATTTGGTGGTTTACCAGCTTGGCTCTTGACCAAGAACATGCGAATTCGCTCATCTGATCGAGCATATATCGAGGTAGTTGGTCGTTACTATGATCAATTATTACCAAGACTGGTGCCTCGTCTGTTGGACAATGGCGGAAATATTCTCATGATGCAAGTCGAGAACGAATACGGTTCTTACGGAGAGGATAAATCTTACCTAAAAGCGATTCGAAAATTGATGGAAGATCGTGGAATTGATTGTCCACTCTTTACTTCAGATGGCCCATGGCGAGCTACTTTGAAAGCCGGAACCTTAATCGAAGATGACCTGTTTGTAACAGGAAACTTTGGTTCTAAGGCGCCTTACAACTTTTCACAGATGCAGGAATTCTTTGATGAGCATGGTAAGAAATGGCCACTCATGTGTATGGAGTTTTGGGATGGCTGGTTTAACCGTTGGAAAGAACCAATCATCAAGCGTGAACCTGAGGAATTGGCAGAAGCTGTTCGAGAGGTTTTGGAGCAAGGCTCTATCAATCTTTACATGTTCCATGGTGGTACAAACTTTGGTTTTATGAATGGTTGTTCAGCTCGAGGGACCTTGGACCTGCCACAAGTTACATCTTATGATTACGATGCTCTTCTGGATGAAGAAGGAAATCCAACTGCCAAATATTTGGCAGTCAAGAAGATGATGGCAACATATTTTCCAGAGTATCCGCAGTTGGAACCACTCTACAAAGAGAGTATGGAGTTGGATGCTATTCCACTAGTTGAAAAAGTTTCCTTGTTTGAAATCTTGGATAGCTTGTCAAGTCCAGTAGAAAGCCTCTATCCTAAAAAGATGGAGGAGTTGGGACAAAGCTATGGCTATCTACTCTATCGAACAGAAACAAACTGGGATGCAGAAGAAGAAAGACTTCGTATCATTGATGGTCGAGATAGGGCTCAGCTTTATGTCGATGGTCAGTGGGTCGAAACCCAATATCAGACAGAGATTGGGGAAGATATTTTTTATCAAGGTAAAAAGAAAGCGCTATCTAGATTGGATATCTTGGTAGAAAATATGGGGCGTGTCAACTATGGACACAAGTTCTTAGCAGATACGCAACGTAAGGGAATTCGGACAGGGGTTTGTAAGGATTTGCACTTCTTACTAAACTGGAAACACTATCCACTCCCACTAGATAATCCTGAGAAAATTGATTTTTCAAAAGGATGGACAGAAGGACAACCAGCCTTTTACGCCTATGACTTTACAGTCCAAGAGCCAAAAGATACTTACCTAGACTTGTCTGAGTTTGGTAAGGGAGTTGCTTTTGTCAATGGGCAGAACCTAGGACGTTTTTGGAACGTCGGCCCAACCCTCTCGCTTTATATTCCTCATAGTTATCTCAAAGAAGGCGATAATCGCATCATTATCTTTGAAACAGAAGGTGAATATAAAGAAGAGATTCATTTAACTCGTAAACCTATACTAAAACATATAAAGGGGGAAAACTTATGACAATTGTAGGATGCCGTATCGATGGACGTTTGATCCACGGACAAGTAGCCAATCTATGGGCTGGAAAACTAAATGTTTCACGTATTATGGTTGTAGATGACGAAGTTGTCAACAACGACGTTGAAAAGAGTGGTTTGAAACTAGCGACACCACCAGGTGTGAAATTGAGTATTTTGCCAATTGAGAAAGCGGCAGCCAATATTCTTGCTGGTAAATACGATAGCCAACGTCTCTTTATCGTTGCTCGTAAACCAGACCGCTTCCTTGGTTTGGTCGAAGCAGGTGTACCACTTGAAACCCTCAATGTTGGGAATATGTCTCAAACACCAGAAACTCGTGCCATCACACGTTCTATCAACGTAGTGGACAAGGATGTGGAAGACTTCCGCAAATTGGCAGAAAAAGGTGTTAAACTTACTGCTCAAATGGTTCCAAATGATCCAATTTCAGACTTTTTGAGCTTATTAAAATAGGAAAAAATTTTTAGGAGGTCATTGTTATGATACAATGGTGGCAAATTTTACTTCTCACTTTGTACTCAGCTTATCAAATCTGTGATGAGTTGACGATCGTTTCATCTGCAGGTTCCCCTGTGTTTGCTGGTTTCATTACTGGTTTAATTATGGGAGATGTGACTACTGGTCTGCTTATCGGTGGTAACTTGCAACTGTTCGTTCTTGGGGTTGGTACCTTCGGTGGTGCTTCTCGTATCGACGCAACTTCTGGTGCGGTTCTTGCGACAGCCTTCTCTGTTTCACAAGGAATTGATACAGCACTTGCGATTACAACAATCGCTGTGCCAGTAGCGGCTCTCTTGACATACTTCGACGTTCTTGGTCGTATGACTACTACCTTCTTTGCTCACCGTGTGGATGCTGCAATCGAACGCTTTGACTATAAAGGTATTGAACGCAACTACTTACTTGGTGCAGTGCCTTGGGCTCTATCTCGTGCCCTTCCAGTCTTCTTCGCCCTTGCTTTTGGTGGTGCTTTCGTACAATCAGTTGTAGACTTTGTTGAAGAATACAAATGGGTTGCAGATGGTTTGACACTTGCAGGTCGTATGCTTCCAGGTCTTGGATTTGCAATCTTGCTTCGTTACCTTCCAGTTAAACGTAACCTTCACTACCTTGCTATGGGATTTGGTTTGACAGCTATGTTGACTGTTCTTTACTCATATGTAACAGGTCTTGGTGGCGCTGTTGCTGGTATCCTTGGTACTCTTCCTGCTGATGTTGCTGAAAAAATTGGTTTCGTGAACAACTTTAAAGGTTTGTCTATGATCGGTATCTCTATCGTAGGGATCTTCCTTGCAGTGCTTCACTTCAAAAATAGCCAAAAAGTAGCTGTAGCAGCACCTTCTACACCATCAGAAAGTGGGGAAATTGAAGATGACGAATTCTAATTACAAATTAACAAAAGAAGATTTTAATCAAATCAACAAACGTAGCTTGTTCACTTTCCAATTGGGATGGAACTACGAACGTATGCAAGCATCAGGTTACCTTTACATGATCTTGCCACAATTGCGTAAAATGTATGGAGATGGAACTCCTGAGTTGAAAGAAATGATGAAAGTTCATACTCAATTCTTCAACACTTCACCATTCTTCCATACCATTATCGCTGGTTTTGACCTTGCCATGGAAGAAAAAGATGGTGTGGGTGCAAAAGATGCCGTTAACGGTATCAAGACAGGTTTGATGGGACCATTTGCTCCTCTTGGAGATACAATCTTTGGTTCACTTGTACCTGCTATTATGGGATCTATCGCAGCAACTATGGCTATCGCAGGCCAACCATGGGGGATCTTCTTTTGGATCGCAGTTGCAGTTGCTTATGACATCTTCCGTTGGAAACAGTTGGAATTTGCTTATAAAGAAGGGGTTAACCTTATCAACAACATGCAAAGTACCTTGACAGCTTTGATTGACGCTGCATCTGTACTTGGTGTCTTCATGATGGGTGCTCTTGTAGCAACAATGATCAACTTTGAAATTTCTTACAAATGGCCAATCGGTGAAAAGATGATTGACTTCCAAGACATCTTGAACTCAATCTTCCCACGCTTGCTTCCAGCAATCTTTACTGCCTTTATCTTCTGGTTGCTTGGTAAGAAAGGTATGACCTCTACTAAAGCTATCGGTATCATTATCGTGCTTGCCTTGGCTCTTTCTGCCTTTGGTAAATTTGTACTTGGAATGGGTGCATAATTTATGACGAAATCATTAATTTTGGTGAGCCATGGTCGTTTCTGTGAAGAACTTAAAGGTAGCACTGAAATGATCATGGGTCCACAAGACAATATTTATACAGTAGCTCTTCTTCCAGAAGATGGCCCAGAAGAATTCACTGCAAAATTTGAAGCTGCTATCGAAGGTTTGGATGATTTCTTAGTCTTTGCGGATCTTCTCGGTGGAACACCATGTAACGTGGTCAGCCGTTTGATTATGGAAGGTCGTGATATTGACCTTTACGCAGGGATGAATCTTCCAATGGTGATTGAATTTATCAATGCTAGCCTGACAGGCGCAGATGCAGACTATAAGAACCGTGCTGCAGAAAGCATTGTAAAAGTTAATGACCTGTTAGCTGGCTTCGATGATGACGAAGATGAATAAGATGTGACAACGTGAAAATCATAGGGAAAATAGGCGATAGGAGGATGGAGCGATGCTCCGACGATAATCGGTCTTTTTCCCAAAGATTTTAGTTGGAACTCATTTCAATAAGATGTGAAAACGTGAAAATCGTTAGAGCATTTTATATAGAATATTCATGGGAATGGGGCTTACTCCCATTCCCATATTTGATAGAAAAAGAGGAACTCAATGCTACATTATACAAAAGAAGACTTGCTCGAATTGGGTGCAGAAATCACTACACGTGAAATCTACCAACAGCCTGATGTATGGAAAGAAGCTTTTGAATCTTATCAAGCAAAACGTGAAGAAATTGCAGCCTTCCTACAAGGGATTGCTGATAAACACGACTATATCAAGGTTATCTTGACAGGTGCTGGGACTTCTGCTTATGTGGGAGATACCTTGGTACCTTACTTTAAGGAAGTCTATGACGAACGCAAATGGAATTTCAATGCTATTGCGACAACAGATATCGTTGCCAATCCAGAAACTTATTTGAAAAAAGATGTGGCGACTGTCCTTGTATCCTTTGCTCGTAGCGGAAATTCGCCTGAAAGTGTGGCGACGGTTGATTTGGCCAAAGCCTTGGTGGATGAGCTTTATCAAGTGACGATTACTTGTGCAGCGGACGGTAAATTGGCTCTTCAAGCCCATGGTGATGACCGCAATCTTTTGCTCTTGCAACCAGCTGCCTCTAATGACGCTGGGTTTGCCATGACTTCTAGCTTTACATCTATGATGTTGACAGCTCTCTTGGTTTTTGATCCTACAGAATTCGCTGTGAAAGCTGAACGTTTTGAAGTTGTATCTAGTCTTGCCCGTAAAATTCTAGACAATGCAGAAGATGTCAAAGAATTGGTTGACCTAGACTTTAACCGTGTCATCTATCTAGGCGCTGGTCCTTTCTTTGGACTTGCTCATGAAGCTCAGCTCAAGATTTTGGAATTGACTGCTGGTCAAGTTGCGACTATGTATGAAAGCCCAGTTGGCTTCCGTCACGGTCCAAAATCTCTTATCAACGAAGATACAGTTGTTTTGGTCTTTGGTACAACGACAGATTACACTCGTAAGTACGACTTGGACTTGGTTCGTGAAGTTGCAGGTGATCACATTGCTCGCCGTGTTGTGCTTTTGAGTGATCAATCCTTTGGTCTTGAAAATGTCAAAGAAGTGGCACTTGGTTGTGGCGGTGTCTTGAATGACATTTACCGTGTCTTCCCTTACATCGTTTATGCCCAACTCTTTGCCCTATTGACTTCACTCAAGGTAGAAAATAAACCAGATACACCGTCCCCTACAGGTACAGTAAACCGTGTGGTACAAGGTGTGATCATCCACGAATATCAAAAGTAAGACTGCGTTTATAGATTCTTGATAAAGGAGTTTGTAAATCATACAAGTAAACCATAGATTGTCAGTAGGCTTTCTATGGTTTGTTTGCTTGAAAGAAATAGTAAAAGGAGAAGAGAATGAAAGCATACATAGAGCGTGTGTTTGGAAATGTTGAGGGACAAGATGTCTTGGCCTATCGCTTTGAGACAAACGGTGGCTACCAGCTTGAGATTATGACTTATGGTGCGACTATCTTGCGCTATGTCACACCTGACAAGGCTGGAAATTTTGCCAATGTTATCTTGGGATTTGATGACTTTGATAGCTATGTAGGCAATAGTCCTAAGCATGGAGCGAGCGTAGGTCCTGTGGCAGGCCGTATTGCAGGTGCGACCTTTGAGCTTAATGGCAAGACCTATGACCTTGAAGTCAACAATGCTAGCAATTGTAACCACAGTGGTTCAACTGGTTGGGATTCTAGCTTGTTTGAACTAGTTGAAGTGAGTGACCATGGCTTAACACTCTACACAGAGCGTACAGATGGGACAGGAGGATTCCCTGGCAATCTCAAGATTTGGATCAGTTACCACTTGGAAGAAACTGGTGCCTATGAAATTAGCTACAAGGTGACGACAGATCAGAATACGCTGGTCAACCCAACTAACCACAGCTATTTCAACTTGTCTGGTGATTTCACGCAGACGATTGACCGTCATGTCTTCCAACTAAACACGGAGGGTATTTACCCAATTGCTCCCGACGGTGTTCCGGCCAAAACTCCAGATGTCAATCGTGATGTGGTCAAACACATCTACAATGGTGCCTTGTTGAATGATATCTTTGCAGAGGAAGATGAGCAAATCCAGCTGGTATCTGGTTTGGATCATCCATTTGCCCTTCCTGCAGGTCATGACAATGCTGGTTTTCTTTATGACCAAAACTCAGGTCGTTTCCTGCTCTTCAAGACAGAGGCTCCTTGCTTTGTAGTCTACACAGCAAACTTTGTAGATGAGAGTATCATCATAGGAGGTCAGCCAATGGTACAGCATAATGGGATTGCCCTTGAAGCGCAGGCTTTACCAGATGCCATTCACAGCGACCTCAAAGACCAGGTCATTCTTAAAGCTGGTCAAACCTTCACCAGTAAGACACGTTATGAACTTGTTGTGAAATAAAAGGATGGGAATTTCTACTTTTGGAGTCAGTAGTGTTTACCTTATAACATTAGTAGAAATGGGCAAAGAATAGAAAAATATGATATAATTTAATATTGAAAATACCTGTCCTATCTAAAGGATAAAAGGAGAAAAGATGAAGAAAATTGTATTTGCTAGCGCTTTGGCTTTGACTTTAGCTGGAGCAGTTTTGACAAATGATGTTTTTGCGAATGACAGATTGGTGGCAACACAATCTGCTGATGGTAGAAATGAAAATGTTTTGAGTTCAGAAGTGTTAAATCCTTCTAGTGGCAACGTTTTAGTTGGAATTAAGGGAGAATTTTTAACCCCAGATAAACAAGCTATTTTGGATGCGATTAATAAGATTCGTAAGGAAGCAGCTGATGAAGGTTTGGTAGATCAGTATGTCCCGATCAAATGGTCTACTGATCTTGAGAAAACTGCTTTTGTACGCGCTACTGAGGTGTCAGTAACTCTGAAACCTGAGCGTCTTTCTACGAAAGAAATCTGGACTGCTTTTCCATCTAGTAATAGTATAAAAGGAGAAGCTTTAGATGTGAACTATGAAGGTTTTCTAAAAGCAATTGAAAACTGGCATGCTGAGAAGGCGAATTATGTAGCGAAAAAGAAGGGTGGAACATCTAAAGAATTTACAGGTTATTATGAGCTTCTAATCAATTCTAAATTTACCTATGTGGGACTTGCAGCCTTTAGAAATTCAGCTAGTTCTCAAAAAGTAGCAACGATTTCTCTAGCTTTAGGTGATGATGCTTCTTCAGAGGAATTGGCTGGTGGCTATGGTCCTGCTATTCAGTATACAGAAGTGACTGCATCAAACCTTTCAACAGTTAAAAGTAAAGCTACAGTTGTAGAAAAACCACTGAAAGACTTTAGAACATCTAGTCAGTCTGGCTGGGTGAAGTCTAATGGAAACTGGTATTTTTATGAGTCTGGTGATGTAAGGACAGGCTGGGTGAAAACAGGTGGCAAATGGTACTACTTGAATGGTTTAGGTGTCATGCAGACTGGATTTGTAGAAGTTGATGGAGCATGGTATTTCCTTGATAATTCTGGCGCGATGTTTACAGGCTGGGGAACAGATGGTAGCAGATGGTTCTACTTTGATGGCTCAGGTGTCATGAAGACAGGCTGGTATAAGGAAAATGGTGCTTGGTATTATCTGGATCAATCTGGTGTCATGAAGACAGGTTGGTATAAGGAAAATGGTACATGGTATTATTTGGATCAATCTGGTGTCATGAAGACAGGTTGGTTTAAAGTAGGCCAGTACTGGTATTACGCATATGGTTCAGGAGCTTTGGCAGTTAACACAACAACACCCGATGGTTACCGTGTAAATGGTAATGGTGAATGGGTAAACTAGGCTGAAAATAGCCAGTTATAGGTACAGTATTCATCTTACCTAGGAAAAATAATGAACGAGAAGAAAGAGGTTGATGGTGAACATTGACCTCTTTTTCTTGGAATAGAGACCTCAAGTTGTCTGGCTTGACTTTCCTGATGGAAATTATATAATAGTTGTAATAATAAAAATTACAACAAAGGAAACATCCTATGACTTATGAATACAAGAGCCACATTTATTTGGCAGAGGCAGTTTTAAATGTAAAGGATTTGGCAAGCCAAACAGCCTTTTATCAGCAGATTATTGGTTTAGAAATCCTATCTCAAACTGAGACAGAGGCCGTTCTAGGCCTTAGTGGAAAAGCCTTGGTACAGCTTATTCAAGCACAAGATAGTGGAGAAGTAAGGGAACATTATGGCCTTTACCATCTGGCCATTCTTTTGCCGACGCGAAAGGCCTTGGCTGATGTCTTGAAACACCTGACAGATGTACAGATTCCTCTTGTCGGCGGTGCAGACCATGGTTACAGCGAGGCTATTTATTTGGAAGATTTGGAGGGAAACGGCATTGAACTCTATCGAGATAAGCCGGTTTCCACATGGGATATTCGAGAAGATGGACGCATTATCGGGGTGACTGAGGCCCTTGCGGCACAGGATATCTATGAGTTGGGGGAAAGAGTAGAGCCCTTTACTTTAGCAGAGGGTACGAGAATGGGGCATATCCATTTGTCCGTCAAGGATAGTCGAAAGTCTAGCCAGTTTTATCAAAAGGTGTTAGGGCTAGAGGATAAATTTAGTGTACCTAGTGCTAGTTGGATTGCAGCTGGGGACTATCATCATCATTTGGCAGTCAATGAATGGGGAGGAAAAGGTCTAGCTTCGCGTAAGCAAGGCTTGTCAGGTTTGGCCTATTATGTCATTGAAGTCGCTCGTAAAGAAGGACTGTTATCGATTGCCCAGCGAGCACAAGAAGTTGATGCACCAATCAAGTGGCTAACATCGAGCCAGTTGGAAATCACAGACCCAGATGGAATCGTGACTCGTATTCGTTTAGCAAGATAGACCGAATGTGATGAAAATCAAAGCATAAATTGTAGAAAGTAGCCCTTATCCTAGTCAAATAGGTAGAAAATTTGATATGATAGTGGAAATAAGGAGAAGAATACAATGACTAGTGAATACCAGAAAATGATAGCGGGAGAGGTTTACCGTCCATCGGACCCAGAATTGCGGGCCTTGGCTCAGGCTTCTCGCCAAAAACAGGCTGCCTTTAACAAGGAAGAAGATCCCTTGAAAGGGGCAGAGATTATCAAGACTTGGTTTGGGTCAACTGGGCAAAATCTCTATGTCAATCCACGCCTGGTGGTCGATTATGGGGTTAATATCCATCTAGGGGAAAATTTTTATTCTAATTGGAACTTGACCATGCTGGATGTTTGTCCGATTCGCATCGGAGACAATGCCATGATTGGTCCCAACTGTCAGTTCTTGACTCCCCTCCATCCACTGGACCCGCAGGAACGTAATTCAGGTGTGGAGTACGGCAAGCCTATCACTATTGGAGACAATTTCTGGGCTGGAGGTGGTGTCATTGTCCTTCCTGGAGTGACACTGGGCAATAACGTTGTTGCTGGAGCAGGAGCTGTAATTACCAAGTCCTTTGACGACAACGTTGTCCTAGCCGGCAATCCTGCGCGCGTGATTAAGGAGATACCTGTGAAATAAAGAGATTGGGCGAAAAGTTTTTAAGATAAGAGAAACGCATAATATCAGGTGTTGAAAAACTTGATATTATGCGTTTTGTTGTGGGAAGATTTACTTTATTTTCTCCAGTCTTATTGTAGTGGAGCCACTCTTCTTTACTATTATGGAATTGTGCACTTGTTGATTAGTTGAGATGGTGATGTTTTTCTATATTTACAAAAATTCATAATGGATAGCGAAATAAATATGAGGACACTTTGAGATGTTGTCATAAATCTTTTTTATGGTCACAATAGAAAATATATATTAGTCAAGCTAGAAGATTCGTAGTAGAATAATTAGCAAATAAAAGCAAAGAGGTTATTTTATGAAATTAGTTAATCTATGGTCAAAACTTTCACTCGGTTTGCAATTATTGCTAGCTTTGATTTTAGGTGTTATTGTTGCAGTAATCTGGCCACAATTTGCAGGTTTTTATCAATTTCTAGGACAAGCGTTTATTAAATTGGTGAACATGGTCATTGTTCCACTGATATTTCCAATTATAGTAGTTGCAGTGGCTAGTGTTATTGGAAAAAAATCGTTTGGTAAAATTTTAACGAAGACCTTACTCTACTTTTTTGCTGTTACAACTGCGATTACTTTATTATTTGTATTTGCTAGTTATTATTTGGGATTTGGTCAAGGTGTGAATATTGGCCAAACTGGTGGTAATGTCGATGGGATAGCTAATAATATCCAATTGAGTGAGTTTTTACTTAGTTTTATTCCATCAAATATTGTGAAGTCAATTTCAGAAGGCTCTCTTCTTCCAATTATTGTTTTTGCTATATTTCTTGGTTATGGAATTGGTAGCTTGAAGAGTGATAAAACCCAAAAAATTCTTGAAGGTTTCCAGATCTGGATTGAAGCTATTTATAAAATTGTAACTGTTATTGTAAAATTATCTCCTGTCGGAATCTTTGGTTTTATTGCAAAAGATGTCGCTAGTACAGGGATTGATAAGTTAGTTGGACTTGGTCAATTTGTTATCGGAACTTATTTGGCTTATGCAGTTCTCATTTTAGTTATTTTCCCTCTGATTGCCTTTATCTTTAAAGTTCCATATTTGACTGCTTTTCGTGAAAATTGGAGCCTCTTGACTCTAGCATTTATTTCAGGTAGTTCGAGTGTTGTGTTGCCGTCCCTATTGAAGGATTTAAAGAAACAGGGACATGATGAGAATACGATTGATTTGGTTGTCCCTTTAGGATATACCTTTAATCTAGAAGGAGCAGCTGTCTATTTTTCAGTAGCCACTGTTTTTATCGCACATGCTTACGGTATCCAATTTTCATTATCAAGTCTCTTATTTACAGTTTTACTTTTGACCTTGATTGGGAAAACTGCAGCTACTGTTCCATCAGGAGCTATCGTAGTTTTGTTGGCAGCAGCACCCCAGCTTGGATTGCCAGTAGAAGGAGTAGCCTTGATTTTTGCAGTTGATTTCTTTGTGAATGCTGGCCGTACAATGATCAATGTTTTGGGTCAAATCTTAGCGGTCAGTGTCATTGAAAAAACAGAAGGTTATAGTTTAGAGGAAGACAAGCAACATCAATTGTCAGTTAACTTTTCTTAAAGGAGATAGGAGTTATGAGTAACGCAAAAGTTTATGTGATTCATGAAAATATTGAATGGACACAGCATTTAGTAAAATGGTTAGAAAAAATACAAGTACCTTATGAATTATGGGATTTATCGAGTGGGATATTAGATCTTCAAAGCCCACCTCCACAAGGAATTTTTTATAATAGGATGTCCGCCTCTTCTCATACGAGAGGGCATCGCTATGCACCAGAGTTTACGGAGCAGGTGCTTACATGGCTAGAGGCTCATGGACGTAAAGTAATTAATGGAACTGGAGCCATCAACCTAGAAATCAGTAAGGTGAAACAATATTTGAAATTAAATGAATCTGATATTGAGACTCCAGCAACAGTTGCTGTTTTGGGACCGGAAAATATCATTGAAGCAGCAAGAAAATTGAATATCTATCCTTTGATTACCAAGCATAATAGAGCAGGAAAGGGATTAGGAGTTCAACTTTTCCAAAATGAAGAAGAACTAGAAGCTTATGTTAATAGTTCTGCTTTTGAACCTTCAGTAGACGGGATTACCTTGTTACAAGCCTACATCAAACCAAGTGATGGTCGTATCCGTCGTTCAGAGTTTATCAATCAGAAATTTCTTTATACTGTTTCAATTGATTCTTCAGATGGTTTCCAACTTTGTCCAGCAGATGGTTGTCAAATTGGTAAGAGGCCAGAACAACTGGAAACTTCTGAAAAATTCCAAATTACAGAACCTTTACCAGAATCTCAAAAAGAAGCTTATGAAGCCTTCCTTAAAAATGCTCATATTGATGTGGCAGCGATAGAATGGGTTCAATCAGAAAGCGGAGATATTTATGTGTATGATGTAAATACCAATACAAACTATAATCCTACAGCGGAACAGAATGCTGACATCTTTGCTCATCAACATCTGGCTGAATATTTAAAGAGGGAGTTAGAAGCTCTTTATAGTGAATGATCATCTTGGAAGTTAATCTTTTAAAAATTTGATAATAACTTTCAGATAGAGTGTGATACAAATACTTTTCTTTCAAGGTAACAGTTATCAGCAACAACTACTAATATATAACACCCCTCTGCAGATTTTAATTACAGAGGGGCTATGTTTGTGATGTTTACTCTAATTCCTTATGATCTATGAAATCACTGAGTGTTGAGAATTCCAAGAATACTGATATTTTTTATCCTCAGTTCCTCAGACCCCTCCTTGACACTTTGCCATCTTTTGATACAATAGTACAAAATTAGAGGAGGTAGGCTATGATTCAGAAACATGCGATTCCTATTTTAGAGTTTGATGACAATCCTCAGGCGGTCATCATGCCCAATCACGAGGGGCTGGACTTGCACTTGCCCAAGAAGTGTGTCTATGCATTTTTAGGTGAAGAGATTGACCGCTATGCGGGGGAAGTCGGGGCGGACTGTGTGGGCAAATTCGTTTCTGCCACCAAGACCTATCCAGTCTATGTCGTGAACTACAAAGGCGAGGAGATTTGTCTGGCTCAGGCTCCTGTCGGTTCAGCTCCAGCAGCCCAGTTTATGGATTGGTTGATTGGCTACGGTGTGGAGCAGATTATTTCAACCGGAACCTGTGGTGTACTGGCTGATATAGAGGAAAACGTCTTTCTCGTTCCTGTTCGTGCTCTGCGAGATGAAGGAGCTAGTTATCACTATGTGGCAGCTTCTCGTTATATGGAAATGCAGCCAGAGGCTATTGCTGCTATTGAGCAAGTTTTGGAAGCCAGAGGGATTCCTTATGAGGAAGTTATGACTTGGACCACAGACGGTTTTTACCGAGAAACGGCTGAAAAGGTTGCTTATCGTAAGGAGGAAGGCTGTGCTGTTGTGGAGATGGAGTGCTCTGCGCTTGCGGCAGTAGCCCAGCTGCGTGGGGTCCTCTGGGGAGAATTGTTGTTCACAGCTGATTCCTTAGCGGACTTGAACCAGTACGATAGTCGTGACTGGGGTTCAGAGGCATTCGAGAAGGCCTTGGAACTCTGCCTGGAGATAGTCTCTCAGTTCTAGCGCTTCTCCTTCTTTTTATGGTACAATGGATGTATGTTATTCAAATTATTTGTGAAAAAACTTGAAAGGGTCTTTGGCGGACTTTCGCCTGCTCGTCGCATTTTGTTAAGTTTCGCTGGAGTTATTTTTATAGGCTCTCTCCTTTTGAGTTTGCCTCTTGTCCAGGCGAGTGGTTCGCAGGCTACTTATTTTGACCATCTCTTTACGACGGTTTCTATGGTCTGTGTGACCGGCCTTTTTACGCAACCGGTAGCTACTACCTATAATGTTTGGGGGCAGTTGATTTGTATGCTTTTGATACAGATTGGTGGTCTGGGGCTTATGACCTTTATCGGGGTCTTTTATATTCAGGGGAAGCAAAAACTCAGTCTTCGCAGTCGTGAAACCATTCAGGAGAGTTTTAGTTATGGGGAGACTCGGTCGCTGAAGGCCTTTATGCAGTCTATCTTTTTGACGACTTTTCTGGTGGAGGGCTTGGGTGCCTTCCTGCTAAGTTTCCGTTTTATTCCTGAGTTTGGCTGGGGACGGGGTGTTTTCACCTCTATCTTTTTAGCCATTTCAGCCTTTTGTAATGCTGGTTTTGATAATTTTGGCAGTAGTAGTTTAGTAGCTTTTCAGACGGATCCCTTGATCAATCTGGTCATTGCTGGCTTAATCATCACGGGTGGTCTCGGCTTTATGGTTTGGTTTGACTTGGCAACCCAGTTTGACAAGAAGAAAAAACGCCGTCTGCGGTTCCACACAAAGTTGGTTCTCTTCCTGACTGCAGGGATCTTGCTGTTTGGAACGGTATCCACACTCTTTACGGAGTGGCACAATCCAGGAACCATTGGCAATCTCAGTGTTCCAGAGAAAGTGTTGGTCAGCTTTTTCCAAACCGTCAGCATGAGAACAGCTGGTTTTGCTTCTATTGACTACACTCAAGCTAGGCCTGTGACCTTGTTTATCTATATCCTACAGATGTTTCTGGGAGGGGCGCCTGGAGGAACGGCTGGGGGGCTCAAGATTACGACTTTCTTTGTTTTGTTGGTCTTTGCTCGTAGTGAGTTGTTGGGCTTGCCTCATACCAATGTTGCGCAGAGAACCATCGAGGCTCGCATAGTCCAAAAATCCTTTAGTGTCTTTATTATCTTTTTGATGACCTTCTTGTTGGGCTTGATGTTGTTGGGAATTACGGCAGAAGGAACACCGCAATTTATCTACCTCATGTTTGAGACCATTTCTTCTCTTGCGACAGTTGGGGTAACGGCAAATCTGACGCCAGAATTGGGCAAGCTAGCTCTCAGCATTGTTATGGTGCTCATGTTTATTGGCCGTATCGGTCCCTTGACCTTGTTGGTTAGTCTAGCGGATTACCAGCCTGATAAGAAAGATTTGATTCAGTATATGAAAGCAGATATTAGTATTGGATAAGAAAGGAAGAACGATGGCAGATCGTACGATTGGAATTTTAGGTTTGGGGATTTTCGGGAGTAGTGTCTTGACGGCCCTAGCCAAGCAAGATATGAATATCATTGCCATTGACGACCACGCAGAGCACATCAATCAATTTGAACCTGTTTTGGCGTGTGGAGTTGTCGGCGATATTACAGATGAGGAACTCCTCAGAACAGCAGGAATTGATACCTGTGATACGGTTGTAGTGGCGACAGGAGAAAACCTGGAGTCAAGTGTGCTTGCAGTCATGCATTGTAAAAGTTTGGGGGTGCCAAGGGTTATTGCCAAGGTCAAAAGCCAGACAGCCAAGAAGGTGCTGGAAAAAATTGGTGCCGACTCGGTGATCTCGCCAGAGTATGAAATGGGGCAGTCCCTAGCGCAGACCATTCTCTTTCATAATAATGTTGATGTCTTTCAGCTGGATGTAAATGTGTCTATCGTGGAGATGAAAGTTCCGAGTGTTTGGGCAGGTCAAAGTCTGAGCCAGCTAGATCTACGTGGCAAATACAATCTCAATGTCCTAGGATTTCGTGAACACGAAAATTCACCGCTGGATGTTCAATTTGGCCCCAATGATCTCTTGAAGGCAGATGTTTATATCTTGGCGGTCATTAATAATCAGTATCTAGATGACTTGGCAGAATTAAATTCGTAAGGAGGGGCACCCCTCTTTTTTGCTGTCCTAAATAGCAAATAGAGAGGAACCTATTTTCCAATTGAGACTAGAACTCCTTGTATTCTAGTAAAAGTCCTTCCAAAACCGGACTTTATGGTAGAATAGAAAGAAGTGACAAGAGAGAGTAATGCTCTTCGAAAATCTCTTCAAACCATGTCAACGTCGCCTTGCAGTAGGTATCATAGGTATAGGTAACTGACTTCGTCAGTCTTATTCACAACCTCAAAACCGTGTTTTGAGCTGGCTTCGTCAGTTCTATCTGCAACCTCAAAGCACTGCTTTGAGCAACCTGCGGCTAGTTTCCTAGTTTGCTCTTTGATTTTCATTGAGTATAAGAAGAAATCATTCCCTTAAAGGAGTAGATTATGAAGTTATTGTCTATCGCCATCCCTAGCTATAATGCCGCAGCCTATCTTCATTACTGTGTGGAGTCGCTAGTGATTGGTGGTGAGCAAGTTGAGATTTTGATTATCAATGATGGGTCTCAGGACCAGACTCAGGAAATGGCTGAGCGTTTAGCCAGCAAATATCCTAACATCGTTAGAGCCATCTATCAGGAAAATAAAGGCCATGGCGGTGCGGTCAATCGTGGCTTGGCAGAGGCTTCTGGACGATATTTTAAAGTAGTTGATAGTGATGACTGGGTGGATCCTCGTGCCTATTTAAAAATTCTTGAAACCTTGCAGGAACTTGAGAGTGATGATCAAGAGGTTGACGCCTTTGTGACTAATTTTGTCTATGAAAAGGAAGGTCAGTCTCGTAAGAAGAGTATGAGTTACGAATCAGTCTTGCCCGTCCAGCATATTTTTGGCTGGGACCAGATTGGAAATTTCTCAAAAGGCCAGTATATCATGATGCACTCGCTGATTTATCGGACAGATTTGTTGCGAGCGAGCCAGTTCCAACTGCCTGAGCATACCTTTTATGTCGATAATCTCTTTGTCTTTACCCCCCTTCAGCAGGTCAAGACCATGTACTATTTGCCTGTCGATTTCTATCGTTATTTGATTGGGCGTGAGGACCAGTCTGTCAATGAGCAAGTCATGATTAAGCGCATTGACCAGCAACTCAAGGTCAATCGACTCTTGGTAGACCAGCTTGATTTGTCCCAAGTGAGTCATCCAAAAATGCGAGAATATCTGTTGAATCATATTGAGATTACGACGGTGATTTCTAGTGCCCTGCTCAACCGAGCAGGAACAGCGGAGCATCTGGCAAAAAAACGGGAGCTGTGGACCTATATTCAGCAGGAAAATCCAGAGGTCTTTCAGGCTATCCGTAAGACCATGCTCAGCCGTTTGACCAAACATTCAGTTTTGCCAGCTCGCAAACTTTCCAATGTTGTGTATCAAATCACCAAGTCCGTTTATGGATTTAATTAATATAAGTATTTCATAAGATGGATTTAAGAAAAATTTTAACTTTTTCTTAATCCTTTTTAATTTTAGGAGATTATACTAGAGTCATCAAATAAAGAAAAACTCTAAGGAGAATCCTATGAAATTCAATCCAAATCAAAGATACACTCGTTGGTCTATTCGCCGTCTTAGTGTCGGTGTTGCTTCAGTTGTTGTGGCCAGTGGCTTCTTTGTACTAGTTGGTCAACCAAGTTCTGTACGTGCCGATGTGGTCAATCCAACCCCTGCTCAAGTTGTGCCAGATGCACCTTCGGTGAGTGAAAAGAACGACTTACCAGCAGAGGTTCTCAAAAAAGCAGTCGATGTAGCTCTTCCTTCAGAACAGGCAGAATCAGCACCTAAAGCAAGCTTGGATGCTACAAGCTCTCCAGAAAAAGCAGATGCAGGTGCTAAAGACCCAGTAGTAGCACCAAAAGAAGAAGCGCAAGCAAAACCAGAATCTAAGAAAGAAACAGAAGATGCGGTTAAACCTGTGGAAAGTCCTGCCGCTACAGTTGCTGGACAAGACCGTGAAGCAAGTGAAGCGCAACCAGCAACTACTCCAGCTGAAGTGCAAAAAGGTGTGGCTGACAATACTAAAGACACAGTAGATGTCCCAGCTACTTACTTGGATAAAGCTAACTTCCCTGGACCGTTCACAGCTGGTGTTAACCAAGTTATTCCATACGAATTCTTCGCTGGTGACGGTATGTTGACTCGTCTGATCTTGAAGGCTTCAGACAAGGCTCCATGGTCAGACAATGGCTCAGCTAAAAATCCAGCCCTTCCACCAGTAGAGAAATTGGGCAAAGGCCTTTACTTCTATGAAGTAGACTTGGCAGGTACTCAAGGTAAATCAGATAAAGAACTACTTGACCTCTTGAAACAAAACGGCACTCAAAGCTATAAAGCTACCATCAAAGTGTACGGTGCCAAAGACGGCAAGGCTGATTTGAGCAATCTCGTAGCGACAAAAGATTTGGATGTCAACTTGAATGGCCTAACTACTCCAGCTGAAGTGCAAAAAGGTGTGGCTGACAATACTAAAGACACAGTAGATGTTCCAGCTGCTTACTTGGACAAAGCTAACTTCCCTGGTCCATTTACAGCTGGTGTCAACCAAGTCATTCCATACGAATTCTTCGCTGGTGACGGTATGTTAACTCGCCTTATCTTGAAAGCATCAGACAAAGCTCCATGGTCAGACAATGGCTCAGCTAAAAATCCAGCCCTTCCACCAGTAGAGAAATTGGGCAAAGGCCTCTACTTCTATGAAGTAGACTTGGCAGGCACTCAAGGTAAATCAGATAAAGAATTGCTTGATCTCTTGAAACAAAACGGCACTCACAGCTATAAAGCAACTATCAAAGTGTACGGTGCCAAAGATGGTAAGGCAGACTTGAGCAATCTCGTAGCGACTAAGGATTTGGATGTCAACTTAAACGGCTTGACTACCCCAGCTGAAGTGCAAAAAGGTGTGGCTGACAATACTAAAGACACAGTAGATGTTCCAGCTACTTACTTGGATAAAGCTAACTTCCCTGGACCATTTACAGCTGGTGTCAACCAAGTCATTCCATACGAATTCTTCGCTGGTGATGGTATGTTAACTCGCCTTATCTTGAAGGCTTCAGACAAGGCTCCATGGTCAGACAACGGTTCAGCTAAAAACCCAGCTCTTCCACCAGTAGAAAAATTGGGCAAAGGCCTTTACTTCTATGAAGTGGACTTGGCAGGTACTCAAGGTAAATCTGATAAAGAACTACTTGACCTCTTGAAACAAAATGGCACTCAAAGTTATAAAGCTACTATCAAGGTGTACGGTGCCAAAGACGGCAAGGCCGATTTGAGCAATCTTGTAGCGACAAAAGATTTGACAGTGAACTTAAATGGACATCAGTCTCATACTCCGATGCAATCAGGTGTCGCCCCATCTTCTAATGGTTCAGCTATGCCGGCTCCAATGATGAATAGTCATCAAGATGCGTCTAAGATGAACGCTCAAATGCCTAGTGCCAATCAAGATGAAATGAAATCTAAAACGCCAGCTGCTAGTCAGGATAAGATGATGCCTAACAAAGAGCAGGACAAAACTATGAATGCTAGCCAACCTATGACAACACCAAGCATGAAACAAGATCAAGCTCCAGCAGCATCAAGCAAAATGTCTGATGAAGGCAAGATGGCATCTACTAACAAGGTGTCAACTCCAATGATGTCTGATCAAATGAAAGACCAAAAAGACATGCTTCCATATACTGGTGAAGCTCAAACATCAATGGCTACTATTGGATTCTTTGGATTAGCCTTGGCTGGACTGCTAGGTGGACTCGGTTTGAAAGCTAAAAAAGAGGAAAATGACTAGTCTAGTGACAGACTTTCTATCTAGGATTTGAAAAATCCAGATATCGTTTAGAATGTTCGTAAAGAGATTAAAATAGTGTTATACTTAAAGCAGTATAGCACTGTTTTTTTCAAAGGAGATACAGATGGGAAAGACAATTTTACTCGTTGACGACGAGGTAGAAATCACAGATATTCATCAACGTTATCTGGTTCAGGCAGGATATCAGGTTTTGGTGGCCCATGATGGAGTAGAGGCCTTAGAAATCTTCAAGCGAAAACCAATTGATTTGATTATTACAGATATCATGATGCCTCGGATGGATGGTTATGATTTGATTAGCGAAGTTCAGTATCAATCTCCGGATCAGCCTTTTCTCTTTATCACGGCAAAGACCAGTGAGCAGGACAAGATTTACGGCCTAAGCCTAGGGGCAGATGATTTTATTGCCAAGCCCTTTAGTCCACGTGAGCTAGTTTTGCGTGTCCACAATATCTTGCGTCGTCTTCATCGTGGAGGTGAGACAGAAGTCGTCAGTCTTGGGGATTTACGGATGAACCACAGTAGTCACGAGGTCCAAGTCGGAGATGTGGCGCTTGATTTGACCGTCAAATCCTTCGAACTTCTATGGCTTTTAGCTAGCAATCCAGAGCGAGTTTTCTCTAAGACAGACCTCTATGAAAAGGTCTGGCAGGAAGACTATGTGGATGATACCAATACTTTGAATGTTCATATTCATGCTCTGCGACAGGAGTTGGCTAAACATGCTAGTACAGAAACACCGAACATCAAAACAGTCTGGGGCTTGGGCTACAAAATTGAGAAAGCACGAGGTAGTTAATGAAATTAAAAAGTTATATTTTAGTGGGGTATATTATTTCAACACTCCTAACGATTATCGTGGTTTTTTGGGCTGTTCAAAAAATGCTGATTGCGAAAAGCGAGATTTACTTTTTGCTTGGGATGACTATTGTTGCCAGCCTTGTCGGTGCTGGGATTAGTCTTTTTCTCTTGTCGCCGGTATTTACGTCGTTGGGCAAACTTAAGGAACATGCTAAGCGAGTAGCGGACAAGGATTTTCCTTCAAATCTGGAGGTTCAAGGCCCTATAGAATTTCAGCAATTAGGGCAAGCTTTCAATGAAATGTCCCATGATTTGCAGGCCACCTTTGATTCCTTGGAAGAAAGCGAACGAGAAAAGGGCTTGATGATTGCCCAGCTATCGCATGATATCAAGACCCCCATTACTTCGATTCAAGCGACGGTAGAAGGGATTTTGGATGGGGTTATTAAGGAAGGAGAACAGGATCATTATCTAGCAACCATTGGGCGTCAGGCGGAAAGACTCAATAAACTGGTTGAGGAGTTGAATTTTTTGACTCTAAATACAGCTAGAAATCAAGTGGAAACGACCAGCAAGGACAGCATCTTTCTTGACCAGCTCTTAATTGAGTGCATGAGTGAATTTCAGTTCTTGATTGAGCAGGAGGAGCGTGATGTCCATTTGCAGGTAATCCCAGAGTCTGCCCGGATTGAGGGAGATTATGCCAAGCTTTCTCGTATCTTGGTGAATCTGATCAATAACGCTTTTAAATACTCAGCACCAGGAACCAAACTGGAAGTGGTGGCTAAGCTGGAAAATAACCAGCTTTCAATCAGTGTGACCGATGAGGGACAGGGCATTGCTTCAGAGGATTTGGAGAGTATTTTTAAACGCCTTTATCGTGTTGAAACTTCGCGTAATATGAAAACAGGTGGTCATGGCTTAGGACTTGCGATTGCGCGTGAATTGGCCCATCAATTAGGTGGAGAAATCACAGTCAGCAGCCAGTACGGTCTCGGAAGCACCTTTACCCTTGTTCTCAATCTCTCTAGCAGTGAAAATAAAGCTTAAAACCCCTTTACAAATCTAGCTATTCATGGTAGAATAGACTTTGTGTGAAATATCAGCAGGAAAGCATGAAGCTCGTCAACAGGTGTCTTATGATAAGTAACCTTGGCTGTTTAGGCGAAGGGCATCTGCACGAATCAGGGCTTTCTAAGTGACTATTTCCACCGAAATATTATTTATATCAGGAGGACATTCAGATGTCACGTTATACAGGACCATCTTGGAAACAAGCTCGTCGCCTTGGCCTTTCACTTACAGGTACAGGTAAAGAATTGGCACGTCGTAACTACGTACCAGGACAACACGGACCAAACAACCGTTCTAAATTGTCAGAATACGGTTTGCAATTGGCTGAAAAACAAAAACTTCGTTTCACTTACGGTGTAGGTGAAAAACAATTCCGTAACTTGTTCGTACAAGCTACTAAGATTAAAGAAGGAATCCTTGGTTTCAACTTCATGCTTCTTTTGGAACGTCGTTTGGATAACGTTGTTTACCGCCTTGGTCTTGCGACTACTCGTCGTCAAGCTCGTCAATTCGTAAACCACGGTCACATCCTTGTTGACGGAAAACGCGTTGATATCCCATCATACCGCGTAACTCCAGGTCAAGTGATCTCAGTTCGTGAAAAATCATTGAAAGTTCCAGCAATCCTTGAAGCAGTAGAAGCTACTCTTGGACGTCCAGCATTCGTATCATTCGACGCTGAAAAATTGGAAGGTTCATTGACTCGCTTGCCAGAACGCGACGAAATCAACCCAGAAATCAACGAAGCACTTGTCGTTGAATTCTACAACAAAATGCTTTAATTTTAAGAAATATCTTACAGAAAGCCTACAACAGTGGGCTTTTTGCTTTGTCTTAAAACGCTGATTTCTGGGTTTATCATCATTTTTGTCATCACTTATAACGAACTAACAGCTTTCTCATAAAATGAGACGGCTGTTTTTGCTTTTTCTTTGGAGAGATGACTGTAAGTGTCCATAGTCATAGCTAGTGTAGAATGACCTAGACGGTGTTGTAATTCTTTATATGGTATTCCAGAGTTTAGTAAAAGACTAGCGTGTGTGTGTCTAAAACCGTGGAATCCAATATTAGGTACACCAGCATGTTTGAAACGTGTGTTTAAACGAGTTGATAGTGTTTTATTGTTTGGGTATTTATGAATAAAATCTGAGAAGACAACAGTTTCAGTTCGACCAAGTTTCCAAGCTTCTTGCCTTTGTCTTTTTTGATACACTTTTAAGACCTCTATAGTTTGTGGGTCAATATCAATTGTGCGATAACTTGCTTCAGACTTTGGACTGTTAATCTCACCTAAATGATTTAGTGTCTTTGTAATATTCACAGTTGCATTATGTAGGTCAATATCTGACCAGTGTAGAGCTAAGGCTTCGTTAATACGGCAACCAGTAGCAAGAAGAAACTTATACAAAGTAATTTCATAGATATTTCTATATATTGCTAAGTTAGTCTCTTCTAAATAGCTGAGAAATTGCTTTAACTCTAAGTTATTAAAGTGTTTTACTTTGTTTCTACCCTTTTTTATTTTACGAGGAAGAATAACTTCACGAGCTGGATTTATATCAATAATCTGCATCGTCACAGCATATTGTAGTATACGTTTATTTAGCGCGTGAATTTTATCATAGTGTAGAAATGCGCCTTCTTCTCGTTTGTTAGCACGTAGAGCTAGTTGATTAACAATGCGCTGAATAATGGGAGCAGTTAACTTATCTAACTTATAAGAACCAAATAAAGGAATCACATGGTTAGATAGTAGTCGCTTTACTGAATCTTGCGTATTTGGTTTCACTGTGTGTTGATAGCTTTCCCACCATAGTTGAGCTACTTCTTCATAGCTTGTTAGTGGGATTGTTTCCTTTTTAGTGAAGCCATTATTTTGGAATTCAGCCTTAGCTGATTGAGCTTTTTTCTTCAATTCAGTTTTTGTTCTAGCTGTCAGATTAGCTTGTACCCTTTTTCCAGTTGATAAATCGGTACCAAGATATACTCTAGAACGATATACAATGCTACCATTTTGTTTCTTTATTTCTGCTATTTTCATTTCTTAACCTTTCTAACATCAGTAGGCAAGCTGTAAAAGGTTATGAAAAATAGATATTATGATTTGTGTCTAGAACGAATACCTTCAATCAGTATTTGTAGAGCAGTTAAGTCTTCAGCTGTGAGTGCTTGACCATCAATAGTTATTTTTACATTCTTCCTAAAGATATAATCAAGGTTGATTTTAATCTTTTCTCCAGTGATAATATCTTGGCTAATATCTTTGTATGTTTTTAACTTTGAGAATATGGATTCATCATTTCTTAATTCAATTAAATCTTTTAAAAGTTGCTTCTCTTTATCGTTATGAACTGAATTCATGTTGATATTGTTGATTATATCACCAATATAAGTGCTAGCCAATGTTTTATATTCAATGCAGTATTCATCGAACTCTAATCCATCTTGTTCGCATTTTTCTTTTATAGAGAGTGAAGCAATGCTTTCAGTAATATCAAGGATTTTAGTTAAACTGGGAATCTTTTTCCCATTTTCAATTTGTGAGATATAAGACTGTGATACTTTTAGGTCTTCAGCAAGGCTCTTAGTAGTTACACCGCCTTCTGTGCGGCATTTTTTAAGATATTCTCCTATCATTATTAACCTCCGTTCAATAACTTTAGTAACATTTTAGCACAAAACCCTTGACATGTAAATAGAAAACTGATAAAATTCAAAACATAACTCAAGTTAATTAACTTAGTTAACAGGCGAGCTGTAATAGTTATGAGAGGATAGTTGTGCACAAAATGGAAAAGAAAGGGGGTGTCTATGTTTAGTACACCACAAGGGATATTATCTCAAGAAGCAGAACTAGCATTATTGGAGAGGATTGAGCATTTAATAAATGATTATCTATCACATACAATGCTTCCATCTCACAGTGACTCGTTTGGCTTGATACAACAGAAAGAGTTAATCAAAGAACTAGGTATTAGTTTAGTAACTCTGCATGAATGGGAGCGTTTGGGGTTAACCCGATACTGTCCACCGATAGAAGGAACTCGCAAAGTTTTCTATAAGAAATCAGATGTTATGAAGTTCCTTTCAATTACTAGAAGGGAGTAACTGTATTGTATGAAAAAATAATAAATATAGATAAAAATTCCTATGATTACTTGAAACACATAGGTACTTGTAACCATGTTGAATCTTTGATTCAATTGCTCAAATACACTATACAGTGTGATGTTTATAAACGAAAGGAACATGACTATGTCATTAATTAAGATTAAAGCAAAAGATTCTGTATTAGAATCTGACTATGAATTTGAAAATTACCCTGAGAGTGCTATTCAATCTTTTGATAACTCTACTCCAATAGATAAATATAAGGATACATGGCGAATATATAAAGATGAGGTAATTGATTCTAACCCACATACAGATGTTTCAGATAAAGAGAAGCAGAAAAAGAGAAAACCTCCTTTTCATATTATGGCAGAATTCTTAATGGCTCATCTCATTGTGGTTAGTATAGCTGAAATAGAGGATGCTGGGGAAGGTAGCTTATTTGTGTATAATCCAAAAGAGGGGATTTATCAACCTGCTTGGGATATAGTTCCTAAATTAGTAAGAAGATTAGAACCTTCTTTTAGGAGTGCTGATATAAACGAGATTATTTGTGCACTAAGTTGTAGCTGTAAAAATGTAAGTATATATCAAGGTTTACGTTACATAGCTTTAGGGAATTGTATTTATGATACTTATTATCGGTATGGAATGAAATACAGTCCTTCAATTGTGTTTACACATAAGGTACAAGTAAATTATAATTCAGAAGCAAATTCTCCAGTATTAGGTGGTTGGTCTATTGATTCTTGGTTAGCTGAACTGTTTAATAATGATGCTGAACTAATTCACTTAGCATGGCAAACAATTTTGGCAGTGATACGTGGTTATGCTGACGAGAGAATTATTTGGCTGATTGGAAAAGGAGGAACAGGTAAGGGTAGTTTCCAGGAGTTGCTAATTAACTTAGTAGGTAGGAGTAACACAGCCTCCATGAAACTAACTGAATTAGATGGTAGAAACCGTTTTGCCACTTCACAGTTAATAGGTAAACACTTAGTTATTGGAGATGATAATCCTATTGATAAGGTGATAACAGACCCTTCTACTATGTTTTCTCTAGTTACTCATGATATTGTCACAATCGAAAAGAAAGGCAAACAGGCCTATTCTGCTCGACTTACTCCTGTGATTGTTCAATCATCTAATCGATTGATTAAGATTCAAGGAGACAAAGAAGCTATAGCAAGAAGAACTTTCATACTTCCCTTCGTTTCTGAATTTAACAAAGATGGTTACAAGAGAGAAATAAAGCAGGTTTATCTAAAACGTCAGGATGTATTAGAATATGTATTGCAAAATGCATTAGAATATGATATCAGTGATGGATTCAAGGATATCAGTCACCACCCTGCTATCAAGGAAATTCATGGGAAGTCTATGACAAGTGTTGAACAGTTTTCATCTTATCTGTTTAGTCGTGTAAAATCTACTTTCTTGCCGAATTCATTTATGCTATGGGCATATAAACAATTCTGTGAAGGAAATGGTTTAGAACGAGGAACTAAGGAAGCCTTTCACAAAGAATTAAAAGATGCACTTCCATCAAACTGGGTCTTTAAGTCAACATTATCTAGTTGTAAAGATTTTGATGAGAGTGATTTGGTTCTTTTTGTTCATTCTAAGACCTTCAGTTTAGATACTACAAAGAGACATAAAGGGTATGTAATGAAGTCATGCTCTTGATACACTTGAAACAGTAAATTTCATTTCTATTTTCAATTTTATTTGTTTTATTTATTCTAAGAAGTTAGAAATTAGTGTATCAAGTGTATCATTCTAGAGATATACAAAGTGTGAACGACTAGCCCGCCATGAGCGAAGGCAAAGGAGTGAAACACTTTGTTTAGTACCAAATACGCCTAATTTATTCCATGGTCTAATTGACAGCAAGAAACAAGGCACTCTCGTACAAATGAACTGTTCATCCGAAAAACTAAAGCCTTTCGTCTGAGGCGTTCTTAGCGTACTTTGTGCCTACTTACTGTCAATTTGCTTTCACGGCATAAAGGCGTATGCTTATGAGATAAATTAGAGAATAAAACTAGCTATTTAAAGAGGTTTTACATTATAGAATTTCATGTTTTTGTAATGTTGACTTGATTCAGCTATCAGTTTTTACTGTACAATAGTATCAATTTCTCTCTCTGTGTTTGTGGTTAGTAATGCGCGTGATAATAGGATTTCTAAGGGTCGATTAAAAAATAGAATAGTAATGGATGTATGTGAATTTTGCTATTCAACGATTAACTCTCTATATCAAACATGTGTTAGTAGTGTGGAATTGTCTGAAGGAGGTTCATGTGATATAAAGGATATACAAAACCCCTGCAATTACTCATTGCAGGGGTTTTCAGCTATTAGAGAAGAATTAATAGGTAGAGGCAATTTTGGTTTAATCTATTTTGTAAAATACCTGTTCGGAGCTATTCGGAGCAGTTTGTCCAGCTATGATTCTATTTTTGCTTAAATCAGAATCAATCCATTTTATAGTAATGCCAATTGGATAAACACTCATACCATATCCTGTAGGTCCTGTGCTAACACTAAAACCTATCTGTCCATCGCTTCCTATACCTGATTTATATATCTGTCCTCCTTTTACTAAACCATTCTTATTAAACACTATTTCATGTCCTAGCTCATTCCTCCAAGTACCAGCTACACTAGAATAGTCTCCATGTAGAATAGCCTGTGTATCAATTTCTTGTGTTGTATTTTCTGTGTGTTTTTCTTCTGTGGGAGTCGTGATAAGTGTGGCATCAGTAGCAAATCTATATTGAAAATGTTCAGAATCTTCTGCGATTTTAACTGTAAATGTAGCAGTCATTCCTTCTTTCCAACCCTTAATGAGTGATTTTTTAATTGGTATTTCAATTCCAGTAATGGGAGCATTGCTAGCTCTTACCCACACACTGTAATATGAGCTCAGTTGTTGAAGATTTCCGTTATATTCTCCCCAAAAAGACTGTCGAATTAGTTCTGCTGTGAAGCGATATAGTTGACCAGTCTTTAATCTGCCATCATTCTCCATGTCTCTAAGCTCTTCGGCTGTCGTATCTATTATACTATCTTCAGTTGAGCTAGAGCTTGTAGTAGATGTGCTGGAAGAAGAGGTGGATGATGCAGAGGAACTAGAAGTAGTAGATGAGATTTGTTGTGAAGAGTGACTATCTACTGTTTCTATATTCCTATCTGGATGTCTAAAGAATAAAAAAGTAGCTCCTATAATGGTAAGAAGTAGAAGTGTAATTGAGGATATAAGAATCCAAAGCTTGTTGTTCTGTGGTAGAGGACAAACTACTACGTGATTCTGATTTTGGTAAACTTCAACAATATCATTTACTTTAGGATGAAAAGTTAACTCATTGATAGGAACATTTAGAGTCTCGTTTGTGTGGAGTCGAATGATAATATGTGTTTCTGAAACGTGAATAATTTGGTTATGTTTTTTATTTTTCATGTAGTATTAGTTCTCGTACATATAGGCAACCATGAGAGGTAGTGTTTTTGTGGATTTAAAGACCGTCTCATAACTTTGTCTTCCTTTTACTAGTCCGTACAATGTTATATGGTCATCTTCGGCTATAACTCTATTGTTGTATTCAGAAGGAATAGAAACCAAAATAATTTTATCATAGTCATCATTTATGGCTACACGCAGTGTATAGGCTTTCCCATCTTCCATAGCTTGTAAAACTTTACCATATACCCTTACTTTAGTATCTACGGCTATTTCATCATGATTCCACTTGTTATAGTCTACTTCACCATAATTTGCTTTATCATTATCTACAGTAATCTTAGGTTTTGATGGTACTGAGGATGATGAACTAGAGCTACTCTCTCTAGATAATGAAGGTGTAGTAGAGCTACTTGCCTTTAAAGAGGATGAGGAGTTAGAACTATTTTGTGATGTAGTATTTCTTGAAACTGTCGTTGGTGTCTTTTCTGTAAACTTTTCTACAAAACCAAATGCCATAAATGACAAAATCACACATACAAGAGCGATAATAAAACATTTGAAAGAAATGTCCTTATTTACTTTACTTTTTTTAATAGATGAAATTATTAGAAATGCAAGATTTAATAAGCACATTATAGTCGACTCAAGTACAACTAGGGCTATGGTTTCCTGATAACCTAGATATATTGAACAAATTACAGTGATAATAGCTATAATTATTACTAAAACTAGATTTATATGTGCGACTAATGATAGTCTTTCAGAAATACTTTTTTTCACTTTGCTAATTTTATTTTTACTATCAATCTTTATAACAATATCACCATAAACCTCGACATAATCCCCTATACTAGGTTCAAAGTCACAAGATTCAATAGGAATTTCCTTTAAACTTCCATCTTCATAACCTATATAAACTGTAGCTTCAGTTATTTTAATAATTTTTCCTTTAATCATTGTTGGTCTCCCTGAATTTTATCTTATAACATTCAAGTTATTAGCTGTTTGTACTTGTTTTTTTATTTCTCTTCAATAAACTGTGTAATCACTTCAACATTAGCTTGACTTGCTTTCGGTAATATGTCATATACTGTACCATTTGTGAAGTAAGTGAGATTGGGGATTGTTTTGAATCCTACAGTTGTTTTAAAGTTATTCCAACTTGTCTTATCTATATGCTCACTATCTAAGTAATACACAGTTGTCTCAGTTTTATCTACTGCTTTTGCTAGCTTTGGAGCAAATTCTTGGCAGTATGGACAACTCTCTCTCCCTGTGTATAGGTAAAAGCTTTCTTTATGTTGTATTTTCTGTTCCACAGCCTCTAAACTTATCTTTTGGAGTCTGTTTATAGCTATCTGGTAGTCTGTTTGTGGCAGAGTGGTTAAGTATGCTGTGAATGTGACGATTATAATAAGTAGTAGTGACAGTAGAATAAGAACTTTCTTACTATTCATCACATCCGTATCCGTCTTTATCTCTATCTAACCATGGACCGTATTGTGGGTCACTAGCAGGTATATTTACACGTCCTGCTTTTCGTGCTTCCGTACAGTTTTTGAACGGTCTTAAATGAGATTGTGGAGCAGGCGTAGACGATTGTGTAGGAGTAGTTATAGTGTGAGATGAAGCTTGTTCTTGCTCTTTTTCTCGTGAAGATGCTTTGCTTTCTTCCTCTTTTGATTTAGAGGCTTCGATACTTGCTTTTTCTTCTTCTTGTGCTTTCTCTGTTTTTCTCACTTCACTGATTACTAACGAGCCTTTATCGATTGAATCGTATTTTTCTATAGATACTGTGTTTCCTGTATAGACCATAAGTTCATTCATTTTCACAGCTAGTGATTCAGGTGTACGAATAAGAAGCTTCTTGCCTGTTATGCTGTACTCACGGTATTCATCTTTTTCTTCAATCCCAATTACCTCGGCTTCAACTTCGTAGAGTTTATCTGTGTTAGAGAGTTTGTGTGCTATCTCTCTCACTGCTTTGGCTCGTAGTATGATTTTAATTTGTGGTGTATTTAGATAAGCGTCTACAGCTATATGTCCAGTTGGAGACCATTTCTCTATTTTAGAGCTAGTTTCACTACTGGATGATGAAGTAGAGGAAGAAGAACTAGACTGTTTAACTTGTGAAGACTGTTTGACAGAATCACTAGCCTTAGTTTGAACTTGTGAGTGTTTAGTACTACTGCTAGTTAATAGTGTAAAGAAAAAAATGAGGATAAGCAATAGTACAATACTACCTATAATCTTTTGTTCTTTGCTCAATTCCTTAAGCTTTTTAAGCATATATAACCTCCTAATATTTAACTTTATTTAATAAAATAAAAGAAATATTTCCTAATAGTTATAATTATATCACACAAATTTTAACAATAGAATATATTTTTAAAAAATATTAAACCATAGAGAATGTAAACCTGATTGTTTAATCTATAAGATAGATAGTAGATTTAACATAGAGGGTGAAGGAATGGATGATATATTAGAAACTATAAGTAATCAGATACGAGACTTACGAGCTTCAAAGAAGATTACACAGCAAGAACTAGCAGAAAGAACAAATCTAAGCGTTCCTTATATCAGTCAGATAGAAAATAATCACAGAAATATCTCTTTGGAAACTTTTGTGAAGATTGTTGATGCTTTGGAAGTTCCATTGAGTGATTTTTTCTTACCTTATTCTGTGCCACAAGATACAGAAATGATGGAACTGTTATTGAAGATTCAGAAACATCCACAGCATAAGATGATTGTTCATAAGGTGATGGAAATACTTGAATTAAGCCAAGATAGTTAGTGTAAAATAAAAAGCAACTAAAGTGTAATTTATCCGAAATATATCCAACAGTAGACAGTTACTTTAGTATTTATTGGTATTTCCTTCATTCTTCAGATTGTTATAGTCTCTTGTGAAGTAATTTTTAATAGTAATCTGTAGGTCAGGTAATTAGAATCTATCCGTACTTTTTACATATTGTGAGGATTAAAGGTTACATTATTCAGATAAGGAATGAGAATTATTTTTCTTTATTGAAGAGGTCGATTAAAAAATAAAAAGAAAGCGCTGAATCTAAGTATCCAGTGCTTATCTATTACCTTAAAAATGTGTTATCTCTTATATAGGGGAACCTGTTAGAAGAATCCTAATAATTGTTGTAATTACAAAAGTAAAAATTACTACTATTCTTATTAATTTACTACTTTAATATTCCAGAAAACTTAACTTCATCAGGAGCCATTATATAACGATTCACAGCGACTTCTTCATCACTGAGTGTGTAATAGAATCTAGGGCTATTTACTCCGTGGGATTTAGCAATTTTATATAAAGATTTGTTTAGCGCACTGATAATTGCTCTAAGTTCTTTATTTGAATACGAAGCATTATTTTCTGTGAGAATGATTCTGATGCCAGGTGTTACAGATGTTTTTTCCATTTCAAGCATATTTGCTCCTAATTGTGTATTTACTTTATCTACACCCTCTTGAATTGCATTATAGAAAGCATCTAAATCTACTTTTCTGTTTTCTTCATTAGATTTTTTCTCAGATTCATTAGATTTTTTTTCTGCTTCCTCTTTCATTTTTTTCTGTTTTTCCCGTTCTTCTTGTTCTTGTCTCTCCTTTTCTTCTTTAATCTTTTCGATTTGTTTATTAAGTTTCAATTCCACTTCATCTACACGGTAAGACAAGTTACCAAATTTTACCTCATAATCGGTTGGATATGTATCTTTTAGGTGTTTAATTTCCTTTTTAACAGATGACAATTCACTATCATTAGAAACAAGCTTCAAAGCTTCCTCTAGCGTTATATTTGGTTTAATATTTTCTGTGTCATTTTCTAGTGTTTCAACTAACTTAGTAACACGTTCCGTATCTTTAGCATATTCTTGCTTACTATTGCTTTCTATTATATGAGCAAACCAAAAACCTAAAAGAGAAAATATCACTAAAAAGCCTATAAAGTAGTTAGCAAATTTCTCAATTTTCTTTTTATTCATAAAAAGCCTCCTGTTTTATATTTATGTTTAAAATATTGTTAAACACTATCCTAATTATACCACAGTTATATATACATTAGTTAATTCTTTTTAATAATTTTTAACTAAAGTAAATATACAACCTTAATCTACAAGATGAATAGAGTAAAATAAAAAGTACCTAAATGGTACTTCTTACTTGCCTACTGAACTCATCACCATGAAATTTGTACTCCTTTTTGTCCACCTTGGAGTAAAGTTTAATCTATTTTATTTAATATGTAAATTCTAAAAATATTACAGAATCAACATTTATAAAGCATAACAAAGTGTAATTTATACTAAATCTATTCTACAACAAAATGTTGTAATATTTTATTGAATCAGATAGGCTTTAGAGCCTTGATATTGAGCACTTTGGGGCGCTTTCCCTTAGTGCTTTTTTTGTTTTTACAATAGCTTTTAAGCATACAGCTATAAGTATCTATACGCGACTAGACCTGTATAGTTTAAAGTGATATAATAGTCTAAAAGGAGGTACTACTATGAATGTTTTAGAAAAAAATACACAGGTAAACTTTAAGACTAACAAAGACTTGTTAGAGAAGGCTAAAGCTATTATCACAGCGCAAAATCTTGATATGACAGCTAGTTTTAACTTGTTTTTAGAACACATTGTAGAAAATAAAGCTTTGCCATTTGAAACTCAAGTAGATAAAGAAAGAGAAGAACTTCTATCAGGGTTGCGTGCTGAAATTGCCCGTAGCTTTGACGATTTAGAACATGGAAGAACTTACAGCCTTGATGAAGTGAGGGCTAACCTTGGAATTTAACGAGAACGTATATAGCCTTATTATCTCCGAAACGGTACAAGAACAGCTAAGAGGTATTAAAGATTATATCTCAGCTAACTACTTTTCAGAACAGGCAGGAGCAAACACAGTTAAGAATATTCTTTATGGTTTGAAGCGGCTTGAAGTTTTTCCAGAAGCAGGATTTGATGCTGATGAAAGAGTAGGAGTTATTATATACCCACCCCACAAAACTCGATGCATCATTTTAGGCGATTACCTAGCCTTCTATCATATTTTAGAGGACAGAAAAGCTGTCTTTATATCAGATATTATTCATAGCAAACAGGACTACATCCGCTTGTTCAAGAAAAAATAGTGCATATTATTGAACTGTGTTTTGGATTCTCTAAAATACTAGACAAGATGAAATTTCTAGTTCTAGCATTTCAATAGATACAAATAAATAGAGAAAAGCAAAAAAAGACTTAGTCTTTATTTAAAATATATTAGAAATAATATGAAAATCTTTTTATAAAAATATTATATTCAATAATACTGACACAATAGAAATTGAGAAGAGATGGTATTCTTCGTTTTTATATTTCAGGTTCTCACAGTATGAAAAATCGATGGTATAATAAGATTAGACGGATTATTTATTGAGGTAATAGCGATGAAATATTTTAAATTAATCAATGGTGGAACTTATCATATTGATGAGTTTGAAGAGAGAACAAATAAAGAATCACTATATTATCAAAATGGCAGTAAGTACGCATTGTGTCCAACTTGTGGTTCTTCGATTCAACTTATCGGGGGGGAATAATAATACGCGAAATAGAGCTGGAAGATATTATGCGGCACATACAAAAAATCCTATAGAAGGACTGCCATACGACATAGGAAGAAAAAGTAATTGTGCAAATTATGAAGGAAATCAAGATAATTGGCAGGGTATTTATCAAAGGAGACAAGGGCTTCCTGAAAATGAAGAATTATCTAGATTTATAGACAATAATAAGTCAGATATTGCTAAAAAAGTTGGTGACTTAATTGGATTTTATGGAATCAAATGCAATGGGGAGCCAAGTGCTATTTTTAACCGATTATTAAATTCTTTCAAAGAAAACGGAGGATTATGTATTTCACCAGAACAATTTGCACCTGAATATATTCCTAGAATGATTATCGAAAGAGCTGAGCCAGTTATTTGCTGGGGTTCAATTCCTCATGAAGAAATACGCAATCGTATCCTACAACATCCACTGTTACAAGATTCAATTGATGGGAGACAATTTAAACCAAATATTGAAACAAGGCTTGTTTGTGTTTTAAATAATGGAAACGCTCCTACTCAAATCCAAATCAGATTATTGTTTGAAGAAAGGGAATTGAACTTAAAACAAGTAAATGCTAAAATTTAGTGCAACGAAAGATAAAAAAGAGAAACCTCATAATGAAGTTTCTCTTGCTTTTAATCGTCCGAATCAATATTCTTATTTCAAAAAAGTAGTGAAAAAGGTAGTGATTCGAATGATTTCCCTTGCAATATAGTGAAATTAACAAAAAGAAAAAACGCTTGAATCAGCGTTTTTCTTCTGTATTGATTCGTATTGAACCCTTACTTAACTTCTGTAAACACAACGTGTTTGCGAAGTTTTGGTGAGTATTTCTTCAATTGAAGACGGTCTGGAGTGTTACGTTTGTTTTTAGAAGTAAGGTACAAGCGTTCACCAGATTCTTTGTGTTCAAGTGTAATATTTACGCGCATGGTATCTCCCTTCTATTATTCAGCTGATGCAGCTTTAGCGATTTTACGTCCTTTGTAGTATCCTTTAAGTGATACACGGTGAGAACGTGAGTAATCTCCAGTAGTTTCGTCAAAGTTTACAGATGGAGCTGTTACTTTGTAGTGTGTACGACGTTTGTTTTTCTTCGCTTTTGAAGTGCGACGTGCAGGTACTGCCATTTTGATTTCTCCTTTAGGTATTTAAATTCGATTCAATCTACTGATTTTCATCAACCATACTAGGATAACACATTTTTTTTGTAAAGTAAAGTTACTTGACAAAAAAAGATGAAAAAATTAGAAGGTCATCGACCAAATTAATCGAAATTTTCTGAAAATTCAAGAATTTTCTTCTGTTCATTGCCTTTAAAATGTGCTATAATAGTAAAAACTGAAATGGGAGGGAACAAATGACTGAATTAGATAAACGCCACCGCAGTAGCATTTATGACAGTATGGTAAAATCACCAAACCGTGCCATGCTTCGTGCGACTGGTATGACAGATAAGGACTTTGAAACACCGATTGTGGGAGTAATTTCGACTTGGGCGGAAAATACACCATGTAATATCCACTTGCACGATTTTGGGAAATTGGCTAAAGAAGGTGTCAAATCTGCAGGTGCTTGGCCTGTTCAGTTTGGGACAATTACCGTAGCGGACGGGATTGCCATGGGAACGCCCGGTATGCGCTTCTCTTTGACATCTCGTGATATCATTGCGGACTCTATCGAGGCGGCTATGGGTGGTCACAACGTGGATGCCTTTGTCGCTATCGGTGGCTGTGATAAGAATATGCCTGGTTCTATGATTGCCATTGCCAATATGGACATCCCAGCTATTTTCGCCTATGGTGGAACCATTGCACCGGGAAATCTTGATGGCAAAGACATTGACTTGGTTTCTGTCTTTGAGGGGATCGGAAAATGGAACCACGGTGATATGACAGCTGAGGACGTCAAACGTCTTGAATGTAATGCCTGCCCTGGCCCTGGTGGCTGTGGTGGTATGTACACAGCTAATACCATGGCGACTGCTATCGAAGTTCTCGGTATGAGTTTGCCAGGCTCATCCTCTCATCCAGCTGAATCAGCTGATAAGAAAGAAGACATCGAAGCAGCAGGACGTGCTGTTGTTAAGATGTTGGAGCTCGGTCTCAAACCATCAGACATCTTGACTCGTGAAGCCTTTGAAGATGCCATCACTGTAACCATGGCTCTCGGTGGTTCTACCAATGCCACTCTTCACTTGCTTGCCATTGCCCATGCTGCCAATGTTGACTTGTCACTTGAGGACTTCAATACGATCCAAGAACGTGTGCCTCACTTGGCTGACTTGAAACCATCTGGTCAGTATGTCTTCCAAGACCTCTACGAAGTCGGTGGTGTGCCTGCGGTTATGAGATATCTCTTGGCAAATGGTTTCCTTCACGGGGACCGCATCACATGTACTGGTAAGACTGTCGCTGAGAACTTGGCTGACTTTGCAGACCTCACTCCAGGTCAAAAAGTTATCATGCCACTTGAAAATCCAAAACGTGCAGATGGTCCGCTTATCATCTTGAACGGGAATCTTGCCCCTGACGGTGCGGTTGCCAAGGTATCAGGTGTTAAAGTGCGCCGTCACGTTGGACCAGCTAAGGTCTTTGACTCAGAAGAAGATGCGATTCAGGCTGTTCTGACAGATGAAATCGTTGATGGCGATGTAGTCGTTGTTCGTTTCGTTGGACCTAAGGGTGGTCCTGGTATGCCTGAGATGCTGTCACTTTCATCAATGATTGTTGGTAAAGGTCAGGGAGACAAGGTTGCCCTCTTGACAGACGGACGTTTCTCTGGTGGTACTTATGGTCTGGTTGTTGGACATATCGCTCCTGAAGCTCAGGATGGTGGACCAATTGCCTACCTTCGTACAGGCGATATCGTTACGGTTGACCAAGATACTAAAGAAATTTCCATGGCCGTATCCCAAAAAGAACTTGAAAAACGCAAGGCAGAAACAACCTTGCCACCACTTTACAGCCGTGGTGTCCTCGGTAAATATGCCCATATCGTATCATCTGCTTCACGCGGAGCCGTGACAGACTTCTGGAATATGGACAAGTCAGGTAAAAAATAAACTCAAAAAGCAAGCCAACTTCGGCTTGCTTCTTTTCATCTTCAAAAGTAATTTTCCTGCTTAACGAGGTGGCAGTCCAAGGGCAATACGGCCATAGCGACTGATTCGTGTGATTTTCCAAGCAGGCGACCAGGTGACTTCAACCTTGACATCTTCGATACCATCAATTTGTTTCAGACCTGCCACGATTTCGATAGGCAAGCTTTCGGCACAATCACAGGCGGTGTCAGTGAAGGTCATGACAATCTTGCAGAGACCCATTTCGTCCAGATTGATTTCATAAATCAGTCCTAGATTGTAAACATCCAATTCCACATCTGTATCAAAAACCTTCTCTAGTTTTTCGATAATTTGGTCTTGTAAGGCCAAAGCACGGTCATTGATTTTGATATCGTCTCTCATTACAGTCCCTCCACGTGATAAATATCCTCTATTTTCTCATAATTCTGACAATTTGGCAAGTTTTTGATGAATTTTCTGAAAAATATGATAAAATGAAGAAAATACGGAATCAAGGGGAACCCATGGAGCAGATTGGAAAAGTCTTTAGACAATTACGAGAGTCAAGAAATATCTCGCTGAGACAAGCAACTGGAGGACGATTTTCGCCGTCTATGTTGTCCCGCTTTGAAACAGGTCAGAATGAGCTTTCGGTGGAAAAGTTTCTATTTGCCCTAGAAAATATATCTGCCAGTGTGGAGGAAATCCTCTTTCTGGCCAGAGGTTTTCAGTATGATACAGATTCTGAGTTGAGAAAAGAAATCATAGATGTCTTGGATCCAAAGAACATAGCTCCGCTTGAAGACTTGTATCGCAAGGAGTATCAAAAGCAGGCCGATTCTCAAAACAAACAGAAACATATTTTAAATGCCATTATTATCAAGTCCTATATGAAGAGCATGGATGAAAGGGTGGAGTTAACGGCAGAGGAAAGGAAAGTCCTTCATGATTACTTGTTTTCTACCGAGATCTGGGGAATCTATGAACTCAATTTATTTTCAGTCAGTTCTCCCTTCTTATCTATTTCTCTTTTTACTAGATATGTACGAGAAATGGTACGTAAATCTGATTTTCTAATGGAAATGTCTGGCAATCGAAATCTGTTTCACACTATACTATTGAATGGTTTTTTAGCTAGCATTGAATGTGAAGAATTTACCAATGCCTCTTATTTTAAACGTGTTATCGAAGAACATTTCTACAATGAAAATGAGACCTATTTCCGAATTGTCTATTTGTGGGCAGAGGGTCTCCTTGACAGCAAGCAAGGTAGAGTCAAGGAAGGTCGGAAAAAGATGGAAGAGGCTGTCCGTATTTTTGAGATGCTAGGCTGTAACAAATCTGCCGATTACTATAGAAGAAAAACTCCCGATTCTTGAATATCTGCAAACTAAGAAAATGATTTGAAATTTTAAGCGATAGAACTGTTGAGCTTTCTCAGGCCATCAAAGAAGTTCTATCGTTTTTTTGCTCATTTTGTGTGTTGCATATATTCAAAAGTTTTTTCTCTAGAATTTCTAAGTGCTATACTGTAGTCATACTTCATATAGAACTTATACTCTTCGAAAGTCTCTTCAAACCACGTCAGCTTTATCCCCAATCTCAAAACAGTGTTTTGAGCAACCTGCGGCTAGCTTCCTAGTTTGCTCTTTGATTTTCATTGAGTATTCGAACAAGAAGGGAGATTACCTATGAAACTATTGTTCAGAAATCAAGCTTATCGTCTCTTGACTTTGTCACGCTTCTTCAATGCTTTTGGTGCTTCGATTTTTAATCTGGTATTTATCGTCTATGCATCGACCTTGCCACAGGCCTCCTTTGCTGTTGCTATGGCGAATATTGTCATGATTATTCCGACTCTCTTTACAGTTTTTGTAGGGATTCGGGCAGATTACACGAGGGATAAGGTCAAATGGATGGTCTATAGCGGTTTGTTTCAGGCGGTTTTATTTTTTCTAGCAGCCCTAGTTGTTCAGCAAGCTAGTCTCTTTGCCTTTTCTAGCCTGTGTTTGATCAATGTTATCAGTGATGTGATTAGTGATTTTGCAGGTGGTTTACGAATGCCTCTCATTAAGGAAAAAGTAGCTGAAGAGGATTTGATGGAAGCTTATTCTTTTTCCCAGTTTATCACCTATATTTCAGCTATTGGTGGTCAAGCTTTCGGAGTTTGGCTCTTAGGTCTATCGGTCAACAATTTTTCCCTCGTTGCGGGAATCAATGCCTGCTTTTTCCTCGTATCAGCCTCTATTCTCTTTTTAGGAAAAAGCAAATTGAGCCTGTCAATGTCATCTGCCGCTGGTGAATCACAAAAAAATGATAAGCTTTCTATCAAAGACCAGTTCCTAACAATTTACCGAAATTTACGCCTCGTTTTTCTTAAAAGTGGACAGAAAAACTTTGGTTTTATGCTCTTTGCTGTCTTGCTGATCAATGCCTTGGGTGGCGCTTTGGGTGGAATTTATAATATCTTCTTCTTGAGCCATTCTCTTTTGGATTTTTCTTACACAGAGGCATTATTTATCAGTCAATTCTGTGCTTTGTTAGCAATCATCATCAGTAGCCTTACGGGCAATGATTACTTTGGGAAGCAGTCCCTGCCTAGATTGATGATGTGGGCGACTGTAGGACTCAGTCTAGTTGGTCTGGCTAACGTATTCAATCAAGTCGTGCTTGGCTTGCTATTTCTCTTCTTTACTCTGTATGTGTCTGGTAAAGTTTCACCAAAGATTAGTGCCATGCTCCTGAAAAATCTAGCTCCAGAGGTTCTAGCTCGTACCAGTAATTTTTTAGGTTTATTATTTACCTTATCTGTACCTGTGGGAACAGCCTGTTTTTCACTAGTAGCCGTATGGAATATACAGTTGACTTGGATGCTATTTGTTGGTTTTTCCTTGCTAGCTATTCTTTTGACAGTTATTAATCTTAAAAATGATATCTAAATCCTAATTTTTTCTCACTGTTTTAATCCCTTTATTTATGGTAAAATAAGACTATTAAGTTTAAAGAGGATTCCCTATGAAATTACAAAAACCAAAAGGAACGCAGGATATTTTACCTGCTGAATCTGCCAAGTGGCAGTACGTTGAGGGCTTTGCCCGTGAGATTTTCAAGCGCTATAACTATGCGGAAGTGCGCACGCCCATTTTTGAGCATTACGAGGTTATCAGTCGCTCTGTCGGAGATACAACCGATATCGTAACCAAGGAAATGTATGACTTCTATGACAAGGGTGACCGCCATATCACCCTCCGTCCAGAAGGAACTGCTCCCGTTGTCCGTTCCTATGTGGAAAATAAACTTTTCGCCCCAGAAGTGCAAAAGCCAAGTAAGTTCTACTACATGGGGCCCATGTTCCGCTATGAGCGCCCACAAGCAGGTCGTTTGCGCCAGTTCCATCAGATTGGTGTTGAGTGTTTTGGCTCTAGCAATCCAGCTACCGATGTGGAGACCATCGCGATGGCAGCCCATTTCTTGAAAGCAATCGGTATCCAAGGTGTTAAATTGCACCTTAACACTCTTGGAAATCCTGAGAGCCGTGCGGCCTACCGTCAAGCCTTGATTGACTATTTGACACCGCTCAAGGAGACCTTGTCTAAGGATAGCCAACGTCGTTTGGAGGAAAATCCTCTCCGTGTCTTGGACTCTAAGGAAAAAGAAGACAAGGTGGCAGTAGAGAATGCGCCGTCTATCTTGGACTTTCTTGATGAAGAAAGTCAAGCTCACTTTGATGCTGTGCGTCAGATGTTGGAAAATCTTGGAGTAGACTACATCATCGATACCAATATGGTGCGTGGTCTGGACTACTATAACCACACGATTTTCGAGTTTATCACTGAGATTGAGGGCAATGACTTGACAGTCTGTGCGGGTGGTCGTTACGATGGTTTGGTTTCTTACTTTGGAGGCCCTGAAACTGCTGGCTTTGGTTTTGGACTTGGTGTAGAGCGCCTGCTTCTCATTCTTGAAAAGCAAGATGTGGCCCTCCCTATCGAGAATGCCCTAGATGTCTACATCGCAGTCTTGGGTGAAGGAGCAAATGTCAAGGCCTTGGAGTTGGTACAAGCCCTTCGCCAACAAGGTTTCAAAGCAGAGCGTGATTACCTCAACCGTAAACTCAAAGCTCAGTTTAAGTCAGCCGATGTCTTTGCGGCTAAGACCCTCATCACCCTAGGAGAGAGTGAAGTCGAAAGCGGACAAGTGACGGTCAAGAACAATCAAACCCGAGAAGAAGTGCAAGTGTCATTTGAGACAATCAGCCAAAACTTCTCAGAAATCTTTGAAAAACTAGGATTTTAATGATAGATAAACCGGTCAGGAACCTATTCCTGACCTTTTTCTTTTGCAAAATGACAAAAATCATAAACTTTTTGACAAATATGCTTGTCAAAAAGAAAAAGATGTGTTACAATGTAAGTAAGTTAAGAGAAAAGGAGAAAGGAGCTATGATGTGGGTAGTAGTACTTATACTATTTCTGATTTTCTTTTATTCTAATAATTCTGAAAAAATCAAGAAACTAGAGAAGAAAATCAAAAAGCTTGAGCGAAAAGAGAAAGGAAATATAGAAATGTCGAGATTATTGCAAGAAATGATTGGAAAGAAACCAATTATAACAGGAGCGTATATTGGGCCAGATAACTGGGAAGTTGTGGATGTCGATGAGGAATGGGTCAAACTACGTAGTGTTGATAAAAAGGGGAAAGAAAAATTCAAGTTGCAACGTATTGAGGATATCCAAACTGTTGAATTTGGCGGAGAGTAGGTGTGTAACATGCAACTAAAAAATCGTCTAAAAGAACTTCGGGCTCGCGATGGTCTCAATCAAACCGACCTAGCCAAGCTAGCTGGGGTTTCCAGACAGACCATTAGCCTACTAGAACGGGATGAGTACACCCCATCCATTATCATTGCCCTGAAAATATCTCAAATTTTCAACGAAACAGTCGAATCGGTATTTCGCTTGGAGGAGGACGAGTGATGAACAAGTATAAAGTGATCTATTATGTAGTTGCCGTAGCCCTATTAGTCAGCCTGTGTCTACTAATTGGAACAAATTTAGGATGGTTTGATCTCTATTACAGCGACCAATTTGTTTGGGCCTACTTTGCCCTTATCCCAGTCGTTGAATGGATTGAAAAGAAATCCAAAAATCTAGCAAGTGAAAAAGGAGAATGAATATGAAAAAGAAACGTGGTTTGTTATTTTTAATTCCTTTTGTCTTGGGAGTTTTTTTGTACATGTTTGTAGATATGTTGAAGGCTGGTTCCGAATTCCACGGAATTATGTTAGATGTAAAAATCTTGATACCATGGATATCAGCTATTTGTTTACTATCAGGTTTCGTTGGCATTGTTTTGACGTTCAATTTCTTAAAGAAAAGCAGAAAATTTCACTCCTTGTATCAAGAGGAAATGGATGATGATTTGAATGAAACCTATTATGTGCAAATGTATCGGAATCTTGAGTTTGGAACCATTACTTCTAGTATTACAAGTGTAGCGATTTTATTGGCTCTTGTCATCTCAGGTAGTGAAGTAATTGTACTCGATGTAAGTCATATAACATTTTCCCTTTCCTTTTTGGAATTAGTGCTGCTCTTGCAGAGTCAAAAATATCTTTCTAAAACAATTGCGATTGTTCGTCAATTTGATTTGGCTCTTTTCTCTACACCAAAGGATGTCTTGAACTATATTAATTCTTATGATGAAGGGGAGCGTCAGGCTAATTTGGAACAGAGTTTTCGGATTTTATTCCAATTAAATAACTATGTCTTACCAGGCTTATATATTTTTCTTTTTATCATTTCTTTCTTGACAGGAGAGATTCAGTTACTAGCTTTCTTGCTTGTAGGAGCGATTCATATTTATATCAATGTGATGCAGTTACCTATGGTGAAACGTTATTTTAAATAAAGGAGTTATCTATGAAATTACTTAAAAACCTTGGCTGGTTTGTTCTTGCTTTCTTATCATTTTTGTTTATCTATGGGACCGTTCAGAGTGGGGCTGTAGAAGCTTTGAAACTAGGCGCTTCACCCTATGCTGTTACCTTGCTCTATGTGGCCTTGGCTGGAGTTTATGTGTACGGCATTTACAAATGGTATCAGAAAGGTCCTGTTCGTATTGAGAAGAGTGACTTCAACCGATTTATTTGGCTTCCTGCCTTGGTTTGGTTCTTATCTCTGGTTGTCCAGTTTTTCTTGCCAAATGATCCTTCAGTAAATCAACAAATGGCGATAGACTTGACCTTGTCTCAACCACTTTTCTCATTCTTTGCGGTCGTTATTTTTGCTCCTTTGACGGAAGAGCTTATCTTTAGAGGAATGTTGGCGCGCTATCTCTTTCCTAAGCAGGACAATAGTAAACAAACTCTGATTTTCCTTCTGGTATCTAGTCTTCTGTTTGCCTTGATTCATTTTCCAGGTGATGTGCAACAATTTTTTGTCTATTTTAGCCTGGGTTTTAGTTTAGGCTTGGCTTACATTAGCAGAAAAGGTCTGGTCTACAGTATTTCTCTCCACGCTTTGAATAATTTAGTCGGCTTTTTGATGATTCTCATGCTATAATAGAGTCAGGAGGTCACATGAAACGAGTAATTTTATTAGCAGTGATTCAGGCAGTTGTTCTATTTTTCATTATCGGGGCGCTAGCTTATGCCTTCAAGGGCGATTTCTTCTACAACTATCTAGCAGTTGTCTTTGCCCCTATTGCAGGTGTCTTGCGCTTTGGGACAGCTTATATAACGGAAATTGTCTTGCCTCGAAAGGCAGCTGAAATCGCTGAAAAGCGTAAAGCAGACAACAATTCAAATTAAAAGAGTCCGGTGATATTTTCATCGGATTTTTGTATTATACTCAATGAAAATCAAAGAGCAAACTAGGAAACAAGCCGCAGCTTGCTCAAAGCACGGCTTTGAGGTTGGAGATGAAGTTGACGTGGTTTGAAGAGATTTTCGAAGAATATTAGCGCTAATTTTTAGGGACTTTACCTGATTTTTTAAGACAGGCAAACTTTTCTGCTGATTTTCATGAAGAGCCTGCGCTTTTATGGTAAAATAGTAACAGAATAAAAGAGGAGAGAAAACATGAAACGTAGTATGTACGCTGGTCGTGTTCGCAAGGAGCACATCGGACAAGAAATGACTTTGAAAGGATGGGTTGGCCGTCGTCGTGACCTTGGTGGTTTGATCTTTATCGATCTTCGTGACCGTGAAGGAATCATGCAGTTGGTTATCAACCCTGAAAAAGTCTCTGCAGAGGTTATGGCAACAGCTGAAAGCCTTCGTAGCGAATTTGTTATCGAGGTGACTGGACAGGTCGCTGCGCGTGAGCAAGCCAATGATAAGTTGCCAACTGGTGCGGTTGAGTTAAACGTGACCGCTCTGACAGTGCTGAATACAGCTAAGACAACCCCATTTGAGATTAAGGATGGCATTGAGGCTAATGACGATACACGTTTGCGTTACCGTTACCTTGACCTTCGTCGTCCAGAAATGTTGGAAAATCTTAAACTTCGTGCTAAGGTGACCCACTCTATCCGCAACTACTTGGATGAGTTGGAGTTTATCGACGTGGAGACACCATTCCTTTCTAAGTCAACGCCAGAAGGGGCGCGTGACTATTTGGTGCCATCTCGTGTTAATAGAGGGCATTTCTACGCTCTTCCTCAAAGTCCACAGATTACAAAACAGCTCTTGATGAATGCTGGTTTTGATCGTTACTACCAAATCGTCAAATGTTTCCGTGATGAGGACTTGCGTGGAGACCGTCAGCCTGAGTTTACTCAGGTCGACTTGGAAACGTCTTTCCTTACTGAGCAAGAAATCCAAGATATCACAGAAGGCTTGATTGCGCGCGTGATGAAAGAAACTAAAGGTATCGAAGTGACGCTTCCATTCCCTCGTATGAAATACGATGATGCTATGGCTCGTTATGGTTCTGACAAGCCAGATACTCGTTTTGACATGTTGCTTCAGGACCTGACAGAAGTGGTCAAAGGTGTAGACTTTAAAGTCTTTTCAGAAGCACCTGCTGTCAAAGCCATTGTGGTCAAAGGCGCTGCGGACAACTATTCACGTAAAGACATCGACAAGATGACGGAAGTAGCCAAGCAGTACGGTGCCAAAGGTCTTGCTTGGGTCAAGGTGGTTGATGGAGAAGTAAACGGACCAGTTGCCAAGTTCTTGACTGGCATCCAAGCAGAATTGACAACAGCGCTTGCTCTTGAAGATAAGGACTTGGTTCTCTTTGTGGCGGATACGTTTGAGGTGGCCAATGCAGCTCTTGGTGCCCTTCGTGGACGTATTGCCAAAGAGCTTGGCTTGATTGATGGCGATAAATTCAACTTCCTTTGGGTGGTTGACTGGCCAATGTTTGAATGGTCTGAAGAAGAAGGCCGCTACATGAGCGCTCACCACCCATTCACCCTTCCACAGGAAGAGACTGCTCACGAATTAGAAGGTGATTTGGCTAAGGTTCGTGCCATTGCTTACGATATCGTCTTGAACGGTTATGAGCTTGGTGGGGGTAGTCTTCGTATCAACCAAAAAGACCTTCAAGAACGTATGTTCAAGGCTCTTGGTTTCTCAGCCGAAGAAGCAAATGACCAGTTTGGTTTCCTTCTTGAAGCCATGGACTATGGTTTCCCACCACATGGTGGCTTAGCTATCGGGCTTGACCGATTTGTCATGCTCTTAGCTGGAGAAGAAAATATCCGTGAAGTCATTGCCTTTCCTAAGAATAACAAGGCAACTGATCCAATGACACAAGCTCCTTCAACAGTAGCTCTCAAACAACTAGAGGAACTCAGCTTACAAGTAGAAGAAGATGAAACAAGCAAAACGAATTAAGCGGTGGCGCTATTATCTGCGCCGCTTTGCTCATCAGATAAAAATTTTACGTGTCTTACAAAGCATCTCTCGCGAAAAATATGATGAGAAGATTTCGGCCTCTCTGGTCTATGGTTTTTTATCAGCAGTAGCGGTCAATTTCTTTTTCCAACCAGGGCATGTGTATTCGAGTGGTGCGACAGGTCTGGCACAGATTATCTCTGCCTTGAGTAATCACTGGTTTGGTTTTCACATTCCGATTTCGCTGACCTTCTACGCCATTAATTTTCCTTTGATGGTCTTGGCTTGGTATCAGATTGGGCATAAGTTCACCGTCTTTACCTTTATCACGGTGTCCATGAGTTCCTTCTTTATCCAGTTTATTCCTGTGGTGACCTTGACGGAGGATCCCATTATCAACGCCCTTTTTGGGGGTGTTGTCATGGGCTTGGGGATTGGTTTTGCTCTTCGCAACAATATCTCCAGCGGTGGGACAGATATCGTCAGCCTGACCATTCGCAAGAAAACAGGGAGGAATGTTGGTAGTATTTCTTTCTTGGTAAATGGAACTATCATGCTGATAGCAGGTTTGACCTTTGGTTGGAAATACGCTCTCTATTCTGTGATTACCATCTTTGTCTCTAGCCGTGTCACAGACGCTGTCTTTACCAAGCAAAAACGCATGCAGGCCATGATTGTGACCAATCACCCAGACAAGGTAATTGAAAAAATCCATAAAAAATTGCACCGCGGAGCAACCATGATCCACGATGCAGAAGGAACCTATAATCATGAGAGAAAGGCAATCTTAATTACCGTTATCACACGAGCAGAGTTTAATGAATTTAAACAGATTATGAAACAGGTGGATCCAGGTGCCTTTGTCTCTGTGTCTGAGAATGTTCATATTCTGGGACGATTCGTTGAAACAGAAAATTAGTAACCAAAAAACCAGCTCGAGCTGGTTTTTATTTTGGCTCTATAATATTTGTAGTGGGTAAATCCCCTATAGATATTATGGAGCTATTTTGTTGTAGAAAAAAAGTCCCATATGACCTATAATGAAAAGCGACAAAACAACTCATTAGAAAGATTCATATGGAACAATTACATTTTATCACAAAACTGCTCGATATTAAAGACCCAAACATCAAGATTCTAGATATCACCAATAGGGATACACACAAGGAAATCATCGCTAAATTGGATTATAAGGCTCCATCTTGTCCTAATTGTGGAAGTCAAATGAAGAAATATGACTTTCAAAAACCGTCTAAGATTCCTTACCTCGAAACGACCGGTATGCCTACTAGAATTCTCTTGAAAAAGCGTCGATTCAAGTGCTATCAGTGCTCAAAAATGATGGTGGCTGAGACTCCTCTAGTAAAGAAAAATCATCAAATCCCTCGTATCATCAACCAAAAGATTGCGCAAAAATTGATTGAAAAAACTTCTATGACCGATATTGCTCATCAGCTGTCCATTTCAACTTCAACTGTTATTCGCAAGCTCAATGACTTCCGTTTTAAGCATGATCTTTCTCGTCTTCCTGAAATTATGTCCTGGGACGAGTATGCCTTCACTAAGGGAAAGATGAGTTTCATTGCGCAAGATTTTGATAAGCTCAATATCATCACTGTTCTTGAAGGTAGAACACAAGCTATCATTCGAAATCACTTTCTTAAATATGATCGAACCGTCCGATGTCGAGTGAAGATCATTACGATGGATATGTTTAGTCCCTACTATGACTTGGCTAAACAGCTTTTTCCGTGTGCTAAAATTGTACTTGATCGCTTTCACATTGTGCAACATCTTAGTCGTGCTATGAGTCGTGTGCGTGTCCAAATCATGAATCAGTTTGAGCGAAAATCTCATGAATACAAGGCTATCAAGCGCTACTGGAAACTCATCCAACAGGATAGTCGTAAATTGAGTGATAAACGCTTTTATCGCCCTACTTTTCGTATGCACTTGACCAATAAAGAGATTCTAGACAAGCTTTTGAGCTATTCAGAAGACTTAAAACACCACTATCAGATCTATCAGCTCTTGCTTTTTCACTTTCAGAACAAAGATCCTGAGAAATTTTTCGGACTCATTGAGGACAATCAAAAGCAGGTTCATCCTATTTTTCAGACTGTCTTTAAAACCTTTCTAAAGAACAAAGAGAAAATCATCAACGCTCTTCAATTACCTTATTCCAACGCAAAATTGGAAGCGACCAATAATCTCATCAAACTTATCAAACGTAACGCCTTTGGATTTCGGAACTTTGAAAACTTCAAAAAAAGAATTTTTATCGCTCTGAACATCAAAAAAGAAAGGACGAATTTTGTCCTTTCTCGAGCTTAGCTGACTTCAACCCACTACAGTTGACAAAGAGCCTTTATTTTTCGATAATTTTGTGGGCGATTAACTGACGGTAACAAATTTGTTTATTGCTTTTAGCATCGTTGATAATCTGGAGAATGGTTTCAAGGGAAACACGACCAAGCTCCAGACTATTGATATCAACATAAGCCGCCAAGTTGAGCTTGGGATTGACAGAGTCAAAGCTGAGAACAGGGACATCCAGTTGGTGTTTAGCAATATAGTCACAGACCCCCTCAGCTAGGAGACTATCAGTTGTAATGATAGCATCAATCTGTGGATCATGCTGAAAGAGGAGTTTACTAAATTGGTAGCCTTTTTCTTCTAAGAACTCCGTTGCAAAATAGGTCAAATTTTCGTCCATAGGCAGTTGGTGTTGTTTGAGGGCTGACTCATAGCCTGTTAAACGGTCTTGCGTCACGAAGAGTCGCTTCGTCCCTCCAATGAAGGCAATTCGTTTGCAGCCTTTTTTGATGAAATATTCGGTTGCATCAAAACCAGCTTGGACATTGTCGTTGTCGACAAGAGGGATAAAGGGTGAAATGGATTTTCCTAGGATGAGGAAGGGGAACTGCTCATCAGCCACCAGTTTGACCAAGGGATCTTCCTCTTCGGCATAAAGGAAGATTAACCCATCCACACGTTTACCGTAAACCATTTGTGAAATCGCGTTAAGTCTCTCTTTTTCATCTTTACCTGTTGCAATCTGAATAGCATAGTGGTTTTCAGAGGCGACTTGGGCGATACCACGGAGGACAGATGGGAAGAAAGGATTTTGATAGAAGGCATCTGAGTCGTCAGGAAGGACCAAGCCGATAACCTGAGTATAACTACTTACCAAACTACGAGCGTTGAGGTTGGGGTGGTAATTAAGCTCCTTCATGGCCTTACGAACGCGTTTTTTTGTTTCGTCGCTAATGGTTGATTTATTTTGAATAACACGGGTTACGGTTGAAGGCGAAACACCAGCAGCCTTGGCCACGTCTTTAATCGTAACGGGCATAAAAATCTCCTATTTATGGTAATCTGGATCACGGAAATGCGTTTTATAAAAGATAGTGACCAGATACAGAACAAAAAGAATGTTTTGTACAGTAATGAGAGTTGTCATATTTTGGCCAAATAATCCCAAAATAAGTGTAATCAGAGTTGGTAATCCTAAACAGTTCAAGATAAAATGGTAGCACTCTTTAAAGGTTCTAAATGAAAAGAGGCGTGATTTCTTAGTGATATAAAGGAGAAGACTCGCTCCTAGAGAGACAATGAAGAAATTCAAACCAAAGAGGAAGCTTGCGCCGAGAACTAGGAAGAGACTGATATAGACACGATTTTGCTGGTACCAATCTTTGGAAATTGCTTGGGTCAAGCTGTCCTTGCTTTTAAAACTCTCAGTCTCAATTGCTCGGTAAGAGATACGGGTCAGCTCTTTACTTTCCTTGCTGATGACCAGCTCATTCGTATCGAAATGCAGTTGCAAGTCCTTAGGTAATTCCTTGCTTTGGCTTGGACCGATCACAACAGAAGGAGCTTGAGTAGCTGCTCCTGTATAAGTTAATGTGCCATCAACAATTGCAGCGTGTTCAGAGAGGTCCTGGACAACCTCATCTGTCAATGGTTCATAGACATTATCAATAAAGGTTTCTAGCGGATAAGTCTCCTGAGAGCTATTTTGGATGGCAATGGGGACCATAGACAAGCTGATAAGGAAAATACTGGTAAAGAGAAGCTGAAACCAGTTGAGTCCGAAACGTTTGGACAGGGGTTTACGAAATCCCCAAATACTTGAAAAATAGGAAAATGGATATGGAAGCATTTGTATCTTTCTAAAAGGTGTTTTCTATATGAGTATTATTATATAGAGAAATGTGCTTTATTTCAAGTCTAGGAGACAAATTGCTTGCTACAAGGATAGTTTTATAGTCACAAGCTCCAAAATGAAAAAGGGTGGCGGGGATAAATTATCCCTTGTCGCCACCACTTGTAAGTCCTGAAACAAAGTTCTTTTGTAGGAAGAAGAAGAGAATACAGATTGGAAGGGCGATGAGGATAGCACCTGCTGAGAAGTAGGCAATCTTCATGTTTTTCACATTGCTAACGAAGGTTTGGAGACCGACGGCAACAGTAAAGTATTCTTTCTCACGAAGCAAGAAACTAGAGAGGATGTAGTCCCCGAAAGGTCCCATGAAGGCCCAGAGAGCTTGTACGGCAACCATTGGGCGAACCAGTGGAAGAACAATTTGCCAGAAGCGGCGGAAGTGTCCTGCACCGTCTAGTTTTGCAGATTCGTCTAGAGACATTGGCACTGTATCGAAGTAGCCTTTCATGAGCCAAGCATTCATCGGGATACCACCACCAACATAAAGGAAGATGAGGAACCAGCTGTGGTTAAGGGCGTTCAACATAAGTGCCATAACGAAGAAGGCTGTCAAAGCGGCCATGGTTGGCACCATTTGGATAATCAAGAAGAAAACCAAACTTTGTTTACGAGCCAAGAAGTTGTAACGACTGTAGGCATAACCGGCAAGTACGATGATACTTGTTTGGACAGCCATGGTAATCAAGGCGATGATCAAGGTATTGAGATACCAAGTACCGTATAGGGTTTCGGTAAAGAGTCCTTTAAAGTTATCAAAATTGAAGTCGATGTTAGTATCGAGTTTAAAGGCTGCCACGTTACCTGTCTTGAAGGCTGACATGATAGTAATCAATAGTGGATAGATAATCACGATTGAAAGGCCAATCAAGTAGAGGTAAGTAAGGGTTTGAGTCAGTCTACGTTTGAGTTTGATTGAGTTATTCATCTTAGACGTCCTCCATATCAAATGCGTGAAGTTTCTTGAATGCAATCATAGAGATTGAGATGACAATGATAGAGATAATCAAGGTAACAGCTGCCGCCATAGAGTATTGAGGAGATGTACCTGTTGTCAAACGGTAGATCCATGAGATCAAGATATCAGTTGAACCAGCTCCCCCTCCGACAGTACCAGGTCCTCCACCATTGAAGAGGTACATGATAGAGAAGTTGTTAAAGTTGAAGGTGTATTGGCTGATCAAAGTAGGTGCCGCAACGGCCAAGATCATTGGGAAAGTGATGTTGCGGAATTTTTGCCAAGCATTGGCACCGTCAATATAAGCTGCTTCGTAAAGGTCGTTAGGAATAGATTGTAAGATACCCAAAGTCAAAACGTAGATGTATGGGAATCCAAGCCAACCTTGCATCATAATCAAGGCAATCTTAGTCCAAGTTGGATCTGTTTTCCAAGGAATAAGCGCCCCATCAAGGAAAGGAAGGAATTTAGCCAAGATTGGCAATACTTGAGTGTTGATAGCTCCGACACTATCGTTAAACATATTTGAGAATGTCAAAATAGTGATGAAGGCTGGAACAGCCCAAGGAAGAAGGAAAATAACACCGAAGATACGTTTTCCTTTGATAAATGGCTGGTTAGCAATGATAGCTGTGAAGATACCGATGACGATCTGTAAAGTTGAGGCAGCCAAAGCCCAAATGATAGTCCAAGTAAGAACAGAACCAAAGGCAGAACGGAAGGTACTCAAGCTCCAGATGTTTGCGAAGTTTGTCAAACCAACCCAGTCCAACAATTTGTTTGGTGGCAAGTGTTGGAAGTCATAGTTGGTAAAGGCGATCATCAAGGTTACGATAACGGGGAAGATAATCGCAAAAGTCATAGCAATGTAAGATGGAATGATCAAGAGATAAGGGAAGCCATTTTCATAGATTCCTTTGATCATATCTTTTAGCGTAAGTGGTACTGGAATTCCATTGTTAATACGTTTTGCAATAGTATGTGCATCTTTAATATTTGCGAAATAAAAGAGTACATAAACAACTACAAAGATTAAATGGAAGGCACCACGAATCAGCATAAAGAGGGAATTATCACGACCTGGTTTGTCACCAAGAGTGATAAGATTGCTCAATTCAGGGGCTGCAAGTGCTAGGAAGTAAAGGACGAATACAAGGGTTACACCAAGGAAGATAAAACCTTTGGCTTTTTGTTTATTGTAAATCTGTCCTAACCCAGGAATGATAGACAGCAGGGCTGCTTTACTAGGTTGTTGCTTTTCCATAATAACTCCTTTCATAGGATACTGGTTTCTAATCAAAACCTAAACTATATATGTTTTTTATTGATAAATTCAAAGGGGGATTTGAATTTCACCCCCCTTGAACAATTTTTTTATTCACCAAATTTTTGTTTGATTGTTTCTTTGATCAATGTTACAGCATCGTTAGCAGCTGTTTTAGCATCTTTCTTACCACTTACAGCTTCAAATAGCATTGTTTTAGCTGGGTCCCAAACAGCTGACATTTGAGGGATGTTTGGCATTGGTTGAGCGTTTTGGAACTGTTTGATAACAGCTGTTGTCAGCTCATCGTTTTTACCTTCAGCGTAAGTACGAGCTTCAGTGTTAGCTGGGATTTCGTTAGTCTTATCGTAGAAGGCTTTTTGTTGTTCAGTTGAAACAAGGAAGTCTACAAATTTTTGAGAAGCTTCAAGGTTCTTAGTGCTTGATGGGATGATCCAAGCTTTACCACCACCGAATGTTTCATAGTTTTTACCATTTGGAAGAGTAGGGATAGTCGCAACACCGTAGTTTACTTTAGCATCTTTGAAGGCTTGGGCTTTCCAAGGACCATCGATGATAGCAGCAGTTTTACCTTCTTGGAATTGAGTTTGGATTAAGTTTGGAGCTCCTTCAGTATCTTGCATACCTTTAGGCCATTTTTCGTACCAAGATTTAGCATAGTTGATAGCTGTAATTGAACCTTCGTTTGCAAGTCCGATGTCTTTAGAATCTTTACCGTTTTGGCCGAATACGTAACCGCCGTTACCAGCAAGAAGTCCATATGCATAGTAGAAGTTTGTCCAGTCAGCTAGGAAGGCAGTCGTTTTACCATCTTCGCCAGCGAAAGCGTATTTGCTATCTTTAGCAAGGTTCTCTAAGTCAGCAAAAGTTTTTGGAACTTCTTTTATCAAGTCTTTGTTGTAGTACATAACGAGTGACTCGACAACGGCAGGAGCACCGTAAACTTTACCGTCAGCAGCTGTTACAAGAGATTTAGTTTTATCATCTGTTTTAGCACCATCGCTCAATTTCACTTCTGAAAGTTGTCCGTCTTTACCTAGGCTACCTACTCGGTCGTATGGTGCCATCATAACGTCAGCAGCTTTACCAGATTGGTTATCTAGAGAAAGGTTATCAAGACCACCCATTTGGTCTCCTGTTTTGATAGTAACTTTTACTCCAGCTTCTTTTTCGTAAGCTTGTGCAGCAGATTCAGCGAAGGCTTTATATTGGTCCTCAACGTAGAAAGTGAGTTCTTTCGCTTCAGATGAACCAGCATCAGCCGCTTTATCAGTAGTTTTGCTTCCGCAAGCTACTAAAAGCAAGCTAGCTAGAGTAACAGTTCCGAGCACAGCAGCGCTCTTCATGAATTTAGATGACATAGTGTATTCCTCCTAAAGAATAACAAATTTTATAATGAGGAAACGCAAACGTTTCCCTTTATAGGACAAGTATAGCACAATCGGAAAGCGGTTGCAAGTGTTTTTTGTAAAAATTTTTAAAAAAATTGTGGAAAAAGTAAACGCTTTATCGCCTTATATATAGTAGAAAATCCCAAAAATCGCTTTTGCTTTAAATTTAAAAAAAGTGGAGAAAACGATTGCCTAATTTACAAATGGAAACTAAAGAGATTTGCTTCTTTCTTTCTTGCCAATAAGATAAGTGGAAACCTTATTCCTATTTTGTTTGTCTCTTAAAAGAATATATATACGAGTAAGAATAAAAAATTTAAAAAAATAATCAAAAAACTTATTTAAAGTCACTTGCATTTATAGAGAAAATAAGCTATACTAGCAATGGCGCAAACGTTTGCGTTCGTAAAAATGTAATATCTAACTATAAACACATGAGGTGCTTATTATGAAAAAACGTCAAAGTGGTGTCTTGATGCACATTTCTTCTCTTCCAGGAGTATACGGAATCGGATCATTTGGTAAAAGTGCTTACGACTTCGTTGATTTCTTGGTTCGCACAAAACAACGTTACTGGCAAATCCTTCCACTAGGAACAACTAGTTACGGAGACTCTCCTTACCAATCTTTCTCAGCTTTCGCAGGGAACACTCATTTTATTGATTTAGATATCTTGGTGGAACAAGGCTTGTTGCAAGCCAGTGACCTTGAAGGGGTTGACTTTGGTAGCGATGCGTCTGAAGTTGATTATGCGAAAATCTACTATGCACGTCGTCCTCTTTTAGAAAAAGCGGTAAAACGTTTCTTGGAAGTAGGAGATGTTAAAGATTTTGAGAAATTTGCTCAAGACAACCAATCATGGCTTGAACTCTTTGCAGAGTATATGGCTATCAAAGAGCATTTTGACAATCTTGCTTGGACAGAATGGCCGGATGCAGATGCTCGTGCTCGTAAAGCTTCAGCCCTTGAGAGCTACCGTGAGCAATTGGCAGACAAGTTGGTTTATCACCGTGTGACTCAATACTTCTTCTTCCAACAATGGTTGAAATTGAAAGCTTATGCTAACGACAACCACATCGAAATCGTTGGGGACATGCCAATCTACGTAGCGGAAGATTCAAGCGATATGTGGGCAAATCCACATCTCTTCAAGACAGATGTCAACGGTAAGGCGACTTGTATCGCAGGATGCCCACCAGATGAATTTTCTGCAACTGGTCAGCTTTGGGGGAACCCAATCTATGATTGGGAAGCAATGGACAAAGATGGTTACAAATGGTGGATTGAACGCTTGCGTGAAAGCTTCAAAATCTACGACATCGTTCGTATCGACCACTTCCGTGGCTTCGAATCTTACTGGGAAATCCCTGCTGGTTCTGATACAGCAGCACCTGGTGAGTGGGTGAAAGGTCCTGGCTACAAGCTTTTTGCAGCCGTTAAGGAAGAACTTGGTGAGCTAAACATTATCGCAGAAGACCTTGGTTTCATGACTGACGAAGTTATTGAATTGCGTGAACGTACTGGCTTCCCAGGAATGAAGATTCTTCAATTTGCCTTCAACCCAGAAGACGAAAGCATCGATAGCCCACACTTGGCACCTGCTAACTCAGTTATGTACACAGGAACACACGATAACAATACGGTCCTTGGTTGGTACCGCAACGAGATCGATGATGCGACTCGTGAGTACATGGCTCGTTACACGAACCGCAAAGAATACGAAACAGTGCCACATGCTATGCTTCGTACAGTCTTTTCATCAGTTAGCTTCATGGCAATTGCCACTATGCAAGATTTGCTAGAATTGGATGAGGCAGCTCGTATGAACTTCCCATCTACTCTTGGTGGAAACTGGTCTTGGCGTATGACTGAAGACCAATTGACACCCGCTGTCGAAGAAACTTTGCTTGACTTGACAACAATCTATCGCCGAATCAATGAAAATTTGGTAGAATTAAACAAATAATACAATATCAGGAGATACCTTAAACATGTTATCACTACAAGAATTTGTACAAAATCGTTACAATAAAACCATTGCAGAATGTAGCAATGAAGAGCTTTATCTTGCTCTTCTTAACTACAGCAAGCTTGCAAGCAGCCAAAAACCAGTGAACACTGGTAAGAAAAAAGTTTACTATATCTCAGCTGAGTTCTTGATTGGTAAACTCTTGTCAAACAACTTGATTAACCTTGGTCTTTATGACGAAGTTAAAAAAGAACTTGCTGACGCAGGTAAAGAGTTGATCGAAATCGAAGAAGTAGAATTGGAACCATCACTTGGTAATGGTGGTTTGGGACGTTTGGCAGCCTGCTTTATCGACTCAATCGCTACACTTGGATTGAATGGTGACGGTGTTGGTTTGAACTACCACTTTGGTCTTTTCCAACAAGTGCTTAAAAACAACCAACAAGAAACAATTCCTAACGCTTGGTTGACTGACCAAAACTGGTTGGTTCGCTCAAGCCGTAGCTACCAAGTGCCATTTGCTCACTTCACATTGACATCAACTCTTTACGATATTGATGTACCTGGTTACAAGACAGAAACGAAAAACCGCTTGCGTTTGTTTGACTTGGATTCAGTTGATTCTTCAATCATCCAAGATGGTATCGACTTTGACAAGACAGATATCGCTCACAACTTGACTCTTTTCCTTTACCCAGACGATAGCGACAAACAAGGTGAATTGCTCCGTATCTTCCAACAATACTTCATGGTTTCAAACGGTGCTCAATTGATCATCGATGAAGCAATCGAAAAAGGAAGCAACTTGCATGACCTTGCTGACTACGCAGTTGTCCAAATCAACGATACTCACCCCTCAATGGTGATTCCTGAATTGATCCGTCTTTTAACTGAACGTGGTATCGAACTTGATGAAGCAATCTCAATCGTTCGTAGCATGACTGCCTACACTAACCACACAATCCTTGCTGAAGCCCTTGAAAAATGGCCTCTTGAATTCTTGCAAGAAGTGGTTCCTCATTTGGTACCAATCATCGAAGAATTGGACCGTCGTGTGAAAGCAGAATACAAAGATCCAGCTGTTCAAATCATCGATGAGAGTGGACGTGTCCACATGGCTCACATGGATATCCACTACGGATACAGCGTAAACGGAGTTGCGGCTCTTCACACTGAAATCTTGAAGAATTCAGAGTTGAAAGCTTTCTACGACATCTACCCAGAAAAATTCAACAACAAAACAAACGGTATCACTTTCCGTCGTTGGCTCATGCATGCTAACCCAAGATTGTCTCACTACTTGGATGAGATTCTTGGAGAAGGTTGGCACCATGAAGCAGATGAGCTTGAAAAACTTTTGTCTTATGAAGACAAAGCAGCTGTCAAAGAAAAATTGGAAAGCATCAAGGCTCACAACAAACGTAAATTGGCTCGTCACTTGAAAGAACACCAAGGTGTGGAAATCAATCCAAACTCTATCTTTGACATCCAAATCAAACGTCTTCACGAGTACAAACGCCAACAAATGAACGCTTTGTACGTTATCCACAAATACCTTGACATCAAAGCTGGTAACATCCCTGCTCGTCCAATCACAGTCTTCTTTGGTGGTAAAGCAGCTCCTGCCTACACAATCGCCCAAGATATCATTCACTTGATTCTTTGCTTGTCAGAAGTGATTGCTAATGACCCAGCAGTTGCTCCACACTTGCAAGTAGTTATGGTTGAAAACTACAACGTTACTGCAGCAAGCTTCCTTATCCCGGCATGTGATATCTCAGAACAAATCTCACTTGCTTCTAAAGAAGCTTCAGGTACTGGTAACATGAAATTCATGTTGAACGGAGCTTTGACTCTTGGTACTATGGACGGAGCTAACGTGGAAATCGCTGAATTGGTTGGAGATGAAAACATCTACATCTTTGGTGAAGATTCTGAAACTGTTATCGACCTTTATGCAAAAGCAGCTTACAAATCAAGCGAATTCTACGCTCGTGAAGCCATCAAACCATTGGTTGACTTTATCGTCAGCGACGCTGTTCTTGCAGTAGGTAAGAAAGAACGCTTGGAACGTCTTTACAATGAATTGATCAACAAAGACTGGTTCATGACTCTTCTTGACTTAGAAGACTACATCAAAGTGAAAGAGCAAATGCTTGCTGACTACGAAGACCGTGATACATGGTTGGATAAAGTCATCGTCAACATTGCTAAAGCAGGATTCTTCTCATCTGACCGTACAATCGCTCAGTATAACGAAGATATCTGGCACTTGAACTAATACTCTTCGAAAATCAAATTCAAACCACGTCAGCGTTGCCTTACCGTATATAGGTTACTGACTTCGTCAGTTCTATCTACAACCTCAAAGCAGTTCTTTGAGCAACCTGCGGCTAGCTTCCTAGTTTGCTCTTTGATTTTCATTGAGTATAAGATACAAATTCATACTAATACACTTTCCTATGAAGCGAATTTCGATTGAAATTCGCTTTTTTAATACTTGAGTGGAAATAGACCTCAGATACTATATTAAAATGGGGCAAATATAAAGAGTTATGGCTTAAAACTATTCATTATAATTATTTTTTCTGAAAATTGTAGGAAAGTGTGTTAGAATGGAAATGTATACACGTAGTTGTTTGGCTATCAAATTAGAATTTAAAGAGGTCATTATGAGTAATTTAGAAATAGGGAAACGAATTCGCACCTTACGGACTGAAAAAGGATTGAGTAGAGAAGCCTTTTGTGGAGATGAAAAAGAACTTACTGTTCGTCAGTTGGGTCGAATTGAAACAGGAAATAACTTGCCCAGCTTAGCGAAACTAGATTATATAGCTGGAGAGCTAGGAATTCCGATGTCTCAGTTAATTGATGAAGGCATGATAATTGTTCCCAAAGAGTATTTAAAGCTAAAAACGAAGTTAATTCGTCAATCTATTCATGGAGATGAAGAAAAGGTCCGCCAGCGTGAGGCTATCTTTGAAGATATTCAGGAACATTTTTATGATCAACTCCCTGAGGATGAACAAATAGCAGTTGAGGTTCTACAAGCTATTGATGATGTATATGTTTCTGAAAATGCCGAATTTGGAGAAGGTTTAATTGAGGAATATTTCAATCAAACTTTGCTACAAACGGAGTATTCTGTAAATGATTTATTGATCTTATATTTATATTTTTTATCAAGTGCTATTAGTTTCAAACGACATGATGAAATTTTTAAAAAAGTAAGAAGTAATATCGTGACTATAATTGACTGTTCAGATAACACTTACATGCATCTACTACAAAGAGTATTAATTGCAATGCTGTTGTATCAATTGAGAAACGAATACTACGAAGATATCTCTGTCATTTTTGGTTTTCTAAGAGAAATTATGATGGAAATTCAAGATTCAAACTTAAAACCAACGGTAGACTACTTAGAAGTCAAATATTACCTATACGGGGAAAAAGATAAAGAAAAAGCCCTACAATACTATGAAAAAGCTATCAGTGGAGCAGAATTTTTTAATGATATAAATTTCAAAAATCGAGTGATAGAGGAGATGAAAGAAGAGTTTCCAGATATGTAAAAAACTCTTTGTTCATTGTGGAGGTGGCTGATAAGCAGTCTAAGTAGCTTTTTCAGTAAGAATTTAATATATTTGAAGTAATAGTTGATAACAAATAGTCATAACTACTTTTATTTGCTGTGTGCAAAAGTCTATTTATAGAGGAATGATATGAAAAATTTAGAAATCGGGAAACGGATTCGCACCTTACGGACTGAAAAAGGATTGAGTAGGGAAGCCTTTTGTGGAGATGAAAAAGAACTTACTGTTCGTCAGTTGGGCCGAATTGAAACAGGAAATAACTTGCCCAGTTTAGCTAAACTAGACTATATAGCAAAAATATTGGGAGTTCCGATATCTCAGTTAATTGATGAAGGCCCGCTAATCGTTCCTAAAGAGTATTTAAAGCTAAAAACGAAGTTAATTCGTCAATCTATTCATGGAGATGAAGAAAAAGTCCGCCAGCGTGAAGCTATCTTTGAAGACATTCAGGAACGTTTTTATGACCAACTTCCTGAAGATGAGCAAGTAGCAGTTGAAGTCCTACAAGCCATTGATGATGTATATATTTCTGAAAACGCTGAATTTGGGGAAGGTTTAATTGAAGAGTATTTTGAGCAAACAATGCTGCGAACAGAATATTCGACAAATGATCTACTACTATTGTACTTGTATTTCTTATCTTTAGCGGTTAAAGCAGAACGAGATGAAGTAACTTTAAACAAAGTTTGTCTAACTATTGTATCTCAAACAAATTATGATGATACAAACTATATTCACTTGCTTCAAAGGGTACTAATAGGTTTAGTACTTTATCAGCTTGACATCGATTATCATGAATTTATACCTGAAATATTGAGTATGTTAAGAGAAATTATGATTGACATCGGAGATACTAGTTTAAAACCCACAGTTGATTATTTAGAAGCAAAGTATTACCTCTATGGTAAAGGAAATGAAGAAAAAGCCCTACAGTATTACGACAAAGCTATTATGGGAGCAGAGTTTTTAAATGATAATTTATTTAAAAACCGAGTTTTAGAGGAAAAAAATCTAGACTTCCCAAACATTTGATTTGTACATAATAGATATTATTTTCAATAACTGAAACAACAGGACATAAATGTCAGTAGACAAAGATGTCCTGTTTTTTTACTCTCGTAAGGTATATACTGTTATTGTAAATAAGTTAAGCAGAGCGCAATGCTAGAACCATTACTATTTAAACGGGATGTAGATTAGCAGGCGGGAGGAAAATATGGTAAAAACAATTGACTATTATATGGATGAAAAGTTTGTCAAGAAGGACTATCTGATTATCAAAAATAGTCTAGATAGCAGACGCCTATGTAAAGTGACACTTGATGAGAAATTGCTCAAATTAGTTCTCTTGCTTCCAAATGAAATGAGAGAAATCAAAATGGACTCCAACTTAAAACCTAGAATTAGAGTTGTTGACATAACCGATGGGAGTGAGTGAAGTTTCTAAAATACAATTTATCATTAGAAAGAGGTAATACAATGATTAAGGTAGAAAGAGTTATAAAGCGATTTGGAGATAATGTTGCTTTAAATCAAATTAGTTTTTCAATAAACGAAGGAGAAATTTTTGGATTCCTAGGTCCATCTGGTTCAGGGAAAACAACAATGATCAATATTCTGACAGGACAGCTACAGGCCAACAGCGGAAAGACAGAATTATTAGGGAAAGATTCTCAAAAATTACTTCCGTCAGATTTTGAAGAGTTAGGCTTAGTAGGTGACACAAGTGGTTATTACGAAAAATTAAGTTTGTACAATAACTTGTTACTGTTTGCAAGACTATACGGAGTTTCAAAATCACGAATTGAAGAAATTCTAAAACAAGTTGGTCTGTATGATAGTAAAGACACTCCAGCTGAGAAACTTTCTACAGGAATGCGTCAACGAATGCTTTTAGCTCGTGCTTTAATCAATTACCCTAAAGTTCTATTTTTAGATGAACCTACAAGTGGGTTAGATCCCACCACCTCAAAGAAGATTCACAAATTACTACAGGAGTTAAAGGAAAGAGGAACAACCATTTTCTTAACTACTCATGATATGAATGAGGCGACTTTATTATGTGATAACCTAGCTCTTTTGAATAAAGGTGATCTTATTGAACAAGGAAGCCCAGGCGAAATTATCCAAAAATACAACACGGAAAAGAATGTTGCAGTAACCTATAGTGATTCTACTAAAAAGGTAGTGCGCTTTGAAGACTTGCAGCAAGAAGATTATAAAAAAATAATGACGATTCACTCATGTGAACCAACTTTAGAAGACATTTTTATTAAATTGACAGGAGAAAAATTAGATGTTTAAGAGAATTTTAGCCCTTATCTGGTTGAGGACACAAGTATTGTTAACAAACAAAAACACTTTGGTACAGGTAGTATTCCCATTCTTTCTGGTTCTACTCTTCCAAAATTTTATGAATACAGATGGCACTCAAGGGAAAGTACTATTGTATAGCTCTTTAACAATGGCATTCTCATTTTCTTCTGGGTCAATGATTTCAAACTCTATTGCAGAGGAAAAAGAAAAAAGAATTTTTAAAACACTTATTTTAAGCGGAGTTCGCCGTGGAGAATATCTTGTTTCAGTGTTGTTTTATCCTGTAATCTTTGCCTTGGCTTCAGTTATTTCCTTCCCTATTATGGTTGAAGTGGATTTCGCAAAAGATTATCCTGTATACCTTGTAGTAGCTTCTCTGGTAGCATTATGTACAATCCTCTTAAATTTGGTGATTGGAGCTATTTCAGAGACACAAACGCAAGCTCAGGTTTATGGTTTGATTCCAATGCTTGGTCTCTCATTCTTGCCAATGTTTGCTCAAGTTAGCTCAGAGGTCAAGAAATTCATGGATACAACCTTCTTAGGAGTTTATGTAGATTTCTTTAATAAACCAGATTTCAAATTGAATTTTGACAGTTTGGGGATCACTTTTGCTTGGGTTGTAGCATTACTTGCCCTCAGCTATTGGGGATTGAAAAATAAAAAAAAAGTTCCGTTTGGAAAGTTAACACTTAATCAACTTCAAAAACTAACTTTTTTAAAAGCTAAGTGTTAGTAAGCTTGTAAGAAACCTAGTTTAAAACAATAAACCAGCGCTTTAAATGCTGGTTTTACTGTCTTCAGCCTTCTGTTTCTTCGTAGTTGATTACCTCATATCTCTTGTATTCGCTTACACAAAGTATTATAATATGATTGTAGGAAAGAAGGTGTTCTTATGATACATACACTTAAATTGGTGTTGTTTATTACCTTTCTTGTAATAAGCTTGTTACCTGATAAGATTTTTGGAAAAAATAAAAAAATTTGGAAAATAGTTCTTGCAATATTGATGGCGGCGACAGCATTGTCATTTATGTACTAAGTTATTTTAAGAATGTAGGGTTTATTTCCCTACATTCTTTTTAGTTTTTTCTGTTTTCTAGATTCTATTTATCCAAGCGCTTCAAAAACTAACTTTTTTTAAAGCTTAGTGTTAGTAAGTTTTGTAAGAAACCTAGTTTAAAACAATAAACCAGCGCTTAAAATGCTGGTTTTACAACCTTTAAGCCTCGAAATCTACTTAAAAATTACCTCAAATTTCTTGTGTTCGCTTACATAAAGTATTATAATATGATTATAGGAAAGAAGGTGTTCTTATGTGGAAAAAATATTTTTCAAAATATAAATGGACGGATTTATTTTGGATTCTATTTGTTATTTTAACATGCCTCTTGGCGGGTAATAGTAATCTTTACCCCCTTACCCATCAAGAAATCTCTTATCATGGGTGCTTATCGGGAATTACACTTGCCTTATTTCACTTGCTATTTATTGATAAGTTTTTTATTTCGAATCGAAAATAAATGGAGAAGCTAAAAGCTTTAAATGTTTTAGACTTTTGGGATAGATAGTTTAAAAATTGAAATTTAAAACCGCAGATCTTCTTGAAATGCGGTTTTTTGTGTCAATTATAGTACTCTCCCAACCAGAATCTCAGCCTCAATGGTAATCTCTGTCAGTTGGCTCCAGTCAATCTTGCTCTGGTCAATGTGAAAGAGGAGAGGAGTCATACTGAGTAGGGCTTGGAGCTGCTCTGCTGTGATAGTTTTAGTCAGAGAGGCAGTTTGACTAGATAGGATGGTAAAGTGTTCTCGGAAATGATTTTTGATATCTTGGTTGGAATAGTCCTTGTTTGTCAGCTGGTCTTGTACCTTCTGACGGATTTCCTTGAGGTGATTTTTAGTTGGAATAACCTTTATCAAGATACCGTCTTTGGATAAAACGCGACGAAATTCTCCATAGTTGGCAGGGGAAAAGATATCAAGCAGGATATCCATGCTAGCGTCTTTTATAGGAAGACGAGCCAAGTCACCAACGAACCAGTTGACTGCCCAGTTGGGTTCGCTCTTGGCAGCGATTTGGACGGAATCTTTGGAAATATCAAAGGCATAGAAGGTTTTGTCAGGATGCCTTTCTTGGAGTTTGCGAGAATAGAAACCTTCACCGCAACCGATATCTAAGACTGTGGTGCTAGTTTCTGAACTGGCTAGCAAGTCAGATACAGCCTCTAAGATAGCCTGATAAAAGCCGGCTTCTAGGATTTGTTGACGGTTTTGAAAATTTTCCTTGTCGTAGTTAGCAGATTGCTTGATTTGAGGTGCTAGATTGACATAGCCGAATTTCGCCAAGTCAAAAGAATGGCGATTGCTACATTTGAGACTGCTCTCTACCAGAGTCAGATTGTCTTGGCAGATAGGACAGGCAAAGGCAGTCGCAGAAGCAAAACGCTGAATTTTGGGTTTGAGATTTGTATTCATAGTTTAAGTGTATCAAAAGAGGCAAATGAAAGCAACTTTAGGAATAAGTAGATGGGAGATTCAGTAGAAATAAAACTAATTCTCCAATTTATGGAATGAAATTGCTTTTATATCTAAATTGCTATATAATAATGATAAGGAGGAAATAAGTATGTTAAAAGAAGTATTAAGCGTCGCAAAAGTTGCGAAAAAATCATCACTCTTTTTGGGTGGTGTCGCATTTGGTACCCTTGGTTTGAAAATCTTAGCAAGTAAGGAAGCTAAAAAAGGTTATTCTAAAGCTTTGGCTAAGGCTTACAAGTTGAAAGACGGGCTAGATGCATCTGTTTCTGTTGTGAAACAACATGGAGACGATGTCTTGCAAGATGCCAAACATTTGTACGAGCAAGAGAAAAAAGAAGAGCAATTAGATAGCCTTATAGGAGAATAATATGTCTTTTAAAGTGCTACATAGAGGATACCAACATATCCGACTATCATCTTCTTTTTCACTCACCTTGGATATTCAAGACTATCTTCGTTCCTTGGCGAGAGATGAAAAGGGGATTGAGTCTATCCAGTTTTACATGGATCAACAGCACTTTACTCTACGCATAAAAGAAGGCTTTTCTGTATTAGATAATGCAGAAGCCTTTTTAAAAAGAATTGATAAAGGGAAAGTTTCTGAGTTGATGACTCTTCCCATTCGTAGAGAAGAGAGTGCTTATTCTATTGTTTCAGGTGCAGCGATTAAGCGTATACTTTTTCGTAGTTTTGTGCCGTATCCTATTCGCTATATATGGACTTGTTATCAGGCTTTTGGCTATATTAGAGAAGCCTATCAAACACTAGCGCGTAAGGAACTAACGATGGAGGTCTTGGACTGTTCGGCGATTTTATTGTCCTTGTTTATGAACCAATCCAAGACGGCTAGCAATATCATGTTTATGCTTGATTTGGGGAATCATTTAGATCAGTGGTCCTTGAAAAAAACTGCAACAGATTTAGAACAAAGTCTTCTTGCAAAAGAGAGCGATGTATTTCTAGTACAGGGGGATATGGTTGTTAGTATCAAGAGTTCCGATGTTCAAATAGGAGATGTCTTGGTCCTATCTCAAGGAAATGAAATTCTGTTTGATGGACAAGTAGTTTCAGGTTTAGGTATGGTCAACGAAAGTTCCTTGACAGGAGAGAGCTTTCCAGTTGAAAAAAGAGAGTCTGATTTGGTTTGTGCAAATACAGTATTAGAAACTGGAGAGTTGTGCATTCGTGTAACCGATAATCAGATGAACAGCCGTATTTTACAGCTGATTGAGTTGATGAAGAAATCTGAAGAAAATAAGAAAACGAAACAACGCTATTTCATCAAGATGGCGGATAAGGTCGTCAAATATAATTTCTTGGGGGCTGGGCTGACTTACCTATTGACAGGTTCTTTTTCTAAAGCTATTTCTTTCCTATTGGTCGATTTCTCCTGCGCTTTGAAAATCTCTACTCCTGTAGCTTATTTGACAGCTATCAAGGAGGGGTTGAATCGTGAAATGGTGATTAAGGATGGGGATGTTCTGGAGAAATATCTGGAAGTTGATACTTTCTTGTTTGATAAGACGGGAACAATCACAACTAGTTATCCTATAGTTGAAAAGGTGTTACCTTTTGGGGACTATAGTGAGGAAGATATTCTCAGAATCAGTGCCTGTCTTGAGGAACACATTTATCATCCTATTGCTAATGCCATCGTCAAGCAAGCTGAGATAGAGGGAATTGAACATGAGGAAATGCATGGGAAACTCCAATATATCGCAAGCAAGGGGATCAAATCTCATATAGATGGGCAACCAGTTCTTATTGGGAATTATGTCTTGATGCAGGATGAGCAGATTCATATCAGTTCAGAACAAAATGCTTTAATTGAAGAGTACAAGAGTCACTACAATCTCTTATTCTTGGCTTATCAGAATGAATTGATTGGAATGTTCTGTATTCATACTCCTTTGAGAAAAGAAGCAAAAGCAGCCTTGGAGAAACTTAAGGCACAAGGGAAAAAATTGATTCTGGCAACAGGGGACACCCTGGTTAGGACAGAGGAATTAGTTAAAGATTTGCCCTTTGATCAGGTCTATACAGACTTGAAACCTGATGGGAAATTCGAGTTAGTAGAGGAACTACAGAAAGCAGGTCACACTATTTTGATGGTTGGGGATGGGTTGAATGACTCAGCTGCTCTAACCCTATCAGATATCGGTGTGGTGATGAATGAGAGTGCAGACATTTCTAAGCAGATGAGCGATATCTTATTGTTAGATAATCGTTTGGATTTCTTCCAAGAGTTGGATTCGCTATCATCATCTTTGCAAACACTCATCAAGAAGAATATTCAAGATACCGTTGTCGTAAATAGTGGTTTGATTGGCTTTGGCTTGTTTAATTGGCTCAGTCCTTCAAATCTCTCTATCTTACATAATCTAACAACCTTACGTATTGTACTGCGTAGCCTGTCTATTAAGGGATAGGTGGGGACTATTAACAGCAAAAAGGAGTTACCTTTCTCGAGGTTAACTCCTTTTTTTATAGGTAAATGTTGAACAGTTTAGTAAGTCAATACAAAATATTTTTTCTTTCCACGACGGATAACAGTCAGTTCGTTCTCAAGCTTATCTGCGTCACTTAAGACATAGTCAAGGTCTTGGATGCGGTCACCGTTGACGTAGATAGCTCCGTTTTGGACGTCTTCACGGGCTTGGCGTTTTGAGTTAACTACACCAGATGAGACGAGCAGTTCCACGATATTGTGGTTTTCATCTGCTTGTACTTGGTAGTTTGGCACTCCACGAAGTCCTTGTTTGAGTTCTTTAACAGAAAGGTTTTTGATGTTTCCTGCAAAGAGTTGTTCAGTGATGTTAAGGGCTTCTTTGTAAGCTTCTTCTCCGTGAACAAGAGTCACGACTTCACGAGCGAGAATTTTTTGAGCCAAGCGTTCGTGTGGCGCTGCTTCAAATTGTTTACGGATTTCTTCAATCTCATCAAGTGACAAGAAAGTAAAGATTTTCAAGAAGCGAACAGCGTCTGCGTCCATAACGTTCATCCAGAATTGGTACATTTCATATGGGGAAGTCTTTTCAGGATTGAGCCAGACTGCGTTTCCTTCTGATTTACCAAATTTCTTACCAGTTGCATCGGTAATCAGTGGAACAGTGATTACGTGGCCAGTCTTGTCAGCCTTACGACGAAGCAATTCAGTACCAGCTGTCATATTTCCCCACTGGTCAGAACCACCGATTTGTAGCGTTACGTTGTGGTCTTGGTTAAGAACGAAGAAGTCGTACCCTTGCATGATTTGGTAAGCGAACTCAGTGTAAGAAATCCCAGTTTCAATCCGTTTTTTCACAGACTCTTTACTCATCATGTAGTTGACAGTAAAGTATTTTCCGATATCACGGAGGAAGTCAATGAAGCTGATGCTGCCAAACCAGTCGTAGTTGTTGACCATGACAGCTTTATTTTCACCATTTTCAAAGTCAAGAAAACGAGAAAGTTGTCCTTGGATAGACTTGACCCAGCCATCTACTGTGTCTTTTGTTTGGAGACTACGTTCAGCATCTTTGAAGGACGGATCTCCGATGAGACCTGTAGCACCGCCAACGAGCGCATAAGGTTTGTGACCTGCTAGTTGCAAGCGACGACTTGTCAAGATTGCGACAAGGTGGCCTAGGTGAAGGCTGTCAGCAGTTGGATCGTAGCCAGTATAATAAGAAACTTGACCTTCTTCTAGGGCTTTACGCAAAGCTTCTTCATCAGTCGTTTGAAAAATCAAACCACGCTCTTTTAGCTCATCAAAAATGTGCATGTGTCTTTTCTCCTTTTTAAAATTATTGTTTCTAACTATTGTATCACAAACTTGGGCAATAGCCTAGCAGAATAGGGAAGAAAGTGGCTATTTTATTGAAAGTTTACCTTTTATGGTATAATAGAAAAAATGAGGAAATCCATGCAAAATCAATTAAAAGACTTAAAACAAAAAATGCTGGAATTTTTCCAGCTAGTAAAATCAAAAATAAATCATAAAAAATCAGAGAAAGTCTCAGAAGAGAAGCCATCGGATTGGACAAGAGGGAGAATTCTGTCTATCCTAGGGAGCGTTTTAGTCGCTATTAAGGGAATTTTGAATACCCTCTTTATTCTAGGCTTTATCGGTGGGCTTTTTGGTGCTGGTGTAGCTCTTGGTTATGGGGTTGCTTTGTTTGACAAGGCTAAGGTTCCCCAAGCGGATAGTTTGGTCAAGCAGGTTAAAAATATTTCTTCCATCTCAGAAATTGTTTATGCAGATGGAAGTGTCATTGCTTCTATCGAAAGTGACCTACTGCGAACTTCTGTCTCATCTGAGGAAATATCGGACAATCTCAAAAAGGCTATCATTGCAACTGAGGATGAACATTTTCTTGAACATAATGGGGTTGTGCCCAAAGCTGTGATTCGGGCGACTTTGGGAACCTTTGCAGGTTTGGGCTCATCTAGCGGGGGCTCGACCTTGACTCAACAGTTAATTAAGCAACAAGTGGTTGGAGATGCTCCTACTTTGGCTCGTAAGGCTACAGAAATTGTCGATGCCCTTGCCTTGGAACGCAACATGAGCAAGGATGAAATCTTGACTACTTATCTCAATGTTGCTCCCTTTGGTCGAAATCATAAAGGCCAGAATATTGCAGGTGCCCAGCAAGCTGCTGAAGGAATTTTCGGTATCGATGCCAACAAGCTGAGTATTCCCCAAGCGGCCTTCCTAGCAGGTTTGCCACAGAGTCCGATTACTTATTCCCCTTATGAAAATACTGGAGAGTTAAAGAGTGATGAAGACTTAGAGTTTGGTTTGAAGCGGGCCAAGGATGTTCTCTACAACATGTACCGTACGGGTGCTCTGACTCAGGAAGAATACGACCAGTACAAGGATTATAATCTCAAACAAGACTTCTTGCCATCAGGTACTGTCAATGTTGTTTCGAGGGATTATCTCTACTTTACAGCTATGGCTGAAGCGACAGAGCGTATGTATGATTATTTAGTTCAACAGGACAATGTTTCTAGCCAAGAGTTGAAAAACGAGTCGATTCAAAAGGCTTATCGTGAGCGAGCTGAGCAGGAACTAAGTAATGGCGGCTACAAAATCACGACAACGATCAATAAAAAAATCCATAACGCCATGCAACATGCAGTTGCTAACTACGGTCGTTTGGTAGATGATTCGACTGGGCAGCCTGAAGTAGGGAACGTTTTGATGGACAATAAAACGGGAGCTGTTCTAGGCTTTGTTGGTGGTCGTAATTACCAGACTAACCAAAACAATCACGCCTTTGACACTAAGCGCTCGCCAGCCTCTACAACCAAGCCTTTGTTGGCCTACGGTATTGCCATTGACCAAGGTTTGATGGGAAGCGCTAGTATCTTGTCCAATTATCCGACAAAATTCTCTAATGGAAATCCTATCATGTATGTGAACAGTCCAGGTACAGGCATGATGACCCTGGGTGAAGCCCTGAACTATTCGTGGAATATCCCGGCCTATTGGACCTATCGCATGCTGCGTGAGAAGGGTGTGGATGTCAAGGGTTACATGGAGAAAATGGGTTACGAGATTCCAGAGTACGGTATCGAAAGTTTGCCTATGGGTGGTGGGATTGAAGTCACAGTTGCCCAGCATACCAATGGTTATCAAACAATTGCCAATAACGGTGTCTACCATCAAAAACATGTGATTTCTAAGATTGAATCATCTGACGGTACAGTAATCTACGAATTCCAAGACAAACCTGTTCAAGTGTACTCGAAGGCAACAGCAACAATTATGCAGAGTTTGCTTCGTGAGGTAATTTCATCTCGAATCACTTCAAGTTTCCAAACGGATTTGGCTTCTATCAATTCAAGTTTAGCGCGTGCAGACTGGATTGGTAAGACTGGTACAACCAATGAAGATGAAAATATGTGGCTCATGCTGTCAACGCCAAGATTGACTCTAGGTGGTTGGCTAGGTCATGATGACAACCACCCAATGGCTAAGGGGGCCGGGCATTATCGAAATGCCAAATATATGGCTTACTTAGTAAATGCTATCCAACAGGCTGAGCCTGGTGTTTGGGGCAATGAACGCTTTAATCTTGATTCTAGTGTGACCCAATCTCAGGTCCTCAGATCTACAGGGCAGAAGCCAGGCAAAGTATCCGTTAATGGAAAAACAGTTGATCTTTCAGGTTCTACTGTAACGAGCTATTGGGCTAATAAGGCGGGAGCACCTACGACCAGCTATCACTTTGCTATTGGAGGAAGTGAAGCAGATTACCAAAACGCTTGGTCCAGTATTATTGGTAGTTTCTCATCTACACAATCAAATAGTAGATGATAGGAAAGTGGTATTGATTGCCACTTTTTTCTTTTTTCCTTTCGTGTTACAATAAAGGTATGAATCAGTATCAGAAAAAGATTGTTAACGGAATTATTTATTCGCTCCTATCCGGCTTAATATGGGGCATCTGTGGAATTTTAGGAGAATATTTCTTTACTCATTACCAGGTGTCTTCGGGCTGGATTACCTCTATGCGTTTGACACTGGCAGGGAGCCTTGTGCTTGTTTGGTCATCCATACAATTAAAATCGCAAGTTCTAGATATTTGGCGAGATAAGAAAAATTACCTGCCCTTTTTAGCCTATGCTATTTTGGGGATTTTTTCAGTTCAGTATTTTTTCTATCTCTGTGTAGAATACTCAAATGCTGCAACAGCAACTATTTTACAGTTTATCAGCCCTGTCTTTATCCTCTTTTACAATCGCTTAGTTTATCAAAAACGAGCGTCAAAAAGAGCCATTTTCTATGTTTTGATTGCCATGCTGGGTGTTTGCTTGATGGCGACAAAGGGAGATCTCTCTCAGTTATCCATGACACCGCTAGCCCTTATAACAGGTTTGCTGAGTGCCATGGGTGTTATGTTTAATGTGATTTTACCTCGGTCTTTCGCTAAAAGATACGGTTTTGTACCGACGATTGGGTGGGGGATGATTTTGGCAGGTTTATTTAGTAATGTCCTCACGCCAGTGTATCAGCTTTCCTTTACTCTTGATATTTGGAGTATCTTGATTTGCCTCATTATCGCTTTCTTTGGGACGGCTTTTGCTTTATTTATTTCCATGAAGGCGGTGTCCTTGGTTTCTCCTTTGGTGGTTTCCGTTATCAGTGCCAGTGAACCTTTGTCGTCTGCTCTATTGAGTGTTTTATTTTTAGGCTTGGTAGTGGATTGGTCCCTCCTTCTAGCTATGGCCTTGATTATTTTACCGATGATTTTCCTTTCGATAGAAGAAGCGAAAGAAAGTAGATAAAAAGTCTTTTCTTAATTCTAAAAGTATGCTATACTAGGATAGTCAATAAAACACGGGGAGATAGTTGTGAAGAGTGTTTTTAGGTTGCATCGGTAGGAGCTTGCTTTTACCGACAGCACGTTTTATCTCAGATCCCTAAAAATCATACCTAAAAACAAACAAAAAGGCTTCAAATTTGAGGCCTTTTTTGGTAGAATAGGTATCATTATAATGAACCAGGAGGCGCCTATGACTGCTACAAAAATGAACGCTCAAGAAATTATCCAATTTATCGCCAATGCTGAAAAGAAAACCAGGGTTAAAGTAACCTTTGAAGGACAACTTGCAACGGCTGTACCTAGCTCTGTCGTCAAACTAGGAAATGTCCTATTCGGAGACTGGAAGGATGTGGCTCCACTTCTTGATGGTTTGGTAGAAAATCAAGACTATGTTGTTGAGCAAGATGCTCGTAATTCTGCCGTTCCTTTGCTAGATAAACGTGATATCAACGCTCGTATCGAGCCAGGTGCTATTATCCGTGACCAAGTTGAAATTGGTGCCAATGCCGTTATCATGATGGGAGCAGTCATTAACATTGGTGCTGAAATCGGGGCAGGAACTATGATTGACATGGGGGCTATCCTTGGTGGTCGTGCTATCGTGGGGAAAAACAGTCATGTTGGTGCAGGTGCGGTTCTTGCAGGTGTGATTGAGCCAGCTAGTGCAGAACCAGTCCGTGTTGGAGACAATGTTCTCATCGGTGCCAATGCTGTGGTTATCGAAGGGGTCCAAATCGGTAGTGGTTCAGTTGTCGCAGCAGGAGCTATTGTAACCCAAGATGTCCCAGAAAACGTGGTAGTAGCAGGTGTTCCAGCTCGTATCATCAAAGAGATTGATGCCCAAACCCAACAAAAAACAGCGCTAGAGGATGCGCTTCGTACCTTGTAATTGTAAAAGTAATAAAGAGGCGGAACTCTTCTTCCAGCCTCTTTCTGCTATATAGGAGGATAGATAGATGTTAGATTTGATTCAGACTAGACGAGATTTGCACCAAATTCCAGAGATTGGCTTGGAGGAGTTTAGGACTCATGCTTATTTGCTAGATGTGATTGAGAAATTGACTGCAGGCAAGAATTTTGTCCAAATCCGAGCTTGGCGGACAGGGATTTTGGTTTATTTGCAGGGAAGTCAGCCGAAGCGTACCATTGGTTGGCGAACAGACATTGATGGCCTGCCTATCGTTGAACAAACAGGCTTGCCTTTCGCTTCTCAGCATCAAGGTCGTATGCATGCTTGTGGCCATGATTTCCACATGACTATTGCTTTGGGCTGTCTTGAGAGAGCCCTTGAGGAGCAACCAAAGAACAATCTGCTCTTTCTGTTTCAACCTGCTGAAGAAAATGAAGCTGGTGGCATGCTCATGTACGAGGATGGCGCTTTTGGAGATTGGTTGCCAGATCAATTTTATGGGCTCCATGTTCGGCCAGATTTGAAGGTTGGTCAGATTGCGACTAATACTCATACACTCTTTGCAGGGACTTGCGAGGTGAAGATCCGATTCAAAGGCAAAGGGGGACACGCAGCTTTTCCACATGAAGCTAATGACGCCTTGGTGGCGGCTAGCTACTTTGTGACCCAAGTACAGTCAGTTGTCAGCCGCAACGTTAACCCAATCGAGGGAGCAGTGGTGACCTTTGGCCTTTTCCAAGCTGGAACCACCAACAATGTCATCACAGACACAGCCTTTTTGCATGGAACCATTAGGGCCTTGACACAGGACATGAGTCTCTTGGTGCAAAAGCGGGTCAAAACAGTTGCAGAAGGAGTTGCAGCAGCCTTTGATATGGAAGTCGAAGTGGAACTCAAGCAAGGTGGCTACCTACCTGTTGAAAACAATCCAGCCTTGGCGCGTGAACTGATGGACTTCTTTGAAGAAAAAGAGGGAATTGAGCTGATTGATATCGAACCTGCTATGACAGGTGAAGACTTTGGTTATCTTCTTTCAAAAGTTGATGGCGTTATGTTTTGGCTAGGTATTGATAGTCCCTACGCCCTTCATCACCCTCAGATGAGTCTTAAGGAAGAAGCCTTAGCTATTGGGGTGGATGCGGTCTCTAGTTTCCTGAAAAAGAAAGCAACAGAGTAGAGGGGGTGTCTATGAAATCAGAATTACGTAAGCAAGTCTTGCAAGAAATGAAGGCTTTACCTCGAGATCAAAAACAGTTTATAGACCGAGTTTTAACCGAGCGACTTTTACAAGACCCCTTTTACCAAGAAGCTAAGATCATCGCAACCTACCTCTCATTTTCTCATGAGTTTCAAACGCAAGAACTGATTGAGCAGGCGCTGAATGACGGCAAGAAGGTTTTGATACCTAAAACTTATCCCAAGGGGCGCATGGACTTTGTGGTCTATTATCCGCAACAGTTGGTAAAAACTTCCTTTGGATTACTGGAGCCACAGGGAGATTTGGAAGTAGTGGATGCCTCTCAGATTGATTTGATTCATGTTCCGGGGCTGATTTTTACGACGGAAGGATATCGGATTGGATATGGTGGAGGTTATTATGACCGCTATCTAGAACATTTTTCTGGTCATACTTTGAGTACGGTATATCCTTGTCAAATTCAGAACTTTATCCCTGAAAAGCATGATATTCCTGTTCAGGAGGTATTAATTGATGAAGGAAATCTTTGATAGACGTTACCCTGTGACGAGTTTCTTCCTCTTAGTGACGGCCTTGGTGTTTCTACTAATGTTGGTGACTGCAGGTGGAAACTTTGACAGGGCGGATACCTTATTTCGATTTGGAGCCATGTATGGGCCAGCTATTCGCCTCTTTCCTGAGCAGGTTTGGCGTCTATTTTCTGCCATTTTTGTTCATATTGGGTGGGAACATTTCATTGTTAATATGCTTTCGCTCTACTATCTTGGTAGGCAAGTAGAGGAAATTTTCGGATCCAAGAAGTTTTTCTTTCTCTATCTCTTATCTGGAATGATGGGCAATCTCTTTGTTTTTGTATTTAGTCCAAAATCCTTAGCAGCAGGCGCTTCTACTTCTCTCTATGGACTATTTGCTGCAATTATTGTTCTTCGCTATGCAACGCGTAATCCTTATATCCAACAGCTAGGGCAATCTTATCTGACACTTTTTGTGGTTAACATTATTGGAAGTGTTCTGATTCCAGGAATCAGCCTAGCAGGCCATATCGGTGGTGCAGTTGGTGGCGCATTTCTAGCAATTATCTTTCCAGTTCGAGGAGAAAGACGGATGTATAGCGCTAGTCAGAGACTGGTAGCATTAGTATTGTTTGTAGGACTCGCAGTCTTGCTTTTCTACAGGGGAATGGGATGAAAATTTATGTAATGAAAAAAGATAAGGTAATTTTTGAACCTTATCTTTTTATGTTATTCTTTCTCAGCCAATTCTTTTCCCAGTTGGATGAGGTAATCTTTCAAGTCATCTTTGACTTGTGGGTGCTTGAGGGCGTAGTCAATAGATGTTTTCATAAAGCCAAACTTATCCCCAACGTCGTAACGAGCTCCTATAAATTCACGAGCGAAAACACGTTGTGTTTTATTGAGCGTATCAATCGCGTCGGTAAGTTGGATCTCATTTCCAGCGCCAGGAGCTTGCTTTTCGAGAATATCAAAAATTTCTGGTGTGAGAAGATAGCGTCCGATGATTGCCAAATCACTTGGAGCCTCTTCTGGAGCTGGTTTTTCAACGAAAGTTTCGACACTATAGAGACCATTGATGCCTTCTCCTTGAGGCGCTATAACTCCATATGCTGAAACTTCTTCATGAGGGACAGGCATAACAGCGATTGTTGATGCATGAGTCGTCTCGTAATCGTTCATCAATTGTTTTGTCAAAGGAATAGCACGTTCATCTGTGATATCCATTAGGTCGTCACCAAGCATGACAACGAAGGGCTCATTTCCTACAAAAGCTTTGGCTTGTAAGACAGCATCTCCAAGACCACGAGGATGACTTTGTCGGATAAAGTGAAGGCGCATACCAGTTGCCTCATCTACCAATTTTAACAAATCCGTTTTGCCTTTTTCTTTGAGATTGTACTCAAGCTCAAAGTTTGAGTCAAAGTGGTCTTCAATAGAACGTTTTGATTTACCAGTGACAACCAGAATATCTTCAATACCTGATTTGAGAGCTTCCTCTACGATAAATTGGATAGTTGGTTTGTCTACAATTGGCAACATTTCTTTGGCAAGGGCCTTGGTTGCTGGTAGAAATCGAGTTCCAAGTCCAGCAGCAGGGATGACTGCCTTTCTAACTTTTGATGTCATAAGAATCCTTTCTCTAGAGGGTTAAGACCACTCATTTTCTGCTTTAAATTCATTGTTCATGATGTCATAAATGGCATCTTTGATATTGGTTCCGTGGTAAATAACTTGGTAAATGGCCTGTGTAATGGGCATATAGACTCCAAGTTCTTGGGCTAGTTCATAGGCTGCTCGAGTCGTTGAAATTCCTTCGATTACCATGCCCATATTGGCTTCGATATCGGCTAGAGATTCTCCACGACCAAGAGCATCTCCAGCTCTCCAGTTACGAGAGTGGATGGAAGTTCCCGTTACGATCAAGTCTCCTACACCGGATAAGCCACTATAGGTCAATGGACTGGCCCCAAGTGCTACTCCTAAGCGGGTAATTTCTGCCAAACCTCGAGCGATGATGGCTGCCTTAGCATTGTCACCAAATCCCAAACCATGTAAAGCTCCAGCACCGACAGCAATAATATTTTTGAGAGCACCAGCAGTTTCAACCCCGATAACATCCGTATTGGTATAAAGTCGGAAGTAGTGATTACTAAAGAGCTCCTGAACGTATTGAGCTGTTTGTAAATTCTTAGAAGCAGCAGTGATTAAAGTCAGGTCACGAACAATGGTTTCTTCCGCATGACTAGGTCCTGAAACAACGACAATATCACTGCGGAGATGTTCAGGAATTTCTTCTTCAAGGATGGTTGATAATCGTTTATGGCTATCAGGCTCTAATCCCTTTGATGCGTGCATGATGATAGTCTTATGGTCTAAGGTTTTTGCAACTTGTTGGGCAACAAGTCGTGTCACTTTTGTTGGGACAACAAACAAAATCGCATCTACATCTTTTAATGTCTTTGCTAAGTCGGTGTAGGCAATGATATTTTCATCTAGAACGACATCTTTAAAGTAGTGTTTGTTAGTATGATTGGTATTAATTTCATTGATTTGCTCGGGAAGATTTCCCCAAATACGTACCTCGTGTCCATTGTCATTTAAGACTTGTGAAAGGGCAGTTCCCCAAGAACCAGGCCCCAAGACGGCGACGGTTTGTTTTTCCATGTTTTCCTCCTTGATAGAGTTCTCTTCTTATTTTATCACATTCTAGGGGATTTTGCACTTGCATTGCTGGGGAGTGGTTGCTTTGTTACTTGAAAAATATACAAAAACCGAGCCTAAGTATTAAAGTCTTAGGCTTTAGTTCTGACAGATAGTTTGATTCAGTATATGCTATAATAGAGGTAAACAACTCAGGAGGTTCTTGTAGGTTGCGAGAGTTTGGCGAAAAAATTAAAAGATTACGTTTGGCTAAAAAAATCAGTCGTTCAGAATTTTGTGGTGATGAGTCTGAATTAAGTATTCGTCAATTAATTAGAATTGAAAATGGAGAATCCAGACCAACACTAACAAAGTTAAAATATATCGCTGAACGTTTGGGGGTTGAAGATTACAAGTTGATGCCAAGTTATATAGAGTTGGATAAGGAATATCTAGAATTGAAGTATTTCTTGATGAGGACTCCTACATACGAAGATGAAACTATCGCCCAAAAGAAAGAGAGTGTTTTTGATAAGATTTTTGAAGAATATTATGATAGACTTCCTGAGGAAGAAAGATTTATCATAGATGTTTTACAAGCATATGATGATTTTGGTTGGTGGAATGATGATAGCAATTTAGGAATGATTTTACAAGAGTATTTCGATCACATTTTGTTGAAATCAAAATATGAAGTTAACGATATTTTAATCATAAAGCTATTTTTGGTAAGATTAGTACACCAAGATACGATAATAGATGAGATTGAAGTGAATACCTTCCTAGTAATAGCTGATAAAATTTTACAACAAGTTGAGATGTTTGATATTGAATATTCATTTCTAATCAGAGATTCATTACTTTTGTTGTTAGGAATATTTGAAAAAATTACTAATTACAGTCAATTTGAAGATATTCTTTACAAATTAAATGAAATTACCTCAAAATCATACGACTATCAGAAAAAACCAATTATTCGACTATGGGAGTGGCGCTATGCATTATTTGTAAAAAAAGATTATCCAGTAGCTGAAAATTATTTTCAAGAAGCAAAAATATTTGCTAGAATGATTGATAATAATCATTTGATAGAACAGCTAGAAAAACAATGGCAATATGACCTCCAGGATTTTTTTAAAAATAAACATTAGAAAATAAAAAAGTGACAAAAATGTCACTAGTTAAAAAGACCGAGAGAAAGTTTTCGAAATCATAAAAACGCATGATATCAGGTGTTTAAAAACTTGATATTATGCGTTTTATCATTTAAAGAGTTATTATGTTTTTCCCTTAGATTGAGTTCGTATCGAGTTCCTTTTTATACTAATTGAGTACTTATTAGTAGATAAGTTGTTGAAATTAGTGACATTTATGACCTTGGAGAATGAGCAACATAGAAGTATAATAATCCTGTAGAAAAAATAAGGAGAGAATATATGTTAGTGCTAGTTGTTGCCATTTTTTGGATTTATAAATAATAAAGATAGAACGGGAAGATCTATGTTAGAACTAAAAAATATTAGTAAAAGTTACGGACAAGGGACGCTAAAAAATAATGTCTTAAGAGAAATAAATTTTAAGGTAGTTGAAGGAGAATTTGTATCGATAATGGGACCATCAGGTTCGGGCAAATCGACATTTATCAATATTTTGGGACTGATTGATTCTGAATTTGAAGGAGAATATATATTAGACGGAAAAAGTATTGAGAAGTTAAATGAAAATCAACAAGCAAGTTACCGTAATTGTGATATTGGATTTGTTTTTCAACAATTTCATCTTATTGATGAGTATACTGTTAAAGAAAATATTTTATTATCTTTCCTATATTCTGACCAACAGCCAGATATAGAATACATTGATAGTTTATTACAAGACTTAGGACTTATAGATAAGATGAATGAGTACCCAAGTCATTTATCAGGCGGACAGAAGCAACGAGTTGCTTTAATTAGAGCTCTTGCTCATAAACCTAGATTTCTTATAGCGGATGAACCTACAGGTGCATTAGATGAGAAAAATAGGAATGAGATATTGCAAATTCTACAAAATTTGAATCATTATGGAACGACAATTATTGTAGTAACTCACGATGAGTTTGTTGCCAGTTATTGTAGAACAAGGTATCGAATGAAAAATGGGTATCTAACATCTGAAGGAGAAGGATGACATGAAGTTTAAAAAGCTGTTAATAGATACTCTAAAGCTGTTAAAGAGGAATAAAAGACAAAGTATTCTGACATCCTTAGCCATCACAGTGGCAACATTTGTTTTATTAGTAATACTATCAAGTTCTTCCTATACAACTTCTACATTAGGTAATGATTTAAAGATAGAAGAAGACACAGCAACAATGACTTATACGCCTCAGAATATATTGGATATTAGAGGGTTTACACAGGAAGATAAACAATTGGTTGAGCAAACTATTGGAAAACATGCAAGACTTTCTTCCAGCTCTTATGCTTTGTATGCTGAAACGTATTTTAATGATTCTAAGCAGAATCTTAGTTTTCGAACATTAGGCGATTTGAATAAGAATGGTTTAGTTGTGCCTGCTTTATTAAAAGGAAGAACATTAGAGGAACTAGATGGAGGTGTCGCTATTAGCGATAAGGCTCTCATGTTATTGACTAGAAAGAAAAATATTGAAACTTTTTTAGGAGAGACTATCAATATATCTGGAAAAGAATATCTAATTCAGGCAATATATTATGGATCAGCTGTTAATGAAAGATTACCTTCTTTATTGGTTACCAATGAAATCAAAGAGTTACTTTTAGGAGGAAGGGAATATTTTGATGAATTAGTAGTAGAAACTAATCAGTTGGAGAATATTAATAAGGCTTTATCTGCTTTAGATACTTATGGAATATTCCGCAAGGAAGGAACTTATGGATATATAGATAATAGAAGGGTATATGAGGAAACAAAGGCCCAAGCTACTACAATATTAAATTTCATTGCACTTTTATCTAGTATTTCAATTTTTGTAGCTGGTTTTGGGGTTATGAATGCTATGTTGTCTTCTGTTAGCGAACGTAGCAAGGAGATAGCCATTCGTCGAGCTTTAGGGGCTAAAAAATCTGATATTTATCAATCGTATATGATGGAGGGGATTCTTTTATCGCTTCTGGGAGCTATAACTGGTATTGGAGTAGCGATATTATTTGTTGTTTTAATGAACATGAGTGGTTTTGTTACGACATTAACTCTGGATCATATTTTGATTACTCTATTCACAACGGGTGTATTTGGAATTGTATTTAGTATTATGCCTGCAATGGTTGCAGCAAATAAAAATGTTATTGAAGGTCTAAGGTAATGATGGATGTGAATTTAAAGGAGGTAGAATGAAATTTACAAAAATAGATAGAGTATTTTCTCTATTGCTAATTGTGGAATTTACAATATGTTTTTTTACACTAGATAATTTTAATCTTTTTCAATTTATGCTGTTTGTACAAATTATACCATCAATATTATTAGCTTTGTTATCGGGAAGTATTTCTTCTAGAAGTAAGCACAGCTGGGTGTTATTAATTATTTTTGGAATAATCTATGCTTTAATGATGTTTGGAATTTTCAGAGTTACTCCTATGACGCTTATAGAACAAAATACGATTCAATCTGAAACTTCCGTATTTACATTCAATAGAAATTTACAGTTAGGAACTTATTTTGGATTTTTCCTACAGGAATTTTTACTAGGAGCTTTTATTTGCACTATTTCAAAATGTTTTGGGAGAATTAAACAAGGGAAATTTTAATGAAGCCTGCATTAAAAAGAAGAATTGCTTCTGCAGTTATTTAGAAAATTATATTATTGAAATGGTGTAACATTTGGAGAAAATTATTTTTGAACGAAAAAGATTTGAGTATGTCGGTTCTAAGAGAAAACAAGTAAAGGACTTTATGATTCTAAAAAATTTCATGTCCAAGACAATTCAAGTTGAAATCAGAGTGGAGGGATACTTGTTAGACCTTCTTATTTTAAAAGGGATGAGTACAGAATTTTATAATTTAGATTTTCTTTCTTTGCCCTATGATGTCAATATAGATGTGAAAGAAGTTGTAGAGGATGTTGATTTAACAGTCTATAAGAATAGTAAGTATAGGAAGTTTGATTTCTTTAAAAATATTTGTAAATGATATTTTTGAAAGTCTATCCATCCTTATATTAGAATTGCTACAACAAGTTTTCAACACTTGTTTCAATTGAACATACTAAAAACCGAGCCTAAGTATTAAAGTCTTAGGCTCGGTTTTGATATTCCTTAAAGAATAGCTCGGTTTATTTCAATTGATCTGTAATGTCTTTTGATAGCAACATTCCTAGATGATAAGTTTTATTGATGTAAGCAATGACATCATTGATATTTTCAGTCGTTTGAATTTTCTCTTTGATGTCAGCCCTAAATGTTTCATCCTTTAAAAGTTGTTCTTGGTATAGTCTTTGAAGTCGTTCTTTCTCGTACTTATTGAGCAGAAAAAGAAACACCAAGCTAATCACAACGAGGATATAAGCATATTGGCTCATAGGAAATCTCCCTGTATGATAAAGAAGTAGTAGTGAATAGATTGAATTAGTGAAGCGCCTAACCAAATTCCTGATAGGGTTTGACATTCGTTACTTAGATTGCCTTGCATCCTAGTGACTTGAAGATTACCACCAGCCACTAAGCCAATTAATAGATTTGGTTGACCAATTTAGTGAGGCGTTTAGACAAGTATCTCTAATTACGACGTAAAGCAGTTAGCTAGTCCGCATATAAGCGGCTAGCGTCTAACAATTAAAAACTTTAGTTCCAGTAACTTTAAGATTACGACGTCTTTCGGTAGAAATCGATAATATTTCTATCGAAAGACTAGTGAAGCGCCTAGCCAAATCTCTAATAGGATTTGGAGTTAGTTATTTAGACTACTTTACAATAAAGTGATTAAAAGATTACGACATGAGCCTAACCAAATCGATATTATTTGGTTAGGTGAATTAGTGAAGCGTTTAGGCAATTCGCCATATAGCGATTGCCGTCAAGAGACTAGGAACTTTAGTTCCAGTCTCTTGTAACGATTTACATCTTCTCTGGCGCTTCTACTCCAAGCAAGCGAAGGGCTTCTTTGAGAACGACTGCGGTTGCATAGCTAAGGGCTAGACGGCTGTCGCGTTCTGGGCTTTCATCCAAGATACGCGTATGTGCATAGTATTTGTTAAAGGCTTGAGCCAGGCTAATTGCAAATTTAGCAATAATAGAAGGTTCAAAGTTGTCCGCCGCACGGTTGATAATACGTGGGAAGTCTTGGATGAGTTTGATGATTTCCCAGCTTTCAGCATCATTCAAGCTGTAGTTGCTAGCTGTTTCTGGTTTGAAGTCTGCTTTGCGCAAGATAGATTGGATACGAGCGTAGGCATATTGAACGTAAGGTCCAGTTTCACCCTCGAAGGATACCATAGCCTCTAGGTCGAAGTCGTATCCATTTGTACGGTCGGTTTTGAGGTCATAGAATTTAATGGCTCCAACCCCAACAGCATGCGCTACCTGGTCTTTGTTTTCAAGTTCAGGATTTTTAGCCTCGATTTGGGCCTTGGCACGGCTAACAGCCTCTGCAACAGTAGGCTCTAGCAAGATGACATTCCCTTTACGCGTAGAGAGTTTTTTTCCTTCTTTTGTCACCAAACCAAAAGAAACGTGGGTAATGTCATCACTCCAGTCGTAGCCCATTTCTTTCAAGACAGCTTTGAGCTGTTTAAAGTGGGCAGATTGCTCTTGACCAACGACGTAGATAGATTTAGCAAATTGGTATTCATTTTTACGGTAAAGGGCAGCGGCCAAGTCACGTGTGATATAGAGAGTTGCACCGTCCGATTTCTTGATAAGAGCTGGATGTTCAATTCCATATTTCTCAAGATTTACAACCTGGGCACCTTCTGATTCAACAAGAAGGCCTTTTTCAGAAAGAATGTCTACAACTGCATCCATCTTATCGTTGTAGAAGGCTTCTCCGTTGTAGCTGTCAAATTCAACCTTCAATTCATTGTAAAGGCGGTTAAATTCTACCAAACTTTCATCACGGAACCATTGCCAAAGAGCGAGAGCTTCCTCGTCGCCATTTTCAAGTTTACGGAACCATTCGCGTGCTTCTTCATCCAAGCTAGGGTCATTCTCAGCTTCCGCATTGATGCGGACATAGAGTTTAAGGAGTTCATCGATTGGATGAGCTTTTACAGCTTCTTCGTCGCCCCATTTTTTGTAGGCAACAATCAACATTCCAAACTGTTTACCCCAGTCTCCCAAATGGTTGACTTTGACTGTTTGATAACCAATTTTTTGGAAAATATGTGATAAACTATCTCCGATAACAGTTGAGCGCAGGTGACCAATAGAAAATGGTTTAGCGATATTGGGACTGGACATATCGATCACAACATTTTCTTGTTTACCAATATGTTGGTCAGCATAGTGTTCTTTTTTAGTGATAACAGCTTGCAATACTTGAGCAGAAATGGCAGATTTATCAAGGAAAAAGTTAACGTAAGGTCCTGTTGCGACAACCTTTTCAAAGGCTTGGCTGTTAATTTTTGCAGCCAGTTCAGCAGCAATCATTTGAGGTGCCTTACGTTCGACTTTTGCAAGAGAAAAAGCAGGGAAAGCAATGTCTCCCATTTCTGAGTTTTTAGGGGTTTCCAGTAAATTTAAAATAGCCTCTTGGTCCAGACTATCAATGATGCTAGCCAATTCGCTAGCAATCAATTCTTTTGTATTCATTAAGAGCTCCTTTTTGGACTTTTCTACTATTTTATCACAATTTTAAAGATTTATCACAATTTTAAAGAAAGAAGAAAAAATTTTTGAAATCTCCTGTTTTTTTGGTATAATATGGTTATAAATTTAGTTATAAATATGCATATAAGAGGATTTTATGAGAAAAAGAGATCGTCATCAGTTAATAAAAAAAATGATTACTGAGGAGAAATTAAGTACACAAAAAGAAATTCAAGATCGGTTGGAGGCGCACAATGTCTTTGTGACGCAGACAACCTTGTCTCGTGATTTACGCGAAATCGGCTTGACCAAGGTCAAGAAAAATGATATGGTGTATTATGTACTAGCAAATGAGACAGAAAAGATTGATTTGGTGGAATTTTTGTCTCATCATTTAGAAGGTGTTGCAAGAGCAGAGTTTACCTTGGTACTTCATACCAAATTGGGAGAAGCCTCTGTTTTGGCAAATATTGTAGATGCAAACAAGGATGAATGGATTTTAGGAACAGTTGCTGGTGCCAATACCTTATTGGTCATTTGTCGAGACCAGCACGTTGCCAAACTCATGGAAGATCGTTTGCTAGATTTGATGAAAGATAAGTAAGGTCTTGAGAGTTGCTCTCAAGACTTATTTTTGACAAGGAGAGACGGAAAATGGCGACAGAAAAGCTATCACCCGGCATGCAACAGTATGTGGATATTAAAAAGCAATATCCAGATGCTTTTTTGCTCTTTCGGATGGGTGATTTTTATGAATTATTTTACGAGGATGCGGTCAATGCTGCGCAGATTCTGGAAATTTCCTTAACGAGTCGCAACAAGAATGCGGACAATCCGATTCCTATGGCGGGTGTCCCCTATCATTCTGCCCAACAGTACATCGATGTCTTGATTGAGCAGGGCTATAAGGTAGCGATTGCTGAACAGATGGAAGATCCTAAACAAGCAGTTGGGGTTGTGAAACGAGAGGTTGTTCAGGTCATTACGCCAGGGACAGTGGTCGATAGCAGTAAGCCGGATAGTCAGAACAATTTCTTGGTTGCTATAGACCGTGATGGCAGTCAATTTGGCTTAGCTTATATGGACCTGGTGACGGGTGACTTTTATGTGACAGGTCTTTTGGATTTCACGCTGGTTTGTGGGGAAATCCGTAATCTCAAGGCGCGCGAAGTGGTGCTGGGCTATGACTTGTCTGAGGAAGAGGAACAAATCCTTAGTCGTCAGATGAATCTTGTGCTTTCCTATGAAAAAGAAAGCTTTGAGGACCTTCATTTACTGGATTCACGATTGGTAGCTGTGGAGCAAGCGGCATCTAGTAAACTGCTCCAGTATGTCCATCGGACCCAGATGAGGGAATTGAACCACCTCAAACCTGTTATCCGCTATGAAATCAAAGATTTCTTGCAGATGGATTATGCGACCAAGGCTGGTCTGGATTTGGTTGAGAATGCTCGTTCGGGCAAGAAGCAAGGCAGTCTTTTCTGGCTTTTGGATGAAACCAAAACTGCTATGGGAATGCGTCTCTTGCGGTCTTGGATTCATCGCCCCTTGATTGATAAGGAACGAATTATCCAACGTCAAGAAGTGGTGCAGGTCTTTCTCGACCATTTCTTTGAGCGCAGTGATTTGACAGACAGTCTCAAGGGTGTTTATGACATTGAGCGCTTGGCTAGTCGGGTTTCTTTTGGCAAAACCAATCCCAAGGATCTCTTGCAGTTGGCGACCACCTTATCCAGTGTGCCACGGATTCGTGCGATTTTAGAAGGGATGGAGCAACCTGCTCTAGCCTATCTCATCGCACAACTGGATGCAATCCCTGAGTTGGAGAGTTTGATTAGCGCAGCGATTGCTCCTGAAGCTCCTCATGTGATTACAGATGGGGGAATTATCCGAACTGGATTTGATGAGACTTTAGACAAGTACCGTCGCGTTCTCAGAGAAGGGACTAGCTGGATTGCTGAGATTGAGGCTAAGGAGCGAGAAAACTCTGGTATCAGCACGCTTAAGATTGACTACAATAAAAAAGATGGCTATTATTTCCATGTGACCAATTCGCAACTGGGAAATGTGCCTGCTCACTTTTTCCGCAAGGCAACGCTGAAAAACTCAGAACGCTTTGGGACTGAGGAATTGGCCCGTATCGAGGGAGATATGCTGGAGGCGCGTGAGAAGTCAGCTAACCTAGAGTATGAAATCTTTATGCGTATTCGTGAAGAGGTCAGTAAGTACATCCAACGTTTACAAGCTCTAGCCCAAGGAATTGCGACAGTTGATGTCTTACAGAGTCTGGCGGTTGTGGCTGAAACCCAGCATTTGATTCGACCTGAGTTTGGAGATGATTCGCGGATTGATATCCAGAAAGGGCGCCATGCTGTCGTTGAAAAGGTCATGGGGGCTCAGACCTATATTCCCAATACAATTCAGATGGCTGCAGATACTAGTATTCAACTGATTACAGGGCCCAACATGAGTGGGAAGTCAACCTACATGCGTCAGTTAGCTATGACGGCGGTTATGGCCCAGATGGGGTCCTATGTACCGGCAGAAAGCGCCTATTTACCGATTTTTGATGCCATCTTTACCCGTATCGGAGCAGCAGATGACTTGGTTTCAGGTCAGTCAACCTTTATGGTGGAGATGATGGAGGCCAACAATGCCATTTCGCATGCGACCAAAAATTCCTTGATTCTTTTTGATGAATTGGGACGGGGAACTGCAACTTATGATGGGATGGCTCTTGCTCAGTCCATCATCGAATACATCCATGAACATATCGGAGCCAAAACCCTCTTTGCGACTCACTACCATGAGTTGACTAGTCTGGAGTCTAGTTTACAACACTTGGTCAATGTCCACGTGGCAACCTTAGAGCAGGAGGGGCAAGTCACCTTCCTTCACAAAATTGAACCAGGTCCAGCTGATAAATCCTACGGTATCCATGTTGCCAAGATTGCTGGTTTGCCAGCAGATCTCCTAGCAAGAGCGGATAAGATTTTGACTCAGTTAGAGAATCAAGGGACAGAAAGTCCTGCTCCCATGAGGCAAACAAGTGCTGTCACAGAACAGATTTCACTCTTTGACGCGCCTGCAGACCATCCGATTCTAGCAGAATTAGCTAAACTGGACATTTACAACATGACACCTATGCAGGCTATGAATGTCTTGGTCGAGTTAAAACAGAAACTATTATAAAGAGAAAATTACTAGTCATTCTAGCTATATCAAGGAGACTTCTTTGACAAGTTTCCACTTTTTTGCTAGAATAACATCACACAAACCGAATGAGAAGGAGCTGACACATTGTCGCTCCCTTTTGTCTATTTTTTAAGGAGAAAGTATGCTGATTCAGAAAATCAAAACCTACAAGTGGCAGGCCTTGGCTTCGCTCCTAATGACAGGCTTGATGGTTGCTAGTTCACTTCTGCAACCGCGTTACCTGCAGGAAGTGTTAGATGCCCTACTTGCTGGGAACTATGAAGCCATTTATAGTATCGGTGCTTGGTTGATTGGTGTGGCCTTGGTTGGTCTGGTTGCTGGTGGGCTCAATGTTATCCTTGCAGCCTATATTGCCCAAGGAGTTTCATCCGACCTTCGGGAGGATGCCTTCCGTAAAATCCAAACCTTTTCTTATGCCAATATTGAACAATTTAATGCGGGAAATTTAGTCGTTCGCATGACAAATGATATCAACCAGATTCAGAACGTCGTCATGATGACCTTCCAAATTCTTTTCAGACTTCCCCTCTTGTTCATCGGTTCGTTTATCTTGGCGGTTCAAACCCTACCTTCTCTGTGGTGGGTGATTGTTCTCATGGTAGTCTTGATTTTTGGTTTGACTGCTGTCATGATGGGTATGATGGGACCTCGTTTTGCCAAGTTTCAAAGCCTTCTTGAACGCATCAATGCTATCGCTAAGGAAAATCTGCGCGGTGTTCGTGTGGTCAAGTCCTTTGTCCAAGAAAAAGAGCAATTTGCTAAGTTTACGGAGGTTTCAGACGAACTTCTCGGTCAAAATCTTTACATTGGTTATGCCTTTTCAGTAGTGGAACCTTTCATGATGTTGGTCGGTTACGGAGCTGTCTTCCTCTCCATTTGGCTAGTTGCAGGGATGGTTCAGTCGGATCCGTCAGTTGTTGGCTCCATTGCTTCCTTTGTCAATTACCTGAGCCAGATTATCTTTACCATAGTTATGGTTGGATTTTTAGGAAATTCTGTCAGTCGTGCCATGATTTCTATGCGTCGTATTCGAGAAATTCTGGACGCAGAGCCAGCCCTGACCTTCAAGGATGTCCCAGATGAAGAGTTGGTCGGAAGTCTTAGCTTTGAAAATGTAACCTTTACCTATCCAATGGATAGGGAACCGATGCTGAAAGATGTGAGCTTTACTATTGAACCTGGTCAAATGGTTGGTGTCGTTGGAGCGACTGGTGCAGGAAAATCAACCTTGGCTCAACTGATTCCACGTCTCTTTGACCCGCAGGAAGGGGCTATCAAAATCGGAGGTAAGGATATTCGAGAAGTGAGTGAAGGAACCCTGCGTCAAACAGTTTCTATCGTTCTCCAACGTGCCATTCTTTTTAGTGGAACGATTGCAGATAACTTGAGACAGGGAAAAGGAGATGCCACTCTATTTGAAATGGAGCGTGCAGCCAATATTGCCCAAGCCAGTGAATTCATTCATCGTATGGAGAAAACCTTTGAAAGTCCAGTTGAGGAACGGGGAACCAATTTTTCTGGTGGGCAAAAACAAAGGATGTCAATTGCTCGTGGAATTGTCAGCAATCCACGTATTCTGATTTTTGACGATTCGACCTCAGCTTTGGATGCCAAGTCAGAGCGCCTGGTTCAAGAAGCCTTGAATAAGGACTTGAAAGGGACGACAACCATTATCATCGCGCAAAAGATTAGCTCGGTTGTTCATGCAGACAAGATCTTGGTTCTGGATCAAGGACGATTGATTGGTCAAGGCACGCATGCAGACTTGGTTGCCAACAATGCTGTTTACCGTGAAATCTACGAAACACAGAAAGGAAAGGAGGAGTAAAATGAAGACAGTTCAATTTTTTTGGAATTATTTTAAAGTCTATAAGCTATCATTTGTAGTTGTTATCCTGATGATTGTTCTGGCGACTCTTGCCCAAGCTCTCTTTCCGGTATTTTCTGGACAAGCAGTGACGCAGCTAGCTAATTTAGTTCAAGCTTATCAAGATGGCAATCCAGAACTTGTTTGGCAAAGTCTATCAGGAATCATGGTCAATCTTGGTCTGCTGGTTTTGGTTTTATTTATTTCTAGTGTGATATACATGTGTCTCATGACGCGTGTGATTGCAGAGTCGACCAACGAGATGCGCAAAGGCCTCTTCGGTAAGCTTGTTCGCTTGACGGTTTCTTTCTTTGACCGCCGACAAGATGGCGATATCTTGTCTCGTTTTACCAGTGATTTAGATAATATCCTCCAAGCCTTTAACGAAAGCTTGATTCAGGTCATGAGCAACATCGTTCTATACATTGGTCTGATTCTCGTCATGTTTTCGAGAAATGTGACGCTGGCCCTCATCACCATCGCCAGCACACCAGTGGCCTTCCTCATGCTGATTTTTATCGTGAAAATGGCACGGAAATATACCAACCTCCAGCAAAAAGAGGTAGGAAATCTCAACGCCTATATGGATGAGAGTATCTCAGGCCAAAAAGCTGTCATTGTGCAAGGAATTCAAGAGGATATGATGGCAGGATTTCTTGAACAAAATGAGCGCGTGCGTAAGGCAACCTTTAAAGGAAGAATGTTTTCAGGAATTCTTTTCCCTGTCATGAATGGCATGAGTCTGGTTAATACAGCCGTCGTCATCTTTGCTGGTTCAGCTGTTCTTTTGAATGATAAGGCTATTGAAACAAGTACAGCCCTAGGTTTGATTGTTATGTTTGCCCAATTTTCTCAGCAGTACTACCAGCCTATTATTCAAGTTGCGGCTAGTTGGGGAAGCCTCCAGTTAGCCTTTACAGGGGCTGAACGGATTCAGGAAATGTTTGATGCAGAGGAAGAAATCCGACCTGAAAAGGCTCCAACTTTCACTCAGTTGCAAGAAGGTGTTGAAATCAGTCATATTGATTTTTCATACTTGCCTGATAAACCTATTTTGAAAGATGTTAGCATTTCTGCCCCTAAAGGCCAGATGACAGCAGTTGTTGGTCCGACAGGGTCAGGGAAAACGACTATTATGAACCTTATCAATCGCTTTTATGATGTTGATGCTGGTGGGATTTATTTTGATGGGAAAGATATTCGTGACTATGATTTAGATAGTCTCAGAAGTAAGGTGGGAATTGTCTTGCAAGATTCGGTATTATTTAGCGGAACCATTCGAGACAATATCCGTTTTGGTGTACCAGATGCCAGTCAGGAAATGGTTGAGACAGCAGCCAAGGCAACCCACATTCACGACTATATTGAAAGTTTGCCTGATAAATACGATACTCTTATAGATGATGACCAAAGCATCTTCTCAACTGGACAAAAGCAATTGATTTCTATCGCTCGAACCCTAATGACAGATCCAGAAGTTCTCATTCTAGATGAAGCAACTTCCAACGTAGATACGGTGACAGAAAGCAAGATTCAGCATGCCATGGAGGCGGTTGTAGCAGGCAGAACCAGTTTCGTCATTGCTCACCGATTGAAGACCATCCTCAATGCTGATCAGATCATTGTCCTCAAAGATGGAGAAGTCATTGAACGTGGTAACCACCATGAACTCTTGAAACTAGGTGGCTTCTACTCAGAACTCTATCATAATCAATTTGTCTTTGAATAATAAAAAGTTGTCCTATGTGGGCAGCTTTTTCTTGTCCATAAAAAATTTTTATCACAGCCTTAAAAAAAACATATTAGACGAAAGGCGCTTTGAGTGATATGATAGGAGTATCGTTATACTCAATGAAAATCAAAGAGCAAACTAAGAAGCTAGCCGTAGGTTGCTCAAAGCACTGCTTTGAGGTTGTAGATAGAACTGACGAAGTCAGCTCAAAACACTGTTTTGAGGTTGTGGATAGAACTGACGAAGTCAGTAACATATATACGGTAAGGCGACGCTGACGTGGTTTGAAGAGATTTTCGAAGAGTATTAACATTCGAAAGGAGAGACATCATGGCTAGAACAGTTGTAGGAGTGGCTGCAAATCTATGTCCCGTAGATGCAGAAGGCAAAAACATTCATTCATCTGTATCTTGTAGATTCGCAGAGAGCATTCGTCAAGTCGGTGGTCTCCCTTTAGTCATTCCTGTTGGTGATGAGTCAGTTGTACGCGATTATGTGGAAATGATTGATAAACTCATCTTGACAGGCGGTCAAAATGTCCATCCTCAGTTTTATGGAGAGAAAAAGACCATCGAGAGCGATGATTACAATCTAGTACGCGATGAGTTTGAACTGGCTCTATTGAAAGAAGCGCTTCGTCAGAATAAACCGATTATGGCAATCTGTCGCGGTGTCCAACTTGTCAATGTTGCCTTTGGGGGAACCCTCAATCAAGAAATCGAAGGTCACTGGCAAGGACTGCCTTTCGGAACATCTCACTCTATTGAGACAGTAGAAGGAAGCGTGGTGGCCAAGCTATTTGGAAAAGAAAGTCAGGTTAACTCTGTCCATCGTCAAAGTATTAAAGATTTGGCACCTAATTTCCGTGTGACTGCTGTGGATCCAAGAGACCAGACCATCGAAGCGATTGAGTCTATCGACGAACACCGCATTATCGGTTTACAGTGGCATCCAGAGTTTTTGGTTAATGAAGAAGATGGTAATTTGGAACTATTTGAGTATTTATTGAATGAACTGTAGCGACTGGAGCATCCGGTCGTTCTTTCTTTTATTATTTCAAAATTTTTGGAATGCGGTATTTTTACGCAAACGTTTGAATTCTGATAAAAATTGGAGAAATTTGACAAAAAAACTTGAAAAAAACGAAGGTAAGCGTTATGATAGAAAAGAAGAAATATTGGAGGAATAACATGTCACATATTAAATTTGATTATTCAAAAGTTTTAGACAAATTTGTTGCACCACATGAAGTGGAATACATGCAATCACAAGTAACAGCAGCAGACGAATTGATCCGTAAAGGAACTGGTGCTGGAAGCGACTTCTTGGGATGGTTGGACCTTCCTGAAAACTATGATCGCGAAGAATTTGACCGCATCTTGAAGGCTGCTGAGCAGATCAAGTCAGACAGCGATGTTTTAGTTGTGATCGGTATCGGTGGATCTTACCTTGGTGCCAAAGCTGCGATTGATTTCTTGAACCACCACTTTGCAAACTTGCAAACAAAAGAAGAACGCAAAGCTCCACAAATCCTTTACGCTGGAAACTCAATCTCATCTACTTACCTTGCTGACTTGGTAGAGTACGTTGCGGATAAAGATTTCTCAGTAAACGTGATTTCTAAATCAGGTACAACAACAGAACCAGCGATTGCTTTCCGTGTCTTCAAAGAACTTTTGGTTAAGAAATACGGTCAAGAAGAAGCAAACAAACGTATCTATGCAACAACTGACCGCCAAAAAGGTGCTGTTAAGGTTGAAGCAGACGCTAACGGTTGGGAAACATTTGTAGTTCCAGATGATATCGGTGGACGCTTCTCAGTATTGACAGCCGTTGGTTTGCTTCCAATCGCAGCATCAGGAGCTGACATCAAAGCCCTTATGGAAGGTGCGAATGCAGCTCGCAAAGACTATACTTCAGACAAAATCTCTGAAAACGAAGCTTACCAATATGCTGTAGTGCGTAACATCCTTTACCGTAAAGGCTATGCAACTGAAATCTTGGTAAACTACGAGCCATCACTTCAATACTTCTCAGAATGGTGGAAACAATTGGCTGGTGAATCAGAAGGAAAAGACCAAAAAGGTATCTACCCAACTTCAGCTAACTTCTCAACAGACTTGCACTCACTTGGACAATTTATCCAAGAAGGAACTCGTATCATGTTTGAAACAGTTGTCCGTGTTGACAAACCACGTAAGAACGTGATTATTCCTACTTTGGAAGAAGATCTTGATGGACTTGGCTACCTCCAAGGAAAAGACGTTGACTTTGTAAACAAAAAAGCGACTGACGGTGTTCTTCTTGCCCACACAGATGGTGACGTACCAAACATGTATGTTACTCTTCCTGAGCAAGATGCCTTCACTCTTGGTTATACAATCTACTTCTTCGAATTGGCTATCGCCCTTTCAGGTTACTTGAATGCCATCAACCCATTTGACCAACCAGGTGTTGAAGCTTACAAACGTAACATGTTTGCCCTTCTTGGAAAACCAGGATTTGAAGAATTGAGCAAAGAACTTAACGCACGTCTATAATAATGGAAGAAAAGAGTGGTTTGTCCACTCTTTTTACTCTCTTTATTCATAGCAATTGGACTCAGCCAAGACTTGTGATATAATATAGAGAGCAAAAAGGCAGATGCCTAGAGACTTTATAGGAGAAGATATGTCAAAAGATATCCGCGTACGTTACGCACCAAGTCCAACAGGACTACTACACATCGGAAATGCCCGTACAGCATTATTTAACTACCTTTACGCACGCCATCATGATGGAACTTTTATCATTCGTATCGAAGATACTGACCGTAAACGTCATGTCGAGGATGGTGAACGTTCACAGCTTGAAAACCTTCGTTGGTTAGGTATGGACTGGGATGAGAGCCCAGAAACTCATGAAAACTACCGTCAGTCTGAGCGCTTGGACTTGTATCAAAAATACATCGACCAACTGTTAGCTGAAGGAAAAGCCTACAAATCTTACGTTACAGAAGAAGAGTTGGCAGCTGAACGCGAACGCCAAGAAGCAGCTGGCGAAACACCACGCTACATCAATGAATACCTTGGTATGAGTGAAGAGGAAAAAGCGGCTTACATCGCAGAACGTGAAGCAGCAGGGATTATCCCAACGGTTCGCTTGGCTGTCAATGAGTCAGGTATCTACAAGTGGCATGATATGGTCAAAGGCGATATCGAATTTGAAGGTGGCAATATCGGTGGTGACTGGGTTATCCAAAAGAAAGACGGTTACCCGACTTACAACTTTGCCGTTGTCATCGACGACCACGATATGCAAATTTCTCATGTTATCCGTGGAGACGACCACATTGCTAATACACCAAAACAGCTCATGGTTTATGAAGCACTTGGTTGGGAAGCTCCAGAGTTTGGTCACATGACCTTGATTATCAACTCTGAGACTGGTAAGAAGTTATCTAAACGTGATACTAATACACTTCAATTTATCGAAGACTACCGTAAAAAAGGTTATTTACCAGAAGCAGTCTTTAACTTTATTGCTCTTCTTGGTTGGAACCCAGGTGGCGAAGATGAAATCTTCTCTCGTGAAGAACTCATTAAACTTTTCGATGAAAACCGCCTCAGCAAGTCTCCAGCAGCCTTCGACCAGAAGAAACTTGACTGGATGAGCAATGATTATATCAAGAATGCAGACCTAGAAACTATCTTTGAAATGGCAAAACCATTCCTAGAAGAAGCAGGACGTTTGACTGATAAGGCTGAGAAATTAGTAGAACTCTACAAACCACAAATGAAGTCAGTGGACGAAATTGTTCCATTGACAGACCTTTTCTTCTCAGACTTCCCAGAATTGACAGAAGCTGAACGAGAAATCATGGCAGGAGAAACTGTTCCAATTGTTCTAGAATCTTTCAAAGCGAAACTAGAAGCGATGACAGATGAGGAATTTGTGACAGAAAATATTTTCCCACAAATCAAAGCTGTTCAAAAAGAAACAGGTATCAAAGGGAAAAATCTTTTCATGCCTATTCGCATCGCAGTTTCAGGTGAAATGCATGGACCAGAATTGCCAGATACTATCTTTTTGTTAGGTCGTGAAAAATCAATCCAGCATATCGAAAATATGCTAAAAGAAATCTCTAAATAAGAAGGATGCAACAATGGACATCTGGGAAAAGATGTACGAAGAAGCACAGAAACTATACAATCCACATGAAGTTTCTGACTTTGTTTATGCTAACCATGTTGTTGCTGCGGTAGAAGCAGAAGATGGTCAGATCTTCACAGGATTTTGTATGGAGGGCACTTGTGGAGTTTTTCATCTCTGTGCAGAACGAGCAGCTCTCTTCAATATGTATTAATTTTCAGGACAAACTAAGGTTAAGAAAGTATTAGCCTTTCGAGACAAAGCACCTTATGGTGGGAGTTCAGCCATGCCTTGCGGTGCTTGCAGAGAATTTCTCTTGGAGTTGAATTCTGAAAATAAAGATGCAGAATTCATGATGGACTACGATAGAAGAAAGACAGTGAAAGTCGCAGAACTAATCCCATATTGGTGGGGAGAGGAACGTGCTTCCAAGTTTAATAATCAATAGAAGAGTCAGTATAATTCTGGCTCTTTTTACTTAACTTAAAAAAAGTTTAAAAAAGGTGTTGACAAAGTTTAAAAAGTCGGTATAATAGTAAGAGTTGAAAATAGCAACTCAGGTCCGTTGGTCAAGGGGTTAAGACACCGCCTTTTCACGGCGGTAACACGGGTTCGAATCCCGTACGGACTATGGTATGTTGCGGTAGAAACACTTGATGAAAAAAATAAAAAAAGTTTCAAAAAAGTGTTGACAAGCGAAAGCGACTGTGATATACTAATATAGTTGTCGCTTGAGAGAAGCGAGTGACAAAGACCTTTGAAAACTGAACAAGATGAACCAATGTGCAGGGCACTACAACTGAGGTTGTAGTACTGAACAATGAAAAAAACAATAAATCTGTCAGTGACAGAAATGAGTGAGAACTCAAACTTTTAATGAGAGTTTGATCCTGGCTCAGGACGAACGCTGGCGGCGTGCCTAATACATGCAAGTAGAACGCTGAAGGAGGAGCTTGCTCTTTCCGGATGAGTTGCGAACGGGTGAGTAACGCGTAGGTAACCTGCCTGGTAGTGGGGGATAACTATTGGAAACGATAGCTAATACCGCATAATAGTAGATGTTGCATGACATTTGCTTAAAAGGTGCAATTGCATCACTACCAGATGGACCTGCGTTGTATTAGCTAGTTGGTGAGGTAACGGCTCACCAAGGCAACGATACATAGCCGACCTGAGAGGGTGATCGGCCACACTGGGACTGAGACACGGCCCAGACTCCTACGGGAGGCAGCAGTAGGGAATCTTCGGCAATGGACGGAAGTCTGACCGAGCAACGCCGCGTGAGTGAAGAAGGTTTTCGGATCGTAAAGCTCTGTTGTAAGAGAAGAACGAGTGTGAGAGTGGAAAGTTCACACTGTGACGGTATCTTACCAGAAAGGGACGGCTAACTACGTGCCAGCAGCCGCGGTAATACGTAGGTCCCGAGCGTTGTCCGGATTTATTGGGCGTAAAGCGAGCGCAGGCGGTTAGATAAGTCTGAAGTTAAAGGCTGTGGCTTAACCATAGTACGCTTTGGAAACTGTTTAACTTGAGTGCAAGAGGGGAGAGTGGAATTCCATGTGTAGCGGTGAAATGCGTAGATATATGGAGGAACACCGGTGGCGAAAGCGGCTCTCTGGCTTGTAACTGACGCTGAGGCTCGAAAGCGTGGGGAGCAAACAGGATTAGATACCCTGGTAGTCCACGCCGTAAACGATGAGTGCTAGGTGTTAGACCCTTTCCGGGGTTTAGTGCCGTAGCTAACGCATTAAGCACTCCGCCTGGGGAGTACGACCGCAAGGTTGAAACTCAAAGGAATTGACGGGGGCCCGCACAAGCGGTGGAGCATGTGGTTTAATTCGAAGCAACGCGAAGAACCTTACCAGGTCTTGACATCCCTCTGACCGCTCTAGAGATAGAGTTTTCCTTCGGGACAGAGGTGACAGGTGGTGCATGGTTGTCGTCAGCTCGTGTCGTGAGATGTTGGGTTAAGTCCCGCAACGAGCGCAACCCTTATTGTTAGTTGCCATCATTCAGTTGGGCACTCTAACGAGACTGCCGGTAATAAACCGGAGGAAGGTGGGGATGACGTCAAATCAGCATGCCCCTTATGACCTGGGCTACACACGTGCTACAATGGCTGGTACAACGAGTCGCAAGCCGGTGACGGCAAGCTAATCTCTTAAAGCCAGTCTCAGTTCGGATTGTAGGCTGCAACTCGCCTACATGAAGTCGGAATCGCTAGTAATCGCGGATCAGCACGCCGCGGTGAATACGTTCCCGGGCCTTGTACACACCGCCCGTCACACCACGAGAGTTTGTAACACCCGAAGTCGGTGAGGTAACCTTTTAGGAGCCAGCCGCCTAAGGTGGGATAGATGATTGGGGTGAAGTCGTAACAAGGTAGCCGTATCGGAAGGTGCGGCTGGATCACCTCCTTTCTAAGGATAAGGAACTGCGCATTGGTCTTGTTTAGTCTTGAGAGGTCTTGTGGGGCCTTAGCTCAGCTGGGAGAGCGCCTGCTTTGCACGCAGGAGGTCAGCGGTTCGATCCCGCTAGGCTCCATTGGTGAGAGATCACCAAGTAATGCACATTGAAAATTGAATATCTATATCAAATAGTAACAAGAAAATAAACCGAAAACGCTGTAGTATTAATAAAGAGTTTATGACTGAAAGGTCAAAAAATAAGGTTAAGTTAATAAGGGCGCACGGTGGATGCCTTGGCACTAGGAGCCGAAGAAGGACGTGACAAACGACGATATGCCTTGGGTAGCTGTAAGTAAGCGATGATCCAGGGATTTCCGAATGGGGGAACCCAACAGGTACTACCTGTTACCCATATCTGTTAAGGATGTGAGGAGGAAGACGCAGTGAACTGAAACATCTAAGTAGCTGCAGGAAGAGAAAGCAAAAGCGATTGCCTTAGTAGCGGCGAGCGAAACGGCAGGAGGGCAAACCGAAGAGTTTACTCTTCGGGGTTGTAGGACTGCAATGTGGACTCAAGGACTATAGAAGAATGATTTGGGAAGATCAGCCAGAGAGAGTAATAGCCTCGTAATTAAAATAGTCTTTGTGCCTAGCAGTATCCTGAGTACGGCGGGACACGCGAAATCCCGTCGGAATCTGGGAGGACCATCTCCCAACCCTAAATACTCCCTAGTGACCGATAGTGAACCAGTACCGTGAGGGAAAGGTGAAAAGCACCCCGGGAGGGGAGTGAAATAGAACCTGAAACCGTGTGCCTACAACAAGTTCGAGCCCGTTAATGGGTGAGAGCGTGCCTTTTGTAGAATGAACCGGCGAGTTACGTTATGATGCGAGGTTAAGTTGAAGAGACGGAGCCGTAGGGAAACCGAGTCTGAATAGGGCGAATTAGTATCATGACGTAGACCCGAAACCATGTGACCTACCCATGAGCAGGTTGAAGGTGCGGTAAGACGCACTGGAGGACCGAACCAGGGCACGTTGAAAAGTGCTTGGATGACTTGTGGGTAGCGGAGAAATTCCAAACGAACTTGGAGATAGCTGGTTCTCTCCGAAATAGCTTTAGGGCTAGCGTCGACATTAGAGATTCTTGGAGGTAGAGCACTGTTTGGGTGAGGGGTCCATCCCGGATTACCAATCTCAGATAAACTCCGAATGCCAATGAATTATGGTCGGCAGTCAGACTGCGAGTGCTAAGATCCGTAGTCGAAAGGGAAACAGCCCAGACCACCAGCTAAGGTCCCAAAATAATTGTTAAGTGGAAAAGGATGTGGGGTTGCACAGACAACTAGGATGTTAGCTTAGAAGCAGCTATTCATTCAAAGAGTGCGTAATAGCTCACTAGTCGAGTGACCCTGCGCCGAAAATGTACCGGGGCTAAAACAATTTACCGAAGCTGTGGATACCTTTTATAGGTATGGTAGGAGAGCGTTCTATGTGTGAAGAAGGTATACCGTGAGGAGTGCTGGAACGCATAGAAGTGAGAATGCCGGTATGAGTAGCGAAAGACAGGTGAGAATCCTGTCCACCGTAAGACTAAGGTTTCCAGGGGAAGGCTCGTCCGCCCTGGGTTAGTCGGGACCTAAGGAGAGACCGAAAGGTGTATCCGATGGACAACAGGTTGATATTCCTGTACTAGAGTATGTAGTGATGGAGGGACGCAGTAGGCTAACTAAAGCAGACGAATGGAAGAGTCTGTCTAAGCAGTGAGGTGTGATATGAGTCAAATGCTTATATCTATAACATTGAGCTGTGATGGGGAGCGAAGTTTAGTAGCGAAGTTAGTGACGTCACACTGCCAAGAAAAGCTTCTAGCGTTTAAACATACTCTACCCGTACCGCAAACCGACACAGGTAGTCGAGGCGAGTAGCCTCAGGTGAGCGAGAGAACTCTCGTTAAGGAACTCGGCAAAATGACCCCGTAACTTCGGGAGAAGGGGTGCTGACATATGTCAGCCGCAGTGAATAGGCCCAAGCAACTGTTTATCAAAAACACAGCTCTCTGCTAAATCGTAAGATGATGTATAGGGGGTGACGCCTGCCCGGTGCTGGAAGGTTAAGAGGAGTGCTTAGCGTAAGCGAAGGTATGAAT
>NZ_AP021887.1:1680000-1943757 GCF_009731465.1 Streptococcus sp. 116-D4
ACTTTTTTATGACTGTTGTAACCAACGTTCAAAGCTGGTGATTTAGATTTTTCTACTTTTGATTTACGCGGTTTGCGAACCAATTGGTTAATTGTAGGCATCTACATTCTCCTGTGTTTTTTTATTTTTGGTGATGATACACTTGGTGACAGCTATCATCTGTGTGTACTTTTGCAACATTTGTCAGCACGTCCCTGTACACTCTTGAGAGACCAAAAGTAAAAAGTACCGTTTATTATTGTAACAAATTTTTCCCTTGCTTGTCAAGATATTTTTCTTTTTTATTCTTAATTTTAGCTCTTTGCTAGTATCTTATACTCAATGAAAATCAAAGACCAAAATAGTAAACTAGCCGCAGGCTACTCAAAGCACTGCTTTGAGGTTGTATATAAGGCTGACAAAGTCAGTCACATATATAATCCAAGGGGAAGCTGACGTGGTTTGAAGAGATTTTCAAAGAGTATTGTACGAAACAAAAATGAGGAAACTAAGCCCCCTCAAATTACAACATTGTTTGATTGAATAATTTCAATTTTAGCACATAATGGTTTTCGAGATATAATAGTATCACAACCAACCAGATTCTTTCGCGATATTAGCTGCCTCTGTTCGATTACCTGCATCTAGTTTCGAAAGAATATTGGTGACATAGTTTCGGACGGTGCCGTTTGAGAGGTAGAGCTTGTCCGCAATTTCTTGGTTAGACAGGCCTTGGGCAACTCCTTGTAAAACAGTGACTTCTTGGTCAGTCAAGGGATTGGGATGGGTCATCATGACTTCCATCAGCTCTGGAGAATACTCCTTGCGTCCCTCTAGTACTGTATGCAGGGTTTGCATGAGCTCAGATATGCTCCGCTCCTTCAAGACATAAGCATCGACTCCTGCTTTGACCGCTCGTTCAAAATAGCCTGGGCGTTTAAAGGTCGTAACGATAACCACCTTGGTTTCAGGCACTTCTTGTTTGATCCACTCGAGCGCTTCTAGTCCTGTCTTGACTGGCATTTCGACGTCAAGGATGGCAATATCTACTGCTTCCTTCTCCAAAACCTCGATAGCCTCGACTCCATTTTTTGCCTGCAAGACAGTCTCCACATCTGGCTGAAAGTTTAAGAGCTGACACATGGCATCTCTAAGCATACTTTGATCTTCTGCGACTAATACTTTCATCTACTTTCTCTCCTTATAAGGCAGATGCACGCGCACCTCTGTTGGTTGTTTCAAACTGACCAGCTCTACTTGACCTGAGAAGGCCGCTGCACGGTCACGGACTGTATGAAGTTCATTTCCTTTTACAGTTGTAAATCCTTTCCCGTCATCTCTAACTGTCAGGACCAACTCCTGATCTGTGCGTTCCAGTTTTAGATAGGCTTTTTCGGCTCTGGCATGCTTGATGATATTGGTCGCTAGTTCTAACAAAATCATAGCGGCTGTCGACTCTACATCTTGGGTCAAACTAGCCTTGTCCAATTGATTCTCAACCTCGACCTCAATCCCAGCAATTTCCAGCATCTTTTTAACAGTCTCGAGCTCTGAAGCTAGGGTCCGTGATTTCAGATTTTCCACAATGGTTCGCACTTCATTCATGGAATCCTTGCTGATCTGGTGAATGTCTTTTAATTCCTTCTCCACCTGTGGATAGGCCTCCATCTGAAATAACTGCAAGGCCAAATCTGTCTTGACACTGAGCATAGCAAAAGTATGTCCCAGACTATCATGCAAATCCTGACCGATACGACTACGTTCATTTTCAGCAAGCAATAGATTTATCTGGGCATTTTGCTTAGCCTGCGCTTCTTTCAAATCCTCCACAATGCGAATCCGAACCAAGCCCAATGTCATCAAATCAACAAAGGTAAGAATCCCAAGCTCAAAGGCTACGAACTCAGCTTCGACTGACTGAAACATCATGAGTTGCCCCACAACAAGAACTTGAGCAAGAAGAAAAGTCCAGACATGAAGTGAACGTAGGCTACGCACTCTAAAATGATAAATCAAGAGATTGGCAAGGAAAAAGAAGAACCAGACATAGTTGCCATTAATGAAGACGGTATTCCCAGCCACATAAGCTAACATGATGAACCAAAAGAGCCAGGATAAGCGCTGACTCTTGGTGGTTAAAACGCCTAAATAAGCCACCACAAATAGAATATCAACTAGTAAATGCCAGCTAGGAATCTCCCCAATCACTGCAGAGAGGATAGGGAAAACCATAAAAATCAAACTGGCCAAAAACATATAGTGTATGCTTTTTAGTCTTTCAAGCATTAAGCATTCTCCTTATGACCTTGAAGGTAGATGGTCAAACCAAACAAAACTGCTGAAAAAACAAGTAGGTAAACTGTGGCTGATAAATTGATGCCCCCCTCATTTAAGAAGGTCTTGATCAATTCCATCAACTGATAGCTTGGTAGGCGCTTCCCGATTGCTTGCATCCAGTCTGGAAATAAAGAGACGGGCATCCAGAGTCCGCCTAAAACAGCCAAGCCAAAGTAAAGAAGATTGCCCACGACAGACATCAGCTGACTGGACGGTAAGAGAGTAAGGGTTAAGCCAAGTGCTACAAAGGCAACACTTCCTACTATCAGCAAGAACGCAGCCCCAATCCAGTTTCCAAGAGACATATCCACACCTCTTACAAAATGCCCAACTGAGAAAACAACCAGAATTGAGACCAAATAATCAACCATCATACTTGTTATCTTTGATAGATAATATTCTACCATATTTACAGGGCTATGACGTAATATTTTCTGCCAGTTGTTGATCTTATCGGTATGTAAAACAACTGGGAATGAAAAGATAGCTGTCGACATCATGGAAAAGGCTGTCATGGAGATGAGGTAATCACGCATAAAATTAGCCGGTCCACCTGGTGTTTCCTGGTACATGCCTGAAAAGAATAAATAGAAGGCTGTCGGCATCCCTATGGATAATAGATAATAGACTAATTGTCGTTTGGTCAATAGAAATTCTATCTTGTTTAGTGCGGTCCATCGTTTCATCTTAGTCATCTCCCTTTTGTGTTTCTTCAAAGATTGTATCTAGCAAGCTACGATTATTGACTTCAATTTCTTGAATCCTACATCCTGCTTGCACTAACAGTTGCCAAAAAGCATCCGCTTCACGTGTAACTACTTGCAAAGCATCTTGTTTTTGTGACCAGTTTTCAACCAAGTTAGACTGCTCAATGACTTCCTTGTATGCTAGAGGAAGGATAAAGTGCTTTTCAATCTCCTCACTGCGCATGGCTAGAGGTGTTGTATCGCGAATCAACTCTCCCTTATTCAAGACCAAGATTCGGTCCGCTGTATGCTCTACCTCTTCGATATAATGGGACGAATAGAGAATGGTGACTCCCTGCGCTTTTAGATCCTGGACAATTTCCCAAAAACGTTGACGAGTTGAGGTATCCATGGCCGCAGTTGGCTCATCCAAAAAGACAAGCTTTGGTCGGCCAATCAAGGTCAAGACAAAAGAGAAGAGACGCTTTTGCCCACCTGACAATTTTTCTGCCAACTGTTCTTTTTGTTGCTTGTCAAACTGCAATAGTTGATCGATCTCCTGGTTGCTCAAGGGATTTGGGTAAATGCTTTGAAAGAAAGCAATCAACTCTTTGACCTTTAATTTCTGAACGATAACATTTTCTTGAGGCAGGTAGCCTCTAATATAGTCTAACTGAGAACTCGTCACTGGCAAGCCTTGGATGGATACTTGACCGCTGGTGACCAGTTTATCTCCAAGCAAACAGTCCAAGAGTGTGGTCTTCCCAGCACCATTGGGACCAATCAAGGCGACGCATTCACCTTCAGCTACCTCAAAGGAAATATCCTTCAAAATAGCTTTACCCTTTATGTCTTTATTTAGGCTTTCTACCTTAATCATGTTCATAATACTCTCCTTTCAGCCATTCTATCCCCATCGGAAAGGCGATAAAAATCATAAATCCTAGTCCCCAGACACCACGGATGAATTGGTGAAGGAAGGCTTGATCAAACCAACCTGTAAACATTTCTACCAACCATACCACTAGTGATAGTCCAATAAAAAGATAAAGAAACGCTTTTTTCATTTTTCAAACTCCTTTTTCACATCTGAGACTAATTTCAAACCTTCTCGGATAAGCCAGGACATCATTCCAAATCCTGCAAATAGCTCCCAAGGAAAATGATAGAAATCTTCATCCAATCCTGAGAACATGAGATAAGTCATGACTCCTGCTGCTACTAAACTCATCGCGACAATTACTTTATGTTTCATTTTTTCTTCCTCCACTTGATACATCTAGTATAATTCTTTGAAGCTAGAATCACTAGAAGCTTCTGTCATGAGGAGATATGACAAATGTCATAAAAAGTTCAGTCAGCTACCAACTCAAAAACTCATTGCAAACCAAAAAGATCGGGAATCTTTTCCCGACCTCTTTTGTTTTCTATTTCATTCTTATTCCACACTAAAAAGATATGGATACACTGGTTGTTGACCTTGGTGGATTTCTACTTCAACATCTTCGAATTCTTCTGCGATTTCTTGGGCAATTTGGTTAGCCAATTCTTCACTTCCATCTTCACCGATATAGAAGGTTACGATTTCACTGTCTTCGTCCAACATATGTTTCAAGGTTTCAGTCAGAGTTTGGTGCATATCAGGGTTTGATACGAGGATCTTCCCATCTACCATACCCAGATTATCGTTTTCATGGATTTCTAAACCATCAATAGTCGTGTCACGCACAGCTGTTGTGACGCTTCCGCTAACAACATCGCCAAGGGCTGCAGTCATGCGTTCTTGGTTTTCTTCGATAGACTTGCTTGGGTCAAATGCTAGAAGGCTAGTCAATCCTTGAGGAATTGTACGAGCTTCTACTACAACAGCTGGTTGTTCCAATACTTCAGCTGCAGATTGAGCTGCCATGAAGATGTTTTTGTTGTTTGGCAAGAAGATGATGTTACGAGCATTCACTTTCTCAACAGCTTTGACAAAGTCTTCTGTCGAAGGGTTCATGGTTTGTCCACCCTCGATAACATAATCCACGCCTTGAGAACGGAAGATATCTGCTAGACCTTTACCAGCAACGACAGCAATCAAAGCATATTCTTTTTCTTCAGCTGGCTCGCTAACTTGAGCGGCTTCTTTTTCAACCTGTGCTTCGTGTTGGTTCCGCATATTGTCAACTTTTACCTTGACCAAGCTACCATATTTGAGACCTTCTTGCATAACAAGTCCTGGATCTTCTGTATGGACGTGGACTTTGACGATTTCATCATCATTGACAACAAGGAGAGAGTCCCCGAGTTCATTCAAATAGTTACGAAATTCTTCGTAGTCAAAATCTTTGGCATAGGTTGGGCCTTGTTTAAGAGCAACCATGATCTCCGTACAGTAACCAAAGGTGATGTCTTCTGTTGCCACATGTCCTGCTACAGACTTATGATGTTCTGCATTGATCATTTCACTCATATTGGCTGGAGTCGCTACAAAGTCCTCAGATGCAATATATTCGCCAGTAAGGGCTGAAAGGAAACCTTCGTAGATGAAGACCAGTCCTTGACCACCTGAGTCCACAACGCCAACTTCTTTCAATACTGGAAGCATGTCTGGCGTTTTAGCTAGAGCTGTTTTAGCACCTTCCAAGGCTGCGCGCATGACTTCAACAGCGTCATCTGTTTGCTCAGCTTTTTTCTTAGCACCGATAGCAGCTCCACGAGAAACTGTCAAAATCGTTCCTTCAACAGGTTTCATTACAGCCTTATAGGCAACTTCCACACCTGATTGGAAGGCAAGAGCCAAGTCTTGACCTGTTAACTCATCTTTATCATTGATAGCTTGTGAAAATCCACGGAAAAGCTGAGACGTAATAACTCCTGAGTTCCCGCGCGCACCCATCAAAAGACCTTTGGCAAGAATACTCGCTACCTCTCCAACTGTAGAAGCTGGCTTGTCTGCAACTTCTTTAGCACCATTTTCAATCGTCATTCCCATATTTGTCCCAGTATCTCCATCTGGAACTGGAAAGACGTTTAATGAATTGACATATTCAGCTTGCTTATTCAAGCGAGTTGATGCAGCCTGCACCATTTCTTGAAATAAGCTAGTAGTAATTTTTGACACGGTTATTCTCCTACAACTTTGATATTTTGAATGTAGACATTTACAGTCTGAGCAGTAATTCCAAGCTGGTTTTCCAAGCTAAAACGAACACGCTCTTGAATGTTTTTTGACACTTCGCTAATCTTTGTTCCGTAGCTCAACACGGTATATACATCAACTGCAATGTTGCCATCTTCGGCCGCTTTTACGACGACACCTTTAGAATAATTTTCTTTACCTAGAAGAGCTTGGAAATTATCTTTGAGGGCATTTTTACTAGCCATACCGACTACTCCAAAAATCTCAGTTGCTGCTCCACCTACGACGGTTGCAATCACTTCATCTGTTAGTTCGACTTGACCATCTTTTGTATTAATTTTTACAGTCATCCTTTTTACCTCAACTAGTTGATACTCTATTTTATCATATTTCAGCCCAAGTGTAAAAGCAGAATACTGTATCAGCGGATATTTACTCCATTTTTCAAATGATTTTATACCTACAACAAAAGAAAAAAGACCCTAAGGTCTCCTTACTTTTATTATTAAACGCGTTCAACTTTACCTGATTTCAAAGCACGAGCTGAAGCCCAAACTTTTTTAGGTTTACCATCGATAAGAACAGTAACTTTTTGAAGGTTTGGTTTTACGGCACGTTTTGTTTGGTTCATCGCGTGTGAACGGTTGTTTCCTGATACAGTCTTACGACCTGTAAAGTAACATACTTTAGCCATTTGTGTTTTCCTCCTATTAGATCTAATATAGCGGATGTGCTAGCACCACATACCGTACTATGTTATCACACTTTCTCTTTTTTTGCAAGGGGATTGGAAGATTTTTTTATTTGACGTAAACGACTTCTAATTTCCCAAAAACAACGTCTCCACGGATAATCAAGGTTTTGCTGGTTGGAGCTGTCGCCACTTCGACCTGCGGATTGCTAAACACTGATTCTACCCTAAGATCCACTTTCCAATGTTGAGGGATATAAATTGTTGCGCTTCCAAAAACTACATCCACACTTAAGATTGCTACATCACCTAGAATATTTGCATTATCATAGTAAATCTTAGCATCTCCAAAAACTGCTTCCACTTGGTCTTCTACCAAGTCTTGGTCTTGATTATAAAAAGTCCCACTACCAAAAATGATTTCCTTATCAGTAGAAACTTTTTTCTCTCTATTGCTCCACAATGTCTTTCCACTCCAAGTCTTATTCGAGTGAGTCAGCATGTTTACTCCGAGAACAATTAGAACTCCTGCCCAGAACAATGACTGATTAGGAATCGGTAAAATGTCATAAAAATGGTTAGCAATCATGAGGGCCACTAGAGCTGTAAAAGAGGCTGATGTCAGATGACGACGCAACAAAGCTCCAACTGATTGGTAGGCAAAAAATCCAATACCAATCAAAGGCCAAATGTACCCTCCCAGAGAAGGGATTCCAAAATTCCCCTGCAACAATACTAAAGCTGCCAATACTAGCAACACAATACCAAATGCTTTCTTTTTCATGTTCTTACCTCATGTTTCTTAGATTTTCTTTTAGGAGGGATTGATAGTGCCGTGACACGTGAACCTCCTTGTGGGTCTGATAAAAGGAAATAGTTCCTGTACCTGAAAAGGACTTGTCAACCGAGTAAACTTGCCGAATATTAGCAATGGTCGACTTGGATACTCGACTGAAATAGCGGGGCAGGATAGACTCTAGTTCATAGAGCTTGAGTCTCACCTCGTAGGCCTCTTTCTGGGTATGGGCGTAAATCTTGCTACCTTCCGTCTCAAAGAAGAGGATTTCTGCCAAGTCTAAGTAATACTCACCCGTCCCCTTATAAAAGATCAACCTAGGAGCCTTGGTTTCTTGCAAGAGTCGTTGCAAGTCAGCTATCTCATCTGTCAGGGCTGCAGCCTTGATGACAATCTCTGTCTCAGTTAATTCACTATCAATCTCGATTCGTAACTTCATCCTATCTCCTTTCTGCATCTACTATACCAAAGGCCAGAAGACTTTACAAGGGCAAAAAAGCAAGTGGTTACTTTTGACCCGTAAGTGGTTACCAGGCCAAGCCCACTTGCTTTGCTTTTTAGAAAATAAAGAAAAGAATTCCCAAGAGGAGACCACAGACGTAGCCGACTAAAACATCCTTGGGATAATGAACACCCCCTAAAACTCGAACAAGACCGAGAATAGCTGATAAGACCAACAAAACCAACCCCACAGGAAGATTTGCATGCAGGCAAGCCATGGAAATAATGGTTGCCGAAAAGACATGGCGGCTGGGCATTGAATTCCCAGAGCTGTCTTTATCTAGTAGCGGGACAATTTCCCAAGTTTCATAGGGACGCGGTTGATTGATCCACTTACGAACAAGCGTCAATAGGACAAAGCCAAAAGCTGGCACTAAAATATAAGAAGAAAGTTCTTTCCCAACCCCTTTACTTACAAAGTTTGTTCCCAACAGGGTCAAGTAAGCTAAGGGCATCAGAACTGTCATCATACGATTAAAGACTCGCATCAAGTGTAATAGTTGTGGATGTCGAAGAAGACTTGATTTCCTCTTCTCGTACCACTCTTGATAGTTTTTCATTTCTATTTCTCATACTTTTCTAGGACCTGCTGGGCTGTTTTCCCCTTGGCAAGCCAGTCTACTAATTTGTCCAGACGACGGATTTCCCGCATCAGAGGATCCTCAATTTCCTCAATACGAACCCCACAAATCGTTCCTGTAATCGCTATCCGTTCAGAAGCATAAGACGGCGCCTGTCGAAAAAAGTCTCCATAAGTAAGGTCTTTACTCAGACAAGCAAGGATGTCACTCATTTCATAACCTGTAAGCCAACTGGTCACTTGGTGAACGGATTCTGCCCTTCCCCCCTTTCGCTCAACCTTTGTAATTAAGGCTGGATAGACCGCAGAAAATTTCATATTGTATAATTTTTGACTCATACTCTCCTCTTTCTATTATACCAGTATAAAGAAGAAAAAGAAGGCCGTCAAGCCTTCTTTTGATTTATTCTTCTGCTTGGTCTTCTGTAAATTGACTATTGTAGAGGTCTGCATAGAAACCACCCTGAGCCATCAGCTCTTCATGATTGCCTTGCTCGATGATATTTCCATCTTTCATAACCAGAATCAAATCAGCATTGCGGATCGTTGACAAGCGGTGGGCGATAACAAAGGATGTGCGTCCCTCCATCAAACGGTCCATAGCCTTTTGAATCAACTCCTCCGTACGAGTATCAACTGAGGATGTTGCTTCGTCCAGAATCAAGAGCGGAGCATCTTTGAGCAGAGCACGAGCAATGGTCAAGAGTTGTTTCTGTCCGACTGACAAGGTCACTGTATCATCTAAAACTGTATCGTATCCATCAGGTAAGGTTGTGATGAAGTGATGGATTCCTACTGCTTTGGCAGCTTCAATCACTTCATCACTGATACCTGTTTGATTGTAGACGAGATTGTCACGAATGGTTCCTTCAAAGAGCCAGGTATCCTGCAAGACCATTGAAAAGGCATCGTGTACTTCTGAGCGCTTCATAGCCTTGGTATCCACACCATCAATGCGAATACTTCCCTTATCAATCTCATAGAATTTCATCAAGAGGTTAACAATGGTCGTCTTCCCAGCACCAGTCGGTCCAACAATCGCGACCTTTTGGCCTGCATGAGCTGTCGCAGAAAAGTCATGAATGATTGTTCGCTCCGGTGTGTAGCCAAATGAAACTCTGTCAAAGACTACTTCACCCTTCGTGTTGGTCAATTGTCTTTCCTTATGAGATTCATCTTCCATTTCCTCTTCACCTAGAAATTCGAAGACACGAGTCATGGCTGCGCTAGCTTGTTGTAAGCTGGTAATTCCTTGGGCAATCTGTGATAAGGGTTGCGAGAAGGTTCGAACATAAACCATGAAGGCTACAATAATCCCGATACTGATATGCCCTTCAAGAGCCAAGGCAGCACCGACGATAATGACTAGAACATAACTAAAGTTGCCTACAAATATCATGGCTGGCATCATAATTCCAGAGACAAACTGAGATTTCCAGATGCTATCATGTAGATTCTGATTCAAGCCTGCAAATGTTTCTTTTGCTGGTTCCACAGCATTATAGCTGGTCACCACATTGTGGCCAGAGTACATTTCTTCCACATAGCCATTTACAGCTGCTAGGTTGTTTTGTTGAGCTTTAAAGTAGCCTTGAGATTTAGCCATAATCACTGAGACCGCTGCAAATCCAACAAGAGTTGAAACAACGGTTACCAGTGCCAAAATCCAGTTCATACCAAACATGGTAATCAAAACAGCAATCAGCAAGAAGCTAGCTGAAATCACTGTTCCCAAACTTTGGTTGAGAGATTGAGCGGCTGTATCAACATCATTCGTTACACGAGAAAGGGTGTCCCCTTGAGAATGACGGTCAAAATAAGCAAGTGGCAAGCGATTGATTTTCTCAGCAATAGCTGTCCGCAAACGTTTTGAGAAATGTTGGATACTGGTTGAAAAAATGTAGGCTTGCGTATAGTTCAGGATAATCCCAAGCACATAGAGAATAACCAAAAAACTAGCAATACTTGAGACAGCTTCTAGGTCAATCTCTGTCATTAACCCATCTGAAATCAAATTGGTAATTTCTTTGATCTTAGTTGGTCCATAAACCGTGATAATACTTGAACAGATAGCCGCCACAACTGCGACTAGTAGAGGAAGTTGGAGACCTGCTAGAAAAGGTCTACACTGTTTCCATAAGGACATTTTCTTATTTTCCATGTTCCAATTCCTCCTTCGATAGTTGTGAATAAGCAATTTCTTGGTAAACTTCATTGTTTGCAAGAAGTTCCTTGTGGGTGCCTTGTCCCACGACTTTACCTTGATCCAAGACTAAGATCAGGTCTGCATCCATAATGGTTGAAATGCGTTGGGCAACGATCAACTTGGTCATGGATTGTGTTTTTTCAGCTAATACTTGACGCAAGATACGATCGGTCTTGTAGTCCAAGGCTGAGAATGAATCATCAAAAATGAGAATCTCTGGTTTACGAGCCAAGGCGCGTGCAATGGCCAGACGTTGTCTTTGTCCACCTGAGAAATTGGTCCCACCTTGAGCTACTTCTGAAGCTATACCCGCTTCCTTATCTTCGATAAAGTTTTTAGATTGAGCCAATTCCAGAGCTTGCCACATGGCCGTCTCACTTAGTGGCGTTTCTTGACTCTTACCAAAGTCGAGATTGCCCTTAACATCTCCAGAAAAGAGCACAGCTTTTTGAGGGATATAACCAACTTTATTACGCAAATCTTCTAAGTCATAATTCTGAACATTGACGCCGTCTACTAGAATTTCTCCCTCTGACACATCATAAAAACGGGGTAAGAGGTTCACAAGCGTCGATTTACCAGAACCAGTTGATCCGATAAAGGCAATGGTTTGACCTGCTTCTGCCTTGAAGCTGACATGTTCCACAACTGCTTCTGAGTGTTTAGAGTAGCGGAAGGTTACGTCGCGGTATTCCACTTGACCTTTTACAGAAGAGTTTGCTGTCTGTGGGTGACTAGGATTTTCAATAGAGGAATGAAGGTCTAGCACTTGATTGATACGCCCTGCAGAAACCAAGGTACGAGGAAGAACGATAAAGAGAGCACCCATGAGCAAGAAGCCCATTACGACTTGCATAGCATAGGACATAAAGACTACCATATCACTAAATAGTGGTAGACGCTCTGTCAAACTAGCATCGTTGATGAGATAGGCCCCAATCCAATAAATAGCCAAGATCAACCCACTGGAAATTGCCATCATAATAGGATTCATAATGGCCATCAAACGGTTGACAAAGAGATTAAGTCGCGTCACCTCATCATTAGCTTCTTCAAATTTCTTATCTTGGTAATCCTCAGCATTGTATGCACGAACTACTCGAATCCCAGTCAAACTTTCACGGGTGATGCTATTGAGTTTATCTGTCAATTTTTGGATGACAGATTGTTTAGGAAAGGCCAGAGTCATGAGAACAGTTGTCATCAAAACATTGACGATAACGGCCACCACTACTGCCCAGATCCAGTATTCTGACTTGCCAAGGATTTTTCCAATAGCCCAAAGCGCCATGATTGGTCCGCGAGTGACTACCTGAAGTCCCATCGTAAAGAGCATCTGAATCTGTGTGATATCATTAGTCGTCCGAGTCAATAGACTGGGAATTGAAAAACGTTTAATTTCTTTCTGGGAGTAATCCAAAACACGATTAAAAATATCGCTTCGTAGATGAGCCGTATAGGATGCTGCAACTCGAGCAGCAAAAAATCCAACTGTTACAGATGATAGGAAGGCTAAGAATGACAAACCCATCATCTTAGTTGCTGGCGACCAAAGGTCTCCTAACTCCGTACCTGGCGTTACGAGTAATTCTGTTATTTTTGAAACGTAAGTCGGTACTTCTAACTCTAGATAGACCGAGCAACAGGTAAAGAGAACAGTTATTAGAATCATGCCCCACTCTTTTCCTGTGATACGCTTAGCAAGTTTCTTCATTCTTACCTCCTATTTTTTCTACATTTGCTTGTAGTTGACCCATGACTTCTTCAAAAATAGCGAGATTCTCTTCGGAAATGCCATCAAGCAAACTACGGTTCATTCGATCAAAGAATGATTTGATTTGTTTCATCTGAGAACGTGATTTTTCGGTCAAATGAACAAATTTCGCCCGTTTATCACTTGGACTCACTTCCAACTCTACCAAACCATTTTGCACCATACGCTTGACCAAATTACTAGCAACTGACTTGGTAATATTGAATTCTTGTTCAATATCCTTGATGAGTGTTAATTCTTGTTCATGCTCACGACGTTCTAAAAAACGAATGACCTGCCCTTGCGGTCCCCCCATAAATTCAATACCACAACGCTTGGCTTCCTTTTGTACCATCAGATGTAACTGGTGACCAAAACGTTTAAAGACCAACATCGGTTTATCCATGCTTTCTCCCTTCTAAGTGAAAATAGTTCTCTTGAGAACAATTAAGTTTCCATGAGAACTATTTTATCATTTTCAGAAAAGATGTCAAGAAAAAAGTTTCTATGAGAACTATCTTGGTATAAATTGACATCAGCTCTTATTATATCTACAATAAACACTATCTCACACGAACACAAATCCAGTTTACTAGAAATGAGTCATTCACAAACGAAGCAAGAAGAACAGAAAAACTTAGGAATCCTTGCCATCATCTTTGGAACTCTGGCACTTCTTGGTTCTTGGATACCTATTGTAAACATCCTATCATTTTTCCTTGCCATTGCCTCTTTGTTTTTAGGAATTTTTGGCATTGTCCTCAATCTCAGAAACCGTAAAACATTGGCTATTATTGGAGCAACCTTAGGTGTTATTTCCATTGTCATTGTTTTGATAATCTACTAATATCTTTACTGACCTTGCCAGAACCTTTATTCACCCCTATAGAAAGATCACTTTTTCAACTAATGCTGGGGACTATGAACTGCCTGATAGCAGTACAGCTGAGGAAGATGACGAAGAGGATACCGGATTCTTCACTTGGGGTCAGGAACAGTTGAATACCTTGGTAAAAGAGGACACTTCTGATGGCGGGAAGGGAGGCAGCAACTACAAAGATAGTATCAGGAAACACGGAATCCCAGATTCAGAAACAGATTCGATTATGGGAGACTATGAAATAAAAAGAATCGCCTACCTCTCCCTAGGTTTTGAAAGCAAGGCTGTAATTCTAACCTTTGTAAAGCAGGAGAATAGACAATTTCTTCTAATTCATAAATTTTCGATCGGCCTGGAATCTCAAAAAGGACATGATAGCGGGATACGAATCCAACATAAAATAAAAGCGAACAGCTGAATAACTGTTCGCTTTTGAATTAGAACCCGTCTACGTTAGTATAGATTTTTTGTACATCTTCGTCGTCTTCAAGGACGCTATAAAGTTTTTCAAAAGTTTCAAGGTCATCGCCTGACAATTCCACTTCTGACTGAGGAATCATTTCCAATTCTGTCACTTGGAATTCTTCGACACCTGACTCACGAAGGGCAACGATGGCCTTATGAAGGTCAGTTGGAGCTGTGTAAACAGTGATTGTTCCTTCTTCTGCTTCTACATCGTCTACATCGACATCTGCTTCAAGCAAGAGCTCAAAGATAGCATCAGCGTCGTCACCAGCAAATACGATGACACCCTTGTTGTCAAAGAGGTAAGATACTGAACCTGAAGCTCCCATGTTACCACCGTTTTTACCAAAGGCGGCACGGACATTGGCAGCTGTACGGTTAACGTTTGAAGTCAAGGTATCAACGATCAACATTGAACCATTTGGCCCAAAGCCTTCGTAACGTCCTTCTGTAAAGGTTTCGTCTGTATTTCCTTTTGCTTTATCGATTGCCTTATCAATAACGTGTTTTGGCACTTGCGCTTGTTTAGCACGGTCGATAACAAATTTCAAAGCTGAGTTTGATTCTGGATCTGGATCACCTTTTTTAGCTGCTACATAGATTTCTACACCAAATTTTGCATATACTTTAGAGTTAGCTCCATCTTTAGCCGTTTTCTTGGCTACGATATTGGCCCATTTACGTCCCATTAGGAATCTCCTTTTTTCACATTTTAATCTTTCTTATTATAACACAAGTTTTTTCGATTTTCACTAGAGGAAATGGATTTTATTCAGTAAATCCAACTAGGATGGCATTTGGGTTGTCAAGATTTCCTTTCCTTCCTGTATCAAAGGATGACGAAAAAGCGAAAAGTACAGTTGGATGGTCATGGCAACCCAGATAAGGGGTTCGCAGAGGATAACCCCCCTATAGCCCGCCCAAGGGATAACCAAGACCACAAAAACGATTTTCCCGATTAGTTCGATAAAGCTAGAAACCAGAGGGAGGACTTTCTGTCCCAAGCCCTGCAAACAATTTCGATAAATCAGCAAAAGACTCAAGATAGGATAAAAGGCTGAGCTGATTTGGAGATAGAGACTGCCATTTTCTACCAAGTAGCTATCCGTCGAACTAGCCAAGAAGGAAACCAAGGCAGGACTGGCAAAAAAGAGGAAGACACAAACAAAAACTGCCCATGACATACTTAAACGACTGCCGATTCGAAGACCTTGGACAATGCGGTCTGGGCGCTTAGCACCTAAATTCTGAGAAGCAAAGGTCGTCATCGAGGCAGATATAGCAGTCATAGGAAGAAGGGCGAAGGCCATAATGCGTCGAGCTGCTGTCTGGGCACTAATAATCACTGCACCAAAGGTATTAACAGAGGACTGTAAAATCACACTGCCGATAGATACAATCGAACTCATCAAGCCCATAGCCAAACCTTGCTCCAAGAGGTCCGCATACAAGGCCTTGTCCCATTTGAAATGCTTAAACTGAGGCAAAAGTTCTGGCACACTCTTACGAATATAGTAAAAGCAGAGAACGGCTGATAAACCTTGAGAAATGATGGTAGCAAGCCCCGCAGATTGAACTCCCAGATGCAATTGCGTAATAAAATAGAGATCTAGAACCACATTAACCAGAGCAGAAAAAATCAGAAAACCGAGCGCAGCTAGACTGTCCCCAATGGACCGCAACAAACCTGCAAAGAGATTATAGGCAAAGCTGACACCGACACAGGTCACAATCATAGAAATATATTGATAGGATTGGGGAAGGATTTCTACGGGAGTGTCTAGGTATTGCAAGAGAGGATACAAACCAAGAAAGCCCAGCAGCATCACTACAACACTCAAAAGCGCACCTAAAATCCAGGTGGCTGCTACTGCTTCCTTTATTTTTGTAAAATTCCGAGCTCCATAATAGCGGGCAATAACAATCCCCATACCATTGCCAACACCAAGAGTAAAACCTACAATCAGGTCAAAAATGGCAGTCGACGCTCCTACTGCAGCCAAGGATTCTTGACCAAGAAAACGCCCAACAATCAAGACGTCAGCTGTATTATAGAGCTGTTGAAAAATATTTGATAGCAAGATTGGAAAGGCAAAGTTTAACAGCACAGGAAGAATAGGACCATGTATCAAGTCCACTGTTCGTTTTTTATTCATAAGGCTATTATATCAGCTTTCTAGAGGAGCGACAAGGTCAGACTTAGCTTCCATCTCCGGAGAAATCGGTTGCCTAGAAACTAACAATTTGGTATAATCGTGACAGAAAAGGAGTTTATGTATGAGCTTAACAAGCCAATTAATTACAGATATATTTCCAGACCTTGAGAAAGTTGAAAAGTTAAATATCGAAGCCTTTCCTGAAGAAGAGCGAGTGTCCCTGTCTGAATTTTTACGATATCAGGATCGAGACGACGCCCACTTTTTCGCCTTTTACAACGAAGAGGAATTTGTAGGATTCGCCTTCGCTATTTCCAATCAAAAAGCTTTCTATATCAGCTTTTTTGCTATTATGCCCCATTTGCGTAGCCAAGGCTATGGAAAAGAAATCATTGAAAAGCTGATTGATTTTTACCAGCGTACTATGATTCTTGAAGTGGAGCGATTGGACGAAGACTGTGACAATCTTGAACAACGAAAAGCCCGCATGGACTTTTACTTACAAAATGGCTTCAAAACAGCCAATGCCTTTTTGGAGTACGAAGGTCTTAGTTTTGAAATTCTATATCGTGGCGACCGCTTTGATGAAGAGGCTTATCAGAACATCTTTCAAAAATTGCAAAAAGAAAATTATTTCGACTTCCACATCGAGTATCGTCGTTTCAGCGACCACTAACCTATACTGTAGTCTTGAACTTCCCAGCAAGAAACTGCAAATTTTTCTACAATGAATACCCAATCACCTGTGCTACAGGTGATTTTTTTGTGATTCCAAAATCAAATAGCAGAAAGTTTTTCTAAATCCATCAAAATAAATAAGACTGAGACAACCTTGTCCCAGCCCTATCAGGACTTATCTTATAAAGAGGTCACTAAGTTTACGCTTCTGTCCCAGCTTCTGGTATGGCGAGCCAGAGAATGAGATAAGCAAGAATTCCTGAACCACCTAGTAGAGTGAAGAGGATTCAAAGTGCACGAACTAGAGTAGGATCAATATCTAAATAGTCAGCAAGATCTGCACAAACACCTGCAATTTTTTATCTTGAACATTGCGAACTACACGTTTTTCCATACCAACAATCTCCTTAGCATTACTTTTATTTTCTCATCCAATTATCTGTTTTGCAGTCATCTTCCTCATTCTTACTGTGAAAATCTGTCAATCATACTCTCATAAACTTGTTTCTTTATTCTCATATAGCAAAAAGCAGTGGATTTCTCCACTACTTTGACAGCTTATTCTTCAATTTCGATTTCAAGCTCATTGCCTAAGTCAAGTGTCACTTCTTCATTCACAGAATCTGCTTGAACTGCCTCATCTTTTTTGCTTTCCATACCTTGTTCTGAAACTTCTTCTCCATCAATCAAACCAAATTGAACACGGACTTGATGGTCAATCTCATCAAAGATTTCTGGGTGATCTGACAAGTATTTCTTAGCATTCTCTGAACCTTGTCCAATTTTCTCATCCTTGTAAGAGTACCAAGCTCCTGCTTTTTTGATGATATCCAAATCACTTGCGATTTTCAAAAGTTCACCAGTCTTAGAAATCCCTTCTCCATACATAATTTCAACTATAGCTTCCTTAAACGGTGGAGCCACCTTGTTTTTTACAACCTTAATCTTGGTTTCCTTACCGACATTGGTATCTTTTTGATCACCAGTTCCCTTAATTTGTGTATTACCACGAACATCTAAGCGGACTGAAGCATAGAATTTTAGAGCACGTCCACCAGGAGTTGTTTCTGGATTTCCAAACATGACCCCAACTTTTTCACGCAACTGGTTGATAAAGATGGCAATTGTTTTGGTTTTATTGATAGATGCACCAAGTTTACGCATAGCCTGGCTCATCATACGAGCTTGCAAACCAACGTGGCTATCTCCGATATCTCCATCAATTTCAGCACGAGGTACAAGGGCCGCAACTGAGTCGACTACGACAAGATCTACAGCACCTGAGTCAATCAATTTTCCTGCAATTTCAAGACCTTGCTCCCCTGAGTCTGGTTGTGACAAGAGCAACTCGTCAATGTTGACACCAAGAGCCGCAGCGTAAGCTGGATCGAGAGCATGTTCCGCATCGATAAAGGCAGCAATCCCACCTTCTTTCTGTGCTTGTGCAACTGCATGAAGGGCAACCGTCGTCTTACCAGATGACTCTGGCCCATAGATTTCGACGATACGCCCCTTAGGATAACCACCTGAACCAAGGGCAATGTCAAGAGCCAATGAACCTGAACTCATCACTTGCACCTTTTGCTCTGCACGTTCACCCAAACGCATGATTGATCCTTTACCAAAGTCTTTCTCAATCAATTTAAGAGCGTCATTCAAGGCTTTTTCACGTTCTGCCCCGAATTTTTTTGAAATTTCATCTAATTTTTTTGGTTTTTTCGCCATTCTATTCTCCTACATTCTAATGGTCCTTAGACCTAACTACTATTATATCAAAAGTCAGTCACTTAATAAAGCCTTGCGAACTAGGTTAAAGGCATGCATAACCGCAATGTGACGTACATCTGCTCGACTCCTACCTCCAATATTAACCTTGATGACCTCAGTTCCTTGCTCTTGAGCCAAGCCTATAAAGACTGTTCCAGCTGGGTGTCCTTCTAAGTTATCTGGTCCTGCCACTCCAGTCAAACTAAGGCCAAAATCAGACTGGGTCTTGATTCGTGCCTGCTCAGCCATCTTCTGAGCTGTATATTCAGACACCACACCCTGTTCTTCCAAATCCTTGGCAGGAATATCCAACATCTTTGATTTTTCCTCCAAGCTATAGGTCACAAAACCACCCTTAAATATACTGGAAGCACCCGGAAAATCCGCTACGGTTGCTTGAAAAAGGCCTGCCGTCAAGCTCTCTGCAGCCGTGATGGTTTTCCCCTGTTTTTTCAGTTCTTCTACCACAATGCTGGCTATACTAGTTTCTTCACCATAACCATAGCAAAGGTCTTGTAAAGAAAGTCCTTCAAAAGTTTGGCGACCTAAGATTTGATTTTCCAAGATATCCAGCCCTTTATTCGCCTCTTCTTGATTGCTAGCTTTTGTTGACAGACGTAGAGTCACCTCTCCTGTCTTGGCATAAGGTGCCAAGGTCGGATCTGTTTGATGATCAATCAAATCAGCCAAAATCGTCACCAGCTGGCTCTCGCCAATTCCAAAAAAACGAAGAACTCGGGAATATAGCTTACTCCCTGTCATCAACTTGGGTAGAAGCTGGTTTAAGACCATCGGTTTCAATTCACTTGGTGGACCAGGAAGGACGACATAAGTCACTCCTTTGACTTCTAACATTCCTCCCACAGCCAGTCCCGTTTCGTTGGGCAGTGGAGTCGCCCCTTCTACAATTTGAGCTTGTCTTTCATTATTCGGTGTTCGGGCATAGTCTGGTCTCTGGGCAAAAAAGACATCCAACTTCTCCTGCGCCTGAAGATCGAAGACTAATTCTTTCCCTAAAAATTGAGCCAGGGTTTGTTTGGTCAAATCGTCCTCAGTTGGTCCCAAACCACCTGTCAAAATCACCAGACTGCTACGTTGACTGGCAATCTCAAGCAAAGACAAGAGACGAGCTTCATTGTCTCCTACAGCCGTCTGGAAATAAACATCTACTCCAATCTCAGCTAGTTTTTCCGATAAAAATTGAGCATTAGTGTTGACAATCTGTCCTGTCAAAATCTCTGTTCCAACAGCAATGATTTCTGCTTTCATGTTTCCTCCTACCTATCTATTCGTATTTTTTTGAAAAAATCGCAGGAAATTTCCCACGATTGATTTTTTATTTTTATCAACAAATGAACTACTCTACTTCATTTGTTACAAAGACACCTTGTTCTTGATTATCCTCATTAGCAACAGGCACCCGTCCAAACAAATCTTCAAATAAAACAACATTTGTTTCAAGCTGAGTGACTTCTTCTTGTCCTAAAGAACGTCGCAATATATTCTGCATTTCCAACATATGCTCTCTAGAAACAATCTGGTAAGAAATGCCCTGCAACATCTCTCCCTCACCCTTCAGCTGTTGTGATTCAATGGTTTTAAAGGAATCTTTATAGCCCAACAAGTTCGGAATACTTTTTGCAGATAAATCAATATTAGTCTGCATATTGGTACTTAGGGCTTTTAAGATAGACTGATAGTGACTGACACTATTCAAGCTAAGAGCTTTTTCAACAACTTTTTGAATGACTTCACGCTGACGCTTCTGACGTCCGTAATCTCCTTCTGGGTCTTGATAACGCATGCGTGAATAAACAAGCGCTTCTTCTCCATTTATTGTCTGTTCTCCAACACCAATAGAAATAGTGTTGAACTCTTCTTGGTCACTGATAGAAATCGGGAAACCTAGTGTATTGTTGACAGTTATACCACCTACCGCATCGACTAATTGTTGCAAGCCGTGCATATTGACCATAATATAGCGATCAATATGGATGTTCATCATCTTTTGAATAGTTGAAATAGCTAACTCTGCACCACCACCAGCATAGGCAGCGTTTAACTTCGCTTCTTCAATACTACCATCTTTATGCTGAATTTTAGTCAAGATATCACGTTCTAAACTCAACATCATGGTCTTCTTCGTATGAGGATTAACCGTCACGAGAATCATGGAATCACTATTCCCCTCCCAAGGGTCCGTTCGTTCCACATTTCCAGTATCAACTCCCATCAAAAGAATCGTTAAGGGTTCAGTCGCCTCAATAACATTGGTTTCTTCCCCAATTTTTTTATAGGTTCTTGATAAGGTTTCTGTACCTTGCTGATAAATGGTATAAGCAAAAACGCCCACACCTAAAACTGTCACAGCTAGAAAAGCTAGTACCATTCCAATAATTTTTTTAATCATATTTCTACTAATCTATCAGTCTACCCATCAGGTAAACATCGACAAATTCCCCTTCTTCTATGTATGCACCGCGCTCTTGTCTACCTTCAATTACAAAGCCATGTTTTTGATATAGATAAACTGCAGCTTGATTACGAGTTTGGACAGTGAGTTGAAGCCTACGAAGAATGCCACTAGCTTGTACCCATTCTATGACTTCTTCAAGTAACAAATTTCCCAGTCCATTATTCCAATATTTCTTACCAACCACAATAAAAAGATCTCCAATATGACGAACTCTCTTACGTTGATCGGCTGTGATATTTACAAGACCAGCAATTTCATCATTCAGCAAGGCAAGTAAAGTGATTTGATTTTCTGAACGGGCCTGTTTATCCAAAAACAACTCCATCTCCGTATCTGTCAACAGAATACCTTCCCTGTCCAGACTGGTAAAATCTGTTTCTAAACTGACACGATTTAAAAATGTCACTAACTCAGCAGCATCACCAGGTTCTGCTTCTCTAATGAGCAATTCATACTCCATGTTGAAGCTCCTCCAAGAGTTTTTCTGCACGCAAACCCTTTGCTTGGAAATGTAATCTGCGACCGTCTCCTTCTTTTAGAATTTCCAATTCTAAATAAGTATCTGGCAAAGCATCTCCTAAAAGATGGCCCCACTCAATAACAGTCACTCCACCACCAAAGAGAAACTCATCCAAGTCGATAGAATCAGCATCCCCCTCAATGCGGTAAACATCTAGGTGGTAAAGAGGAAGACGACCTTCATACTCTCTCACAATAGTATAGGTTGGACTCTTAATCATCTGGGAAATCTGTAATCCTTTAGCAAGACCTTTTGTGAAGGTCGTTTTGCCTGCTCCAAGTTCCCCAGTTAGAATTAAAACATCATTCTTTTCTAATAAATAGCCCAAACGTTCACCTGAGGACTGTAACTCTTCTTCATTTTTAGTGTACATACTTCTATTATACCAAAAAGTTGTTCTTTGTCGAGATATTATCTGTGAATTCCATATTATAAATTGTAAGGTAACTTCTCAAAGTAACTTCCACCATAGCGGAACTTAATCTGAAACCCTTTCAGATGAGGGGATTTTGTGCTCTCTTTTTTTCATTCTTTTCAGCTACAAAAGCGATGAAATCAAGCATTAGAAAAACCAGTGGAACTTAGTTTGGGAATTTACCTATAAATTGTAAAACTTGAACGATCTCTTCTTTTGTTCTCAGAATAGAAACAGTAAGAAGACAACTAATAAGATATCTCTCATCAAATGGCTATAAAACGAAACTTCCCAGCGAATGACTTTTGGTACCAACAGTCCTAGAAATAGCATTCCCAAGGTGATATAAAAGGTCATGGATAATAGCATCCAAGGATTTCTGAGAAAGATTAGAATAGCTAGTCCACTAATAAAACACATCTCTTTCTTACCTAAAAACTTTTTCACTCCATTTACATACTTCTGAATCGGCAGAAAAACTAACAAATCAATACCAAATAAGAAAAAGAAGCTCGGTAGAAAGACTTCCACACCTCCTTCTACGGATGTATTTCCTGCAAGGATATGTTCTATAACAATTAAAGCTAAACCCAAAATATTTACTAGGAGCAACAGACTATACAAGAATTGTTGCTTTTCTTCCTTAAAAACTGAATAAGATTGATTTCGCTGTCCACTATAGTAGTTTAGTCCTGCACCAATACTGGCAAGGAGCAACATGCCAACTAAATAATAGAAGCAGTTTTGATTTAACATCAAGGCCCAAGTCGATAAACTTAAACAAGAACAGCTACTAAGACCAAAAACTGTCAGTAATAACAAAACACGAATTTGCTTTTTCATTTTTTCCATCATTCTTCCTCCCTTACTTACCCTTATTATAGGCTAGAAATTCTCACCATTGCTAGAATATTTCTCAACTGTCAGTTTTCTACTCTAAAATGCAAAAAAATTTGATGCAAGTAATCCTTACATCAAACTTTCACTATTTTCCGTCAAACCAAAGAGCAATTTCTCGCTTAGCTGACTCTTCTGAATCTGAACCATGTACAACATTTTGAATAGCTTGGTTTTCTCCAGCAGCTTTTGCAAAATCACCTCGAATCGTTCCTGGTAAAGCTTCTTCTGGACGAGTTGCACCCATCATGGTTCGCCAAGTTTCGATTACTTTAGGACCAGAAATGATACCCACAAGAACCGGTCCCGAAGTCATAAATTCACGAATCGGTGGGTAAAAACTTTGACCAACCAAGTCCTGATAGTGCTGATCAATTAACTCTTCTGAAACCTTTGTGCGCAACTCCAATTTTTCGATTGTAAATCCACGTTGTTCAATGCGTTTCAATACTTCACCCACTAGCCCTCTTTTTACACCGTCTGGTTTAATGATAAAAAATGTCTGTTCCATACCTGTCTCCTTTGTCAGCTTCTTTCTTTTATTTTACCACATTCCATGGAAAAATGGAGAAAATTTTCAGAAAAGAGAATGAGAGAACCCTAAGGCTCTCTCATTCTCTTTTTTTCAACCCACTACAGTTGACAAAGAGACTAAAAAACTGATGAATCATTTCGATTCATCAGTTTTAAGCTGATATGTCATTGCAAACAAATCATATTAATTAGAAAGATTAGTCTTCTTTCTTCTTGCGAGCTACAAGACCAAATCCACTCAATACACCAAGAAGTCCAAGCGCTGCTAGGCTAGCGTTGTCTTCTGTACCAGTATTTGGCAATTCGCGTTTAGCTTCAGTTTCTTTAGATACTGCGGCTTGTGCTTCTCTTACTGGTTGTGCTGGAGTTGTTGGTACTTCTGGTTTAGCTGGCTGTTCAGGCATTGCTGGAGTTGCTGGCTCTACCGGCTGTGTTGGTTGAGTCGGTTCAACCGGTGTTGGAGTTGGCATCTCAACTTTACGGAAGATATGTCTGATATTTCCATTTGGATCTGTCACAGTCTTCACATATTCGTAACCTGGAATTGTTCCTGGCTCTTTAGAACCTGGTTCAGATGGTTTCAATGGATTTCCATTCTCATCAGTCCAAGTAGTTGTATTTTGCTTACCTGGATTTGGTTGAGGAATAGGTGAAGGTGTTGGAGCTGGTGTTGTTACTTTTTCGTAGACATGTTCTACATCGCCATTCGGAAGTTTCTTAGTCTCTACGAAGCGGTAGCCTGGGATATCTTTCTTAGGATTTTCGCCAACTTCTGTTGGATATCCTGGGATTTCCTTACCTTCTTTGTCCACAAATTTAGTGATTGGACGAACAGTTGGTGTGTAAGTAGCTTGTGCTTTGGTTCCATTCACATCCTCACGAACCACTGTCACTGCTGGTGCAGTTCCTGTGAATTCTGGATCGGGTGTGAAGGTTACAGTACCGTCTGCTGCTACTGTGTAAGTACCAACACCTGGGATAGTCTTAGTTGTTGATCCATCTTCAAAGGTTGCTGGAACCTTGTCGTTCATTGGAACACGGTTATCACCTTCTGTGAAGACTGGTTTACCTGTTTGGGTTTGACCCTTATTTCCAATTGAAGTTACTGGTTCTGCCGTAGGAGAAACTGGCGTTACTGTTGGGGTGTATTTAGCTGTTACCGGTGTTCCATTCTTATCTACACGTTTAACAGTTACACCTGTTCCTGTTCCTGTGAATGTTTTCTCTGGTGTGAAGGTTACTGTTCCATCTGGAGTTACTGTGTATGTTCCTTCACCTGGGATTACCTTAGTTGTTGATCCATCTTCAAAGGTTGCTGGAACATCGTCATCCATTGGTACACTTGGGTTACCTTCTGTAAACTTAGGTTTACCTGTTTGTGTTTGACCTTGTTTGTCAGTTGATTTAACATCTTCAGCTGTTGGTGTTACCGGTGTTACAGTCGGTGTGTACTTAGCTGTAACTGGTGTACCATTCTTATCTACACGTTTAACAGTTACACCTGTTCCTGTTCCTGTGAATGTTTTCTCTGGTGTGAAGGTTACTGTTCCATCTGGAGTTACTGTGTATGTTCCTTCACCTGGAATGGTCTTCGTAGTTGATCCATCTTCGAAGGTTGCTGGTACTTCATCATCCATTGGAACTTCTGGGTTTCCTGATTTGAATTCAGGTTTACCATTTTGTTCTTTACCTTGGATATCTGTTGTTTCAGCTGGTGTTCCTTCTGGTGTTACCGGTGTTACAGTCGGTGTGTACTTAGCTGTAACTGGTGTACCATTCTTATCTACACGTTTAACAGTTACACCTGTTCCTGTTCCTGTGAATGTTTTCTCTGGTGTGAAGGTTACTGTTCCATCTGGAGTTACTGTGTATGTTCCTTCACCTGGAATGGTCTTCGTAGTTGATCCATCTTCGAAGGTTGCTGGTACTTCATCATCCATTGGAACTTCTGGGTTTCCTGATTTGAATTCAGGTTTACCATTTTGTTCTTTACCTTGGATATCTGTTGTTTCAGCTGGTGTTCCTTCTGGTGTTACTGGTGTCACTGTTGGAGTGTATTTAGCCGTTACTGGTGTTCCATTCTTATCTACACGTTTAACTGTTACGCCTGTTCCTGTTCCTGTGAATGATTTTTCTGGTACGAATGTAACAGTTCCGTCTGGAGAAACCGTGTATGTTCCTTCGCCTGTAATGGTCTTCGTAGTTGATCCATCTTCAAAGGTTGCTGGTACTTCATCATCCATTGGAACTTCTGGGTTTCCTGATTTGAATTCAGGTTTACCATTTTGTTCTTTACCTTGGATATCTGTTGTTTCAGCTGGTGTTCCTTCTGGTGTTACTGGTGTCACTGTTAGAGTGTATTTAGCCGTTACTGGTGTTCCATTCTTATCTACACGTTTAACTGTTACGCCTGTTCCTGTTCCTGTGAATGATTTTTCTGGTACGAATGTAACAGTTCCGTCTGGAGAAACCGTGTATGTTCCTTCGCCTGTAATGGTCTTCGTAGTTGATCCATCTTCAAAGGTTGCTGGCACTTCATCATCCATTGGAACTTCTGGGTTTCCTGGTTTGAATTCAGGTTTACCATTTTGTTCTTTACCTTGGATATCTGTTGTTTCAGCTGGTGTTCCTTCTGGTGTTACTGGTGTCACTGTTGGAGTGTATTTAGCCGTTACTGGTGTTCCATTCTTATCTACACGTTTAACTGTTACGCCTGTTCCTGTTCCTGTGAATGATTTTTCTGGTACGAATGTAACAGTTCCGTCTGGAGAAACCGTGTATGTTCCTTCGCCTGTAATGGTCTTCGTAGTTGATCCATCTTCAAAGGTTGCAGGTGTATCATCATCCATTGGAACTTCTGGGTTACCTGGTGTAAATGATGGTTTACCTTTCTGTTCTTTACCTTGGATATCTGTAGACGTTGCTGGTTCAGCAGTTGGTACGACTGGTGTAATCTTAGGTGTGTAAGTTGTTTCTACAGCTGTTCCATTCGAATCTTTAGCTTTAACCTTAACTGGAACCACTTCACCTGAGTAAGACTTATCAGTTGGAGTGAAGGTGACAACACCTGTAGTCTGATCAACTGTGTAAGTACCAATTTCCTTACCTTCTGGTGATTTAGCTACTACAGATGCAGCTGGTTGGCCATTTTCATCAAGAAGAGTAATGGTATCCTTGTCAATTGGTGCAACTGGGTCACCTTCTGTAAAGGTTACTGTACCAGTTTGAACCACACCTTGAGGACCAGTAGATTCAGCTGGTGTTGCTGTTGGGGTAACTGGTGTTACAGTTGGTGTGTACTTAGCTGTAACTGGTGTACCATTCTTATCTACACGTTTAACAGTCACGCCTGTTCCTGTTCCTGTGAATGATTTTTCTGGTACGAATGTAACTGTTCCATCTGGTGCTACTTTGTATGTTCCTTCACCTGGAATTACCTTAGTTGTTGATCCATCTTCAAAGGTTGCAGGTGTATCATCATCCATTGGGACGTTTTCATTACCTGGTGTGAAGGTTGGTTTGCCAGATTGTGTTTGACCTTGTTTGTCAGTTGAAGTAACATCTTCAGCTGTTGGCTTAACTGGCGTAACTTTTGGAGTGTACGTCGCTGATGCCTTGGTTCCGTTCTTATCTTCGCGGACAACTGTCACGGCAGGTGCAGTTCCGACGAATGATTTTTCTGGAACAAAGGTTACTGTACCGTCTGCTGCTACTGTGTAGGTACCAACGCCTTCAACTGTTTTAGTTACTGAACCATCGTCAAATGTTGCTGGAACATCTTCATTGATGTCTACTGTTTTCTCAACGCCATCTACTGTTACTGTTCCACCCTTGAATTCAGGTTTACCAGTTTGTGTAGCACCTTGAATATCAGTGGTTTCAGCTGGTGTCGCTGTTGGGGTTACTGGAACAATTTCAGGTGTGTAGGTTGTATCAACTTTGATTCCGTTTGAGCTTTCAGCTTGAACTTTAACTGGTGTTACTTTACCTGTATAAGATTTATCAGTTGGTGTGAAAGTAACTTGGCCAGTTGCTGGGTCGATTGAGAAGTTACCGATAACAGTTGTACCATCTCCCGCATAGGCTGGTGTTGTCCCGTTCACTTCGTTGCCATCTTTATCCAAGAGTTTATAGCTATTGTCTTTTATGGTAATAGCCTTATCTTGATCGTTGACTTGAACAGTTGTGCCTGCAAAGGTTGGGGTACCTGTTTGCGTAGCGCCTTGAATATCCTTAGATGTAGCTGGTTGTGCTGTTGGTACAGCTGCTACAACAGTTGGAGTGTAGCTTGCTTCAGAAGTAATAGTTGAAGTTGCACCTTTAGCATTTGTCACAGTTGCAGTTGCTTGAACCTTAACACCCTTAGCAGTTCCGACAAAGTCTTTTTCAGGAGTGAAGGTTACAGCTCCTGTAGTTGGATCAATGGTGTAAGAGCCTTCTCCTGCTACTGTTACAGTTGTTGAGTCTGTCAGTTGACCTGTTGCAGGGTCAATCAACTTCTTACTTGTAATTTGAGCAGTCTCATCATCACTCAAAGCAAATGTAGGGGTTTCTGTTTGAGGTACATTTTGAATGTCTTCAGAAACTTTATTTGTTGGAGTAAGAGTGACTGGATTTACAATTGGTGTGTAAGTTGCTGAAGCTTTTATTCCGTTCTTATCTTCACGAACAACGGTTACGGCTGGTGCAGTTCCAGTAAAGCTTGGGTCTGGAACAAAAGTTACAGTTCCATCAGCTGCTACTGTGTAAGTACCAACACCTTCTACTGTCTTCGTTGTTGAATCATCGTCAAAGGTTGCTGGAACAGCATCGTTCATTGGAACACGGCTGTCTCCTGCAGTGAATTCAGGTTTACCTGTTTGAGTAGCACCTTGAACGCCTGATGTTTCAGCTGGTGTTGCTGTTGGCTTAACTGGCGTAACTTTTGGAGTGTACGTCGCTGATGCCTTGGTTCCGTTCTTATCCTCGCGGACAACTGTCACGGCTGGTGCAGTTCCGACGAATGATTTTTCTGGTACAAAGGTTACTGTACCGTCTGCTGCTACTGTGTAGGTACCAACGCCTTCAACTGTTTTAGTTACTGAACCATCGTCAAATGTTGCTGGAACATCTTCGTTAATTTCAACAGTTTTCTCAACGCCATCTACTGTTACTGTTCCACCCTTGAATTCAGGTTTACCAGTTTGTGTAGCACCCTGAATATCAGTGGTTTCAGCTGGTGTTGCTGTTGGGGTTACTGGAACAATTTCAGGTGTGTAGGTTGTATCAACTTTGATTCCGTTTGAGCTTTCAGCTTGAACTTTAACTGGTGTTACTTTACCTGTATAAGATTTATCAGTTGGTGTGAAAGTAACTTGGCCAGTTGCTGGGTCGATTGAGAAGTTACCGATAACAGTTGTACCATCTCCCGCATAGGCTGGTGTTGTCCCGTTCACTTCGTTGCCATCTTTATCCAAGAGTTTATAGCTATTGTCTTTTATGGTAATAGCCTTATCTTGATCGTTGACTTGAACAGTTGTGCCTGCAAAGGTTGGGGTACCTGTTTGCGTAGCGCCTTGAATATCCTTAGATGTAGCTGGTTGTGCTGTTGGTACAGCTGCTACAACAGTTGGAGTGTAGCTTGCTTCAGAAGTAATAGTTGAAGTTGCACCTTTAGCATTTGTCACAGTTGCAGTTGCTTGAACCTTAACACCCTTAGCAGTTCCGACAAAGTCTTTTTCAGGAGTGAAGGTTACAGCTCCTGTAGTTGGATCAATGGTGTAAGAGCCTTCTCCTGCTACTGTTACAATTGCATCATCAGTCGGTTGACCTGTCGTTGGATCCACTAATTTCTTGCTTGTGATTTGAGTGGTCTTGTCATTACTCAAATCGAAAGTTGGTGTTTGTGTTTGCGGAACATTTTGAACATCTGCAGAAACTTTATCTGTAGGAGTAACTGTAATCGGTGTGACAGTTGGTGTATACTTAGCTGTCGCTGTCTTAACGTACTCATCACGAACTAGGCCATCCTTATCACGACCAACAGGAGCAGACAATGTCACTGTCACGCCATTCGCAGTGCCTGTAAAACCAGGTTCTGGAACGAAGGTCACTTGACCAGTCGTATCTTTGATAGTGTAAGTTCCTTCTCCTGCTACCGTAATAGAAAGCGCATTTGTTGGTTGACCAGTTGCTGGGTCTACCAACTTAGCAGGATATATCGCACTTGGAGTAACGGTAATCTTGCTTTCGTCCGCCTTTGTTCCAACTACAGTAAATGTTGGTGTCCCGGTTTGTGTAGCTCCTTGAACATCTGTTGAAGTTTTACTTTCACCTTCCATATCCTTTGGAGTAACGGTTGGGATGTAAAGTCCATCCATTGTGTTTAATAAAGTATCAACATTGGCTTCTTTGTCTGGGAATTTTGTCGACCAACCAGTGTCATAGCCATTGTTATCTGAACGACGGATTGAGATACCATCCGCAGTTCCAAGGAAATGGTCTTCAGGAATGAACTCAACATCTACTGAAGTTCCGTTAGGAGTAATTTTGTATTTCCCTTGGCCTGGTACAACGTAGTAGCCCTCTGCATTCAAAGTAGCCTTGTTGCCGTTTGCATCTACGATGTATGGTGCTACAGTTTCGTCGATAATAGCAGTTGAGTTGCGTTCATACTTGTGCTCTCCACGTGCTGTAAAGGCTACTGTTGCTGTTTGTTTGGCACCTTGAGCACCAGTTGTCTCCTTGAGTTCCCCTTTTGGTGGGTGGGTGATTTGAGTCTTGAAGTCTTCTACTTCCCCTGAAAAGGCCATACCAGTTGGGTTCTCAATCTCGGTAGCTTTCTTGGCAATACGGACACGAGCACCTAATTCCTTGATGCTAGGGTCGACATAAGTCTTGCTTTTTGCGAAGGTCAACTCAACTGTACCATCTTGGGTCACTTTTGCAAGCTCAGAGCGCTCATCTTCGTCAAAGGTACCATTTTGGTTAAAATCGATCCAACCGTAGATATAAGCTTCTGAAGCTCCATCTGTATGGGCTTGAACTGATAGCTTGTAGTTTCCTGGTTTTGTCCGGTCCATTTTGATCATCTCATTGGTTGTCCCTTTGAGTTCATCTGGAAGCAATTGGTTAATTCCTTCATCGGCCGTAGTTGCCTTATCATCACCAAACCAGTCAAGAGTAGTATTTTCATCCATATCTGGACTAACGCTACCAAGATACGGTTGATTTACCTTAGCTCCCGTAACGCCGTTTACAGTTGCAATGGTATGGACTGCCTTACCATAAGATGCTGGTGCATCCCCTTCATCAAGCGGGAAGAATCCTAGCATGGCTGATTGTTTACCACCTGAAGCGATGTAAAGTCCCACTTCAGATGCCCCACGCGTCATCACAAGGGGAACAGCAACAGGACCTGAAGAAATATTTGGTCCGAACACTCCTGTTCCGAGACCCCCAGTTGTTAAATCAGCACTTCCAAAGTACTTCCAAGCAACTGCTTTTTTATCTGGTCCCACTTGATTTGAATGTCTAAGTTGGTCAAGGTTCCTACCAGTGAAACTCGTACCATCTATATTAGTGGAAGGCTTTGGACCAAATAAATTGTCTGTATCTTGTGGAATATAAGTTTTACTCTTGCCATTGGACCATTCCCCAATGTGCTGCCAACCTTCTCCGTTGGTAGTGAACATAACCAATTCACCAGGGTTAGCAGACTCGCCATCAGCCATGACAATAGCTGGCTTAACTTTCTTGCCACGGAAGGTTGCGGAGACTTCAAACTGGACCCCAATATTTCCGCCGTCAAACTCGGAACTGATGGTTGTTTTTTTAGTGCCAGTATCAACACCTTCTTTTTTAATTTCTGTCCAACCATTTTGAGCTTCTGCTATAATTTTAGCTTCTTCACCATTTTTAAATGCTTTGTCAGTTGCAGAATTACCAGTTGTTCCCATATATCCGTTCTTAGCATTTGGATCATAGGTTGCTTTTTCTGCTTCTGTTGCTCCTCTATCTTCTAAACGCTTTTTGTAGATTTCAGTCGCTTGGAAGGGTTTCAAAGACTTGACTTTGATAGTCACCACATAGCCAGGCATGATTTCTTTAGTGTAGGTCGCGCCGACTTGGAGAGCAAGGTTACCTTTTGATGTAATCGTTGCACCTGTCCAGTTGGCTGTGTCGCCAAAGTCTAACCAAGAAATTTGGCTAGTCATAGATTTAACATCAACATCTTTTGTAAAGCCAGGTTTTTCAACTTTTGGAGTTGAAGTGGCGTCTACAACATCTGCCCCAACTCCAGTAGTAGTTGCTGTATCTGCGCGGAAGGCCGTATTTTTGTCAATCTCTTTACCATTACGAGGGTCGTTTTCCCCTGTATTTGCGATTGCGTTTGTGCCTTCAGCTGGTTTTGTGTTTTCTGCAGGTTTTGCTGTAGTTGCTTCTGTTGTTGCAGGAGTTTCAGCTACAGTTTTTTCTACTTTAGCTGCTTCCTTGTTTTTTAGTTTCGCATTAACAGTTGTAACAAGTGATTGGTAAGCTGCATCCAATTCAGTTTGGCTTGTAGCAGAAGTAAGTGCGTTTTTAGCATTAGTAAGACTTGCTTTGAGAATTTCTACACTCTCATCTGTCTTGTTGTTGTATTTGTTGTTTGCTAAGTTTGCCTCAATTTCAGCAACGTAAGCTACCAATTTTTCACTATTTAGCTCAGGTTTTACTTCAGTAGAAACTGCAGGTGCTGCTTCTGCTTGGTAAGTTACTTCTTTAGCAGGTGCTTCTTTCACTTCTTTTGCAGGTGTTGCTTCAGTCGTAGCAGGTGTTTTAGCTTTTTCATCTTCCGTTTTAGCTGCGACACTATCAGCTTGTTTTGTTTCAGTTACTTCATCAGCTCCGACACCTGTGGTCGTTCCGAACATTACTAACGTTCCGAGTAAAACCGAGCAAACCCCTACATGAAGTTTACGAATCGAAAATCGACTAATTCGGTCGTTAAATAGATCATTTTTCATGATTTCCTCCATCCTTCTTTGGGAATATAGTTTAATTTATAATTTATGCAATGCCTTGTTATCTAGACATAGACACACATCATATTATTTTAACACTTCAAAGCATAAATGAAAAGTTATTTGATTATTTTTTAATGAGACTAGTTGACCTAATTCCAGTTTTTCTATTTTAAAGAAAATGATCATTATGATTTTCATATCTATAACACGCCAAAAGAGGAGAAGTCCCCTCCTTTAGAGTTAATAGATTTATTCGCTTGTTTCAACAGTTTCAACGACTTCTTCCACAGCTTCAACGGCAGTATCCACAACCACTTCTGTTGTTTCTTCATTTCCTTCTTCCTCTACTGGAGGATTAAGGTATTCTTCTTCGTTGATGGCTTGTGGTTCAAGGTTACGGTAACGTAACATACCTGTACCAGCTGGGATGATCTTACCGATGATAACATTTTCCTTAAGTCCAAGGAGATGGTCTTTCTTACCACGGATAGCTGCGTCTGTAAGGACACGAGTTGTTTCCTGGAAGGAAGCCGCTGACAAGAAACTATTTGTTTCAAGTGAGGCCTTGGTAATTCCCATAAGGACTGGACGACCTGTCGCTGGTACTCCACCTGCAATAAGAACATCCTTGTTAGCATCTGTAAAGTCATTGATATCCATAAGAGTTCCCATGAGAAGCTCTGTGTCTCCTGGATCCATGACACGAACCTTACGAATCATTTGACGAACCATTACCTCGATGTGTTTGTCACCGATTTCTACCCCTTGGCTACGGTAAACTTTTTGTACTTCACCGAGGAGGTAAGTTTCAACTGACAAGACATCACGTACAGCAAGGAGACGTTTTGGTTGGATTGAACCTTCTGTCAAAGCTGCACCACGAGAGATTTGGTCCCCAACTTCAACACGCATACGTGCTGTAAATGGTACCACGTATTCGCCTTCTCCAGTTTCACCTTTAACGAAGACTTTCTTAGTACGAGTTGAAGCATCTTCTTCGATAGCAGTAACTTGTCCTTTGACTTCTGTGATGACCGCTTCCCCTTTAGGATTGCGGGCTTCAAAGATTTCTTGGACACGAGGAAGACCCTGAGTGATATCGGTATTTGAGGCAACCCCACCCGTGTGGAAGGTACGCATTGTAAGCTGTGTACCAGGTTCCCCGATAGATTGGGCAGCGATGGTTCCAACTGCTTCACCAACTTCAACCGCATCACCCGTCGCCAAGTTGATACCATAACAGTGACGGCAGACACCATGACGAGTGTTACATGTAAATACAGAGCGGATAGTCACTTCTTCCACACCAGCATTGACGATTTCACGCGCCTTGTCTTCTGTGATCAATTCATTTGGACCAATGATAACTGCACCAGTTTCTGGATGTTTAACAGTTTTCTTAGTGTAACGACCACTGAGACGCTCTTCAAGAGTCTCGATCATCTCTTTTCCTTCTGCGATAGAGCGGATCAAGAGTCCACGATCTGTTCCACAGTCGTCCTCACGGATGATAACATCTTGGGCAACGTCAACCAAACGACGAGTCAAGTAACCTGAGTCGGCTGTCTTAAGGGCCGTATCGGTCATACCTTTACGAGCACCGTGAGTTGAGAAGAACATTTCGAGTACTGACAAACCTTCGCGGAAGTTTGAAAGGATTGGCAATTCCATGATACGTCCGTTCGGAGCAGCCATCAGACCACGCATACCGGCAAGCTGTGAGAAGTTTGAGATGTTACCACGGGCTCCAGAGTCCATCATCATAACGATTGGATTCTTTGGATCTTGGTTGGCAATCAAACGTTTCTCCAATTTTTCACGGGCAGCACGCCATTCAGCCGTAACGGCATTGTAACGCTCGTCGTCTGTGATCATACCACGACGGAATTGTTTAGTAATTTGTTCTACACGTTTATGTGATTCTTCGATGATTTCAGCCTTGTCTTCAACGACTGGAATATCGGCAATACCCACTGTCAATCCTGCAAGAGTTGAATGGTGGTAACCGAGGTTCTTCATACGGTCAAGTAGGGCAGATGTTTCTGTCGTACGGAAACGTTTGAAGATTTCAGCGATGATATTTCCAAGGTTTTTCTTCTTGAATGGTGGGTTGATTTCAAGTCCTTCAATAGCTTCCTTGATATTTCCACCTAATGGCAAGAAGTACTTAGCCGGAACACCTTCTGTCAAGTTAGCGTTTGTTGGCTCTTGCAAGTAAGGTAGTCCTTCTGGCATGATATCGTTGAAGAGGATTTTACCAACAGTTGTAAGCAAGATTTTGTGTTTTTGCTCTTCTGTCCATGGTTTGTTAAGGCTATCTGTTGCGATACCAACACGTGAGTGGAGGTGAACATAGCCATTGCGGTAAGCCATAACAGCTTCGTCACGGTCTTTGAAGACCATTCCTTCACCTTCACGACCAGCTTCTTCCATGGTCAAGTAGTAGTTACCCAAAACCATGTCCTGAGATGGAGTAACAACTGGTTTACCATCTTTCGGGTTCAAGATGTGCTCAGCAGCCAACATCAAGATACGAGCTTCTGCTTGGGCTTCTTCTGAAAGCGGTACGTGGATGGCCATTTGGTCACCGTCAAAGTCGGCATTGTAGGCTTCACAGACAAGCGGGTGCAAGCGAAGGGCTTTACCGTCAATCAAAACAGGTTCAAAGGCTTGAATACCCAAACGGTGAAGGGTCGGTGCGCGGTTCAAAAGCACTGGGTGTTCTTTGATCACTTCTTCGAGAATATCCCAGATACGCTCATCTCCACGTTCCACCAAGCGTTTAGCGGCTTTAACGTTTTGCACGATATCACGCGCTACGATTTCACGCATCACAAATGGTTTAAAGAGCTCGATCGCCATTTCACGTGGCACACCACATTGGTACATCTTAAGAGTTGGACCAACGGCGATAACGGAACGTCCTGAGAAGTCAACACGTTTACCGAGCAAGTTTTGACGGAAGCGTCCTTGTTTACCTTTGAGCATGTGGCTCAATGATTTAAGAGGACGGCTACCTGGTCCTGTGATTGGACGACCACGACGACCATTGTCAATCAAAGCGTCAACCGCTTCTTGAAGCATACGCTTCTCATTTTGAACGATGATACCTGGTGCATTCAACTCAAGCAAACGAGCCAAACGGTTGTTACGGTTGATAACACGACGGTATAGGTCATTCAAGTCAGATGAGGCAAAACGGCCACCATCCAACTGCAACATTGGACGAAGATCTGGTGGAATGACCGGAAGGATGTTAAGAATCATCCATTCAGGTTTGTTCCCAGACTTGTAAAAGGCATCCAAAACATCCAAACGACGGATAGCTTTGATACGTTTTTGTCCAGTTGCTGTTTTCAACTCTTCTTTGAGTTCAGCAATTTCTTTTTCAAGATCTACTTGTTTCAAGAGATCTTGGATAGCTTCGGCACCCATTTTAGCAACGAATGATCCGTAGCCATATTCACGCAAGCGCTCACGGTATTCGCGCTCTGTCATGATTGATTTGTGCTCAAGTGGTGTATCCTTCGGATCAATCACCACATAAGCGGCAAAGTAGATAACTTCCTCAAGTGCACGAGGACTCATATCAAGGGTCAAGCCCATACGGCTTGGAATCCCCTTGAAATACCAGATATGAGATACAGGAGCTTTCAACTCAATGTGTCCCATACGTTCACGACGAACTTTTGTACGCGTTACTTCAACACCACAACGGTCACAAACAATCCCTCTGTAACGAATGCGTTTGTACTTACCACAAGCACATTCCCAATCTTTTGTAGGACCAAAGATGACTTCGTCAAATAGTCCTTCACGTTCTGGTTTCAACGTACGGTAATTGATTGTTTCAGGTTTTTTGACTTCTCCATAAGACCATGAACGGACTTTGCTTGGAGAAGCTAGTGTGATTTGCATACTTTTAAAACGATTTACGTCAACCACTATTTCTTCCCTTTCTATTCTAAGTGAGCTACTTGTTCTTATTCAGTAGCTTCTTCTGTTGCTTCTGCTTTTGTTGCTTTTTCAGCTTCTTCAGCTTCAAAAGCAGCTTTTGCTTCTTCAGCAGCTTTTTTACGTGCTTTTTCAAGGTCATCTACGTGGATGACATCTTCGTCCATTCCTTCATCCATGTCGCGAAGTTCCACTTCTTGGTCATCTTCGTCAAGGACACGCATGTCAAGACCAAGTGATTGCAATTCTTTAACAAGAACTCGGAAGGATTCTGGAACACCTGGTTTTGGAATTGGTTTTCCTTTTGTAATAGCTTCATAGGCTTTCAAACGTCCGTTGATATCGTCAGACTTGTAAGTCAAGATTTCTTGAAGGACATTTGATGCACCGTAAGCTTCAAGAGCCCAAACCTCCATCTCACCGAAACGTTGTCCACCAAACTGAGCTTTACCTCCGAGCGGTTGTTGCGTAACGGTTGAGTATGGTCCGACTGAACGCGCGTGCAATTTATCATCAACCATGTGGTGGAGTTTGATCATGTACATGACTCCGACAGAAACACGGTTATCAAATGCTTCACCTGTACGTCCATCGTAAAGGATCGTCTTAGCATCGCTATCCATACCTGCTTCTTTGACAGTGTCCCAAAGGTCTTCAGAACTTGCTCCGTCAAAGACTGGTGTTGCGATGTGGATACCAAGAGTACGAGCTGCCATACCAAGGTGAAGCTCCATAACTTGACCGATATTCATACGTGATGGCACCCCAAGTGGGTTCAACATGATATCGACTGGAGTTCCATCTGGAAGGTAAGGCATGTCTTCTACAGGAACGATACGAGAGACAACCCCTTTGTTTCCGTGACGCCCGGCCATCTTGTCTCCGACCTTGATCTTGCGTTTTTGAGCGATGTAGACGCGAACCAGCATATTAACACCTGATTGCAATTCATCTCCATTTGCACGTGTAAAGATCTTAACATCACGAACGACACCATCGGCACCGTGGGGTACACGAAGAGAAGTATCACGCACCTCACGAGATTTGTCTCCGAAGATAGCGTGCAAGAGACGTTCTTCAGCTGAAAGGTCTTTCTCACCCTTAGGTGTTACTTTACCTACAAGGATATCGCCTTCTTTAACCTCAGCACCGATACGGATAATACCCATTTCGTCAAGGTCTTTAAGAGCGTCTTCCCCAACGTTTGGAATTTCACGAGTGATTTCTTCAGGCCCAAGCTTTGTATCGCGTGTTTCTGATTCGTATTCTTCAAGGTGGACAGATGTGTAGACATCATCCTTCACCAAGCGTTCGCTCATGATAACGGCATCCTCGAAGTTGTAACCTTCCCATGTCATGTAGGCAACGATTGGGTTTTGTCCAAGCGCCATTTCTCCATTTTCCATAGAAGGTCCATCAGCGATGAAATCGCCTTTTTCAACGACATCGCCAACTTTTACAAGCGTACGTTGGTTGTAAGCAGTACCTGAGTTTGAACGACGGAATTTTTGGATGTGGTAAACATCAAGGGAACCATCTTCACGGCGAACTTCCACCTTATCAGCATCGGCATAAGTAACCTTACCACCATGTTGTGCAATCACTGCAGCTCCTGAGTCATGGGCTGCCTGGTATTCCATACCAGTACCAACGTAAGGTGCTTTAGGATTAATCAATGGTACAGCCTGACGTTGCATGTTGGCTCCCATGAGGGCACGGTTGGAGTCATCGTTTTCCAAGAAAGGAATACATGCTGTCGCAACGGCAACTACCTGTTTTGGTGATACGTCCATGTAGTCAACAACATTAGCTGGATACTCTTGGTTGACCCCTTGGTGACGTCCCATGACAACTTTCTCAGCAAATGTTCCATCTTCATTCAGACGAGAATTAGCCTGTGCTACAGTAAATTCATCTTCTTCATCGGCTGTCAACCAAACGATTTCGTTCGTGACAACACCTGTTTCACGGTCAACCTTACGGTATGGTGTTTGAACAAAACCATATTTGTTCAAGTGTCCGTAAGATGACAAGTTATTGATCAAACCGATGTTAGGTCCTTCGGGTGTCTCGATTGGACACATACGACCATAGTGAGTGTAGTGCACGTCACGCACTTCATATCCAGCACGGTCACGAGTCAAACCACCAGGCCCTAAGGCTGACAAACGGCGTTTGTGTGACAACTCAGAAAGCGGGTTGTGTTGGTCCATGAACTGTGACAACTGTGATGAACCAAAGAATTCCTTAACCGCAGCTGTTACAGGACGGATGTTGATGATTTGTTGTGGTGTCAAGACTTCGTTGTCCTGAACAGACATACGTTCACGGACATTACGTTCCATACGAGAAAGTCCAAGACGTACTTGGTTGGCAAGTAATTCACCAACAGCACGGATACGACGGTTTCCAAGATGGTCGATATCATCCACACGGCCAAGTCCTTCAGCCAAGTTGAGGAAGTAGCTCATTTCAGCAAGGATGTCTGCAGGAGTGACGATACGAACTTTGTCATCTGGATTGGCATTACCGATAATAGTTACAACACGGTCTGGATCAGTTGGTGCAACAACCTTGAATTTTTGAAGAACAACTGGCTCAGTCACAACCGCTGCATCATTTGGAATGTAGACAATCTTGTTCAAATCGCCATCCAAATGACTTTCAATACTTTCAATAACGCTGCGAGTCATAACTGTCCCAGCTTCCACCAAGATTTCACCTGTTTCAGGGTCTACCAATGGCTCCGCAATGGTTTGGTTGAGCAAACGTGTTTTAACATTGAGTTTTTTATTGATTTTGTAACGACCAACTGCAGCCAAGTCATAACGACGTGGGTCAAAGAAACGAGCCACTAGCAAGCTACGTGAGCTTTCAGCAGTCTTAGGCTCACCTGGACGAAGGCGTTCATAGATTTCCTTCAATGCTTCGTCTGTACGAGAGTCCATTGGGTTCTTGTGAATATCTTTTTCAACAGTGTTACGAACAAGATCGCTGTCACCAAAGATATCAAAGATTTCATCATCGCCTGAGAAACCAAGCGCACGAACCAAGGTCGTAAATGGAATCTTACGAGTACGGTCGATACGAGTATAGGCGATATCTTTTGAGTCGCTTTCAAGTTCCAACCAAGCTCCACGGTTAGGAATAACAGTTGAACCGTAGCCCACTTTACCATTTTTGTCTACCTTGTCATTAAAGTAAACACCTGGTGAACGTACCAACTGTGATACGATAATACGTTCACCACCGTTGATGATGAAAGTACCCATCTCAGTCATGATTGGGAAATCACCAAAGAAAACTTCTTGAGTCTTGATTTCGCCAGTTTCTTTGTTAATCAAGCGGAAGGTTACAAAGATAGGTGCTGAATAGCTGGCATCGTGGATACGAGCTTCTTCAAGCGTATATTTTGGTTCTTTGATTTCATAGCCTACAAACTCCAACTCCATTGTGTCTGTGAAGTTTGAAATTGGCAATACATCTTCAAATACTTCCTTGAGACCATAGTCTAGGAAATCTTTGAATGAATCAGTTTGAATTTCAATCAAATTTGGTAAGTCAAGAACTTCTTTGATTCTTGAAAAACTACGACGGGTACGATGTTTCCCGTATTGAACGTCATGTCCTGCCAAGATGATTCTCCTTTAAAATAAAGTTTCAAGCCTAGTCATCTAGGCCTTTGATTATCGTCAAAAGGTTGTAAACCTTCTATCACTTTATCCCCTTTAACTAATTTTCAGAATCTTTAAGTCTTTGTTACAAACACTAGAAAACCTGAAAAAAAGCACAAAAAGAGCAGCTAAATCCTACTTTTTCAGGAGATTTAACTGCTGTGAGCCTTGTCTGGACAATATTTCAGACAAAACCTACGACAAATGATTACTCATATTATACCCTATTTGGCTAGACTTTTCAAGGGGATTGACTAATTTTTTTAAAAATCTTTTCCTATAAAAAAACTGACTAAATCGTAGCAAAATCTGTTGCGATTTTTCTTTTATTTCAATTTCAAGAAAACGCTTGCATATTGTTTTGCTACATGCTATACTGATAAAGAAATTCATTTATAGGAGAATGATTGATTATGAAAAAAACACCATCTCACACTGAGAAAAAAATGGTTTACAGCATCCGTTCCCTCAAAAATGGAACTGGTTCTGTCCTTATTGGAGCAAGTCTTGTCCTGCTTGCCATGGCTACACCAACTGTCTCAGCCAACGAAAATACTACAAGCGATAAGGGAACTAGTAATGAAACTACTACTGCCCTTGTTCAACCTCTTACAGATCCAGCAGTTCACTCTACCAAGAACGAAAATGATATTTCTTCGTCTGAAAATGCAAACGTTTCCCTAGAGAAAAAAGAAGAAGAAAAACCTGCAACAGAGACAACCACTCCTGCTGCAAGCCCAGCCGATTCAGCACTACAAACTGGACAAGATCGTTCAAGTGAGACAACTACTGCTACGAGTCCAGTAACGACTGAAACTAAAGCAGAAGAGCCAATCGAAGACAACCACTTCCGTATCCATGTCAAAAAACTTCCTGAAGAAAACAAGGAAACTCAAGGGCTATGGACTTGGGACGATGTTGAAAAACCATCTGAAAACTGGCCTAACGGAGCCTTGTCCTTCAAGGATGCCAAAAAAGATGACTATGGCTACTACCTAGATGTCAAATTAAAGGGAGAACAAGCCAAGAAAATTAGCTTCCTCATCAATAATACAGCTGGAAAAAATCTAACCGGCGATAAATCGGTCGAAAAACTAGTTCCAAAAATGAACGAGGCTTGGTTAGACCAAGATTACAAGGTTTTCTCTTACGAGCCACAACCTGCAGGAACTATTCGTGTCAACTACTACCGCACAGATGGCAACTATGACAAGAAGTCTCTCTGGTACTGGGGAGATGTGAAGGAGCCAAGTAGTGGTGAATGGCCTAATGGAACAGACTTTACTGCCACAGGCAAATATGGTCGCTATATCGATATTCCACTCAAAGATGCAGCTAAAGACCTTGGATTTTTATTACTAGACAAAAGCAAACAAGGAGACGATGTGAAAATCCGTAAAGAAGATTATAAGTTCACAGATTTAAAAAATCATAGCCAAATCTTCCTAAAAGATGATGACGAAACCATCTACACCAACCCCTACTATGTCCATGATATCCGTATGACTGGAGCCCAACACGTAGGCACTTCTAGCATTGAAAGTAGTTTTTCAACACTTGTCGGTGCTAAAAAAGAGGATATCCTCAAGCACTCCAACATCACTAATCACCTAGGAAATAAAGTAGCTATCACCGATGTTGCAATCGATGAAGCTGGCAAGAAAGTGACCTACAGTGGAGATTTCTCTGACACAAAACATCCTTATACCGTTAGCTACAACTCTGACCAATTCACTACCAAAACAAGCTGGCGTCTGAAAGATGAGACTTACAGTTATGATGGCAAACTTGGAGCTGACCTAAAAGAAGAAGGAAAACAAGTTGATTTAACCCTTTGGTCACCAAGTGCTGATAAGGTTTCTGTCGTCGTTTACGACAAGAATGACCCTGAAAAAGTGGTTGGAACTGTCGCTCTTGAAAAAGGGGAAAGAGGAACTTGGAAACAAACTCTAGATAGCACAAACAAACTAGGCATCACCGATTTCACTGGCTACTATTATCAATACCAAATCGAACGTCAAGGTAAAACTGTTCTTGCACTCGATCCTTACGCTAAGTCTCTCGCTGCTTGGAATAGTGACGATGCCAAGATTGACGATGCGCATAAAGTGGCTAAAGCTGCCTTTGTAGATCCAGCTAAACTAGGACCTCAAGACTTGACTTATGGTAAGATTCGCAACTTCAAATCGCGCGAAGATGCTGTCATCTATGAAGCTCATGTGCGTGACTTCACTTCAGATCCTGCCATCGCAAAAGATTTGACTAAGCCATTTGGGACTTTTGAAGCCTTCATTGAAAAACTAGACTATCTCAAAGACTTAGGTGTGACCCACATCCAGCTCCTTCCAGTCTTGTCTTACTACTTTGTCAATGAATTGAAGAACCATGAACGCTTGTCTGACTATGCTTCAAGCAACAGCAACTACAACTGGGGATATGACCCTCAAAACTACTTCTCATTGACTGGTATGTATTCAAGTGATCCTAAGAATCCAGAAAAACGAATCGCAGAATTCAAAAACCTCATCAACGAAATCCACAAACGTGGTATGGGAGCTATCCTGGATGTAGTATATAACCATACAGCTAAAGTCGATATCTTTGAAGATTTAGAACCAAACTACTACCACTTTATGGATGCTGATGGTACACCTCGCACTAGTTTTGGTGGTGGACGCTTAGGGACAACCCACCATATGACCAAACGGCTCCTAGTTGACTCTATCAAATATCTAGTTGATACCTACAAAGTGGATGGATTCCGCTTCGATATGATGGGAGACCATGATGCCGCTTCTATTGAAGAAGCCTACAAAGCTGCACGCGCCCTCAATCCTAATCTCATCATGCTGGGTGAAGGTTGGAGAACTTATACCGGTGATGAAAATATGCCTACTAAAGCTGCTGACCAAGATTGGATGAAACATACCGATACTGTCGCAGTCTTCTCAGACGACATCCGTAACAACCTCAAGTCTGGTTATCCAAACGAAGGTCAACCTGCCTTTATCACAGGCGGCAAGCGTGATATCAACACCATCTTCAAAAATCTCATTGCTCAACCAACCAACTTTGAAGCTGACAGCCCTGGAGATGTCATCCAATACATCGCAGCCCATGATAACTTGACCCTCTTTGACATTATCGCTCAATCTATCAAAAAAGATCCAAGCAAGGCTGAGAACTATGCTGAAATCCATCGTCGCTTACGACTTGGAAACCTCATGATCTTGACAGCTCAAGGAACTTCGTTTATCCACTCCGGTCAGGAATATGGACGTACCAAACAATTCCTTGATCCAGCCTATAAGACTCCCGTTCCTGAAGATAAGGTACCAAACAAGTCTCACTTGTTGCGTGATAAAGACGGCAATCCATTTGTCTATCCTTACTTCATCCACGACTCTTATGACTCTAGCGATGCTGTCAACAAGTTTGACTGGAGAAAGGCTACGGATGGAAAAGCCTATCCTGAAAATGTCAAGAGCCGTGACTACATGAAAGGTCTGATTGCCCTTCGTCAATCTACAGATGCCTTCCGACTTAAGAGTCTCCAAGATATCAAAGACCGTGTCCATCTCATCACTGTCCCAGGTCAAAATGGTGTAGAAAAAGAGGATGTAGTGATTGGCTACCAAATCACCGCTCCAAACGGTGATATCTACGCAGTCTTTGTCAATGCGGACGAAAAAGCTCGTGAATTTAATTTGGGAACTGCCTTTGCCCACCTCAGAAATGCTGAAGTTTTGGCAGATGAAAACCAAGCAGGGCCAGTCGGAATTGCCAACCCGAAAGGTCTTGAATGGACTGAAAAAGGCTTGAAATTAAACGCCCTTACAGCTACTGTTCTTCGAATCGCTCAAGGCGGTGCCATTGTTGCCCCAGCTGTGGAAGAAAAACCAGAATTTGACCTTTCTAGCTTAAAACAAGAACACGGTCAAAATAACGGCCAAGACAATACTCCAAACCGAATCGTCAAACCGGAACAGCAAACTCCAGCTCCACAAACTAAACCTGATTCTGCAAAACCAGATGCAAAAGTAGCTGATGTGGAAAATAAACCTAGCCAAGCTCCAACTGATTCACAAACTACACAAGTTTCACAACCAGTACAAGAAGCACAACCATCATCTGTAAAAGAAGCGGTTCAAAACGAATCGGTAGAAAACTCTAGCAAAGAAAATACACCTGCACCCCTAGCTAAACAAGCTGAACTTCCAAATACAGGAACCAAAAACGATCACAAACTCCTGTTTGCAGGAATTAGTCTTCTTGCCCTTCTAGGTCTCGGCTTCTTGCTAAAAAATAAAAAAGAGAACTAAACTAGCCCTCCTATAGAACAATCCCCCAAGCCTTAACGCTCGGGGGATTGATTTTTGTACAATATTTGTCGTTCTAATAAGCCTGATTAGGATTTTTTATGAAGCCTCTTTCATGGCGAAGTATGCCCGTACTTGGGGTGCAACTTGCGTTCCAAAAAGTTCAATAGCTCTTAGGACTTGGTCATGAGGCATGGAGCCAAGCGGTAGATGGAGCATGAAGCGGTCCAATCCTAAATCCTCTATCATGCGAATCAATTTTTCGGCTACCTGATCTGGATTGCCCACAAACATAGCACCATTTGGCCCTACCTGTTCCAAATATTGCTCATAACGTAATTCCTGCCAGTGCGGACGGTCTTTGGAAATAGCATCCACCACTTGCTTGGTCGGATGGAAATAATCTTTCACCGCCTGTTCGCCATCCTCAGCAATCCAACCCCAAGAATGGGCTCCAACCTTTAGTTCATGACTGGCATGGCCCGCTTCACTCCCAATCTCACGATAAGCCTGAATCAACTTTTTAAAATAACGAGGGTTACCACCAATAATGGCATAGACAATCGGTAAGCCTGCTTGAGCAATCTTCACTGTTGATTCGACATGACCACCTGTCGCTATCCACAAGGGTAATTTGTCCTGAACTGGACGTGGATAAACTTCTTTGCCAGAGATTGCTTGGGTCAATCGACCTTGCCAGTCTAGCTTGGTCTTTTCATTGACTAACTGGAGCAAGTCTAATTTCTCATCAAAAAGGGCTTCGTAGTCTTTCAAATCATATCCAAACAAGGGAAAAGATTCCGTGAAAGAACCCCTTCCAGCCATAATCTCCGCACGTCCATTTGACAAAGCATCAATAGTGGCATATTGTTGGAACAACCGAATGGGGTCCATACTTGAGAGAATGCTGACTGCGCTGGTCAAACGGATTTTTTTGGTATTGACTGCCCCAGCTGCCAGGACAATCTCTGGAGCTGATACTGCAAAATCCGCTCGATGGTGCTCGCCAATCCCATACACATTCAAACCAACCTTATCAGCCAGCTCAATCTCTGCCACCAACTGACGAATGCGTTCGGCATGACTGTAAGTTTGCCCAGTCCCTTCAAGCTCCGTTGTTTCCCCAAATGTTGAAATTCCCAATTCTACCACAATCATTCTCCCTGTCTATTTCTGTCCTTCATTTTGAAAAATTATTCTAACACTCAATGAAAATCAAAGAGCAAACTAGGAAGCTAGCCGCAGGCTGTACTTAAGTACGGCAAGGTGAAGCTGACATGGTTTGAATTTGATTTTCGAAGAGTATAACACGAATCTTGAGTACAAGCAACCAATTTGCTCACAAGAAAAAGCCTAGATGACTAGACTTTTTAGCTTATTCTACCGTTACTGATTTAGCAAGGTTACGCGGTTTGTCCACATCGAGGCCACGGTGGAGGGTTGCAAAGTAAGCGACCAATTGCGTTGGTACGACCATTGAAATTGGTGAAAGGTAAGGGTGTACAGTCGTAAGGACGATATCGTCTGTCTCTTTGGCAACATTTTCTTCTGCGATAGTGAGGACCTTGGCTCCACGGGCTGCGACCTCTTGGATATTTCCACGAGTGTGGTTGGCAAGGACTGGATCTGACAAGAGGGCCAAGACAGGCGTTCCCTCTTCAATCAAGGCAATGGTTCCGTGCTTGAGCTCTCCAGCCGCAAAACCTTCACACTGGATGTAAGAAATCTCTTTGAGCTTGAGACTTGCTTCCATGGCTACATAGTAATCCTGACCACGTCCGATGTAAAAGGCGTTGCGAGTTGTTTCAAGAAGATCACGCACCTTGTTATCAATCAATTCTTTCTCTGAAAGGGTTGATTCGATAGACTGAGCTACGATTGACAATTCATGAACCAGGTCAAAGGATTGCGCTTTGGCATTGCCATTTGTTTCTCCAACTGCTTTTGCAAGGAAGGCAAGGGCTGCGATTTGTGCTGTATAGGCTTTAGTTGATGCCACGGCAATTTCAGGACCTGCGTGAAGAAGCATGGTATGGTTAGCTTCACGAGAAAGAGTTGAGCCTGGGACGTTTGTCACGGTTAAGCTTGGAATTCCCATTTCATTAGCCTTAACCAAAACCTGACGGCTATCCGCTGTTTCACCAGACTGACTGATAAAGATGAAGAGTGGTTTCTTGCTGAGAAGTGGCATACCGTAGCCCCACTCAGATGAGATTCCAAGTTCTACTGGTGTATCTGTCAATTCTTCCAACATTTTTTTAGAAGCAAACCCTGCATGGTAAGATGTTCCAGCTGCAAGGATGTAGATACGGTCTGCGTCTTGAACAGCCCGGATGATAGCAGGATCAACGACTACTTGACCAGCCTCATCTGTGTAGGCTTGGATGAGTTTACGCATAACTGTTGGTTGCTCATCGATTTCCTTGAGCATGTAGTAAGGATAAGTTCCCTTACCGATATCTGACAAGTCAAGTTCAGCAGTGTAACTAGCACGCTCACGACTGTTGCCATCATAGTCTTGAACTTCAACGCTATCAGCTTTCACAATTACCAACTCTTGGTCATGAATTTCCATGTATTGGTTGGTTTCACGAATCATAGCCATAGCATCTGAGCAGACCATGTTATAGCCTTCCCCAAGACCAATCAAAAGTGGTGATTTATTTTTAGCCACGTAGATGACTTCAGGATTTTGTGAGTCAACCAAGGCAAAGGCATAAGAACCACGGATGATATGAAGGGCTTTTTTGAAGGCTTCAAGAACAGAGAGACCTTCTTCTTCCGCAAATTTTCCAATCAAGTGAACGGCGATTTCAGTATCTGTTTGCCCCTTAAAGTGGTGACCTGCAAGGTATTCTTCCTTGATTTCAAGGTAGTTTTCAATCACCCCGTTGTGCACCAAGACAAAACGTTCTGTCTCAGAGCGGTGTGGGTGAGCATTGTCTTCCGTTGGTTTTCCGTGAGTTGCCCAGCGAGTATGTCCGATACCAGTTGTTCCCTCAACACCAGCTGTCTTAGCAGACAATTCTGCAATACGACCGACAGCCTTGACTAGATGATTTTCAGCACCACCTAGGACAAAAATTCCCGCAGAATCATAACCACGGTATTCGAGCTTTTCAAGCCCTTGAATCAAAATATCAGTTGCATTTGTGTTTCCAACAACACCAACAATTCCACACATAGTATATACGACACAGGCAAGCTGTGCTTTCTCCTTAAAATTGGTATAGTCTAATTCCTCTTTTATAGAATTAGCAAAAACAGTATATACTTGTTTCTTTCACTTGTCAAGAGTAAAAATTGGTATAGTTCAAATCACGCTCCTGTAAGCAAAAAACTCTGACCAATTAGGATAATCAGTCAGAGTCCTTTTTTAAAATCCATTATTATCGCTTAAACCCTTGAACCAGTGCCCTGATTTTTTCAGACGACGTTCTTGCGTTTCCAAGTCTAATTCAACCAAACCATAGCGATTTTTATAACTATTGAGCCATGACCAACAATCGATAAAGGTCCAAATCAAGTAGCCCTTACAATTGGCTCCATCTTCAATGGCACGGTGCAGTTCACGAAGATGGCCTTTTACAAAGTCAATACGGTAATCATCTTGAATCATTCCATTCTCACGGAATTTTTCCTCTCCTTCAACACCCATACCATTCTCTGTCAACATCCACTCAATATTGCCATAATTTTTCTTGATATTTTGGGCAATGTCATAAATCCCTTGCTCATAAATTTCCCAGCCACGGTGAGGATTGATTTTACGTCCAGGCATCACATAAGGCTCATAAAAATGTTCTGGTAAGAGTGGACTCTCTGGATGCTTAGCAAATCGAGGCGCCATAACACGCAAAGGTTGATAGTAGTTGACACCAAGAAAGTCTACCGTATTGTCACGAATGAGTTCCAACTCCTCCTCCGTAGCATCAGGTAAGATCCCGTGTTCATGCAAGATTTCTACCAACTCCTGTGGATAAGTCCCCAAAACAGACGGATCTAAGAAAGATTGGGCTTGAAAAAGGTCCGCAATACGAGCAGCCTTGACATCAGCAGGATGCTGACTACGTGGATAAGCCGGCGTCAAGTTGAGGACAATACCAATCTTGGAATCAGGCAAGAGTTCATGGCAGGCCTTGACCGCCCGACTGCTAGCCAATTGTGTATGATAGGCTACTTTAACTGCTGCCTCCGCGTCCACCTTATGTGGATAATGGGCATCGTAAAAATAGCCAAATTCTACCGGAACGATTGGCTCGTTAAAGGTAATCCATTGATCCACTAAATCTCCATAAGTCTCAAAACAAAAACGAGCATAGTCTTCAAAGGCTGAGACAGTCGCCTTATTTTCCCAACCATCACCATCCTCTTGAAGAGCAAAAGGCAAATCAAAGTGGTAGAGATTGACTAAAAGACGAATCCCCTTAGCCTTAATAGCCTCAAAAACCTTACGATAGAAATCCACACCTTGAGCATTGACTTTTCCACAGCCTTGTGGAAAAATCCGTGACCACTGAATAGAAGTCCGAAAGGCCGTATGACCAGTCTCTAACAAAAGCTCGATATCCTGTTCCCAATTTTCATAAAAGGTCGATGTCTTATCTGGACCAATTCCATTATAGTAACGATTTGGCTCCACTTGGTACCAATAATCCCAGAGATTATCTCCTTTACCATCACCAGCTACACGTCCTTCAGTCTGTGGTCCAGAAGTAGAGGATCCCCAGACAAAATCCTTTGGAAATCTTAGCATACTTTTACCTCTTTATCTACTCATTTTTCCCATTATACAGAAAAAACAAGGTAAAAACTAGTTACATTTTTTCCTTGTTCTTCTTCTGATTATAGTTTTTATTTCTCGCTGAGTATTTCAAGCGTTTCAAGCAAGTTATCTGCTTGAACTACGATGGTATCACCAGTCGCTTTAATCTTAACTTCTACGATGCCATCGGCCGCTTTCTTCCCAACAGTGATACGGATTGGCAATCCAATCAAGTCGCTATCGCTGAATTTGACCCCGACACGTTCATTACGGTCATCTGTCAAGACTTCGTAACCAGCTCCCATCAAGCTTGCTTCAAGCTTTTCTGTCAAGGCTTGCGCTTCATCATCCTTGACATTGACAGTAATCAAGTGCACATCAAATGGGGCCAATTCTTTAGGGAAATTGATTCCCCAAGTGTAACGGTATTCACCTTTTGGCGTTTTATTAACAAAGAGGCGAGCATGTTGTTCCATCACTGCTGAAAGGAGACGGCTGACACCGATACCATAGCATCCCATAATAATTGGCACAGCACGGCCATTTTCATCCAAAACATCTGCTCCCATGCTCGCTGAATAGCGAGTGCCAAGTTTGAAGATGTGACCAATTTCGATACCACGCGCAAAGTTAAGGACACCTTGTCCGTCTGGAGAAATTTCACCCTCACGAACTTCACGGATATCTACATATTCTGCAGTAAAATCACGGCCTGGGTTCACACCAGTCAAGTGGTAGCCATCTTCGTTAGCACCGACAACAGCATTGCGGCTATCTTGCACCTTGCGGTCAGCGATGATTTTCACATTTTCAGGCAAACCAACTGGTCCAAGTGAACCAAAGTCCGCTCCCAACAATTCTTTCACTTCCGCCTCGGTTGCAGGTTCTAAGAAGTCTGCACCAAGGTAGTTTTTCAACTTGACTTCATTGAGTTGGTCGTTGCCAACCAGTAAAGCTACAACTGGCTCCTCGTCTGCGATATAAACCAAGGTCTTGATTGTTTGCTCTTCAGAGACATTCAAGAAAGCAGCAACTTCATCAATCGATTTGACACCTGGTGTTTCCACACGAGCTACTTGGTCTTCAGTCACAACACGGTTGCTTGGTTTGTACTCGTTTGTCGCCATTTCCAAGTTAGCAGCATAGCTAGACTCACTTGAGTAAGCAATGGTATCTTCACCAGAGACCATCCATTTTAGCAATTCTCCCTTGATTTCTTCTTGCACTTGATCAGGAATTTCGTCAAATGAGGCAACTGACTTGTCCAAGACAACCCAGCGGTCAAGGTCTGTACGGGCAGGTGTGATGGCCATAAATTCTTGGCTATCCTTACCACCCATAGCTCCACCGTCACCAATAATAGCCTTGAAATCTAAGCCACTACGAGTGAAAACACGCTCGTAAGCTGCCTTGTACTCATCATAAACACTGTCCAAGCTATCATAGTTAGCGTGGAAGCTGTAAGCATCCTTCATGATAAACTCACGTGTACGAAGAAGTCCATTACGTGGGCGTTTTTCATCACGATACTTAGGCTGGATTTGATAGAGATTGAGTGGCAATTGCTTGTAAGATTTAACAGAATCACGGACAATCGCTGTAAAAGTTTCTTCGTGAGTTGGCCCCAAGATGAAGTCTGACTTCTCACGGTTTTTCAATTTATACAAGTCTTCCCCGTAGGTTTCATAACGGCCAGATTCACGCCAAAGGTCAGCACTGAGAAGGGCTGGAGCCAACATCTCAACGGCACCAATATTGTCGAATTCTTGGCGCATGATATTTTTGGCTTTTTCAATCACACGGTTGGCAAGTGGTAGGTAGGAATAAACACCTGCTGAGACTTGACGAACATAACCAGCTCGTAACATAAGAGCATGACTGATAACTTGAGCATCGCTTGGCATTTCGCGAAGCGTTGGGATAGGTATTTTACTTTGTTTCATAATATTCCTCAATTATCTAAAAAAGAGTCGCATGATGTCATTCCAGGTCACAGCAATCATCAAGATAACCATGATGACCACTCCGGCCAAGGTGACATAGGTTTCAATTTCTTGTTTTAATGGTTTGCGGCGGATAGCTTCTAGGATATTGAGCACAATCTTACCACCATCCAGAGCTGGAATCGGAATCAGATTAAAAATCCCAATATTGATGGAAATCAGAGCCAAGAAGTACAAGACATTCTCAATTCCATTTTTTGCAGCATCACTACTTGCCTTAAAGATAGCAACAGGTCCACCCAGCTTGTTCAAATCCGGTTGGAAAATCAGATTTTTCAGTGCTGAGAGAATTCGGAGGGCCGAGTCAGCAGCAGTTGTAAAACCACCTACAAACATGGATACAAAATCTGACTTAATCCCCGGTTGAACACCTAGGAGATAACGGCCTTGACTTTCTTCCGGAGTAACAGTGACTTGTTTGTCACTACCATTTTCAGAAATAGTCACATCCAAGGTCGGGGCCGTCTGATCTTTGGTTTCTGCTTCCACAGCCTGAGTCAAACTTTCCCAGTTGCTAATCTCATGTGAGCCAATCTTGGTAATCTGAGCCGTTTCTGGTACTCCCACCTTGGCCAAGGCACCTTGAGGCATAACATGGAACTGGTTGGTATCAACATCTCTGACACCACCCTGCATAAAGATTAAAATCCAGAAAACAACAACACCTAAGATAAAGTTGTTCATAGGACCTGCAAAGTTAGTAATGAGTTTCCCCCAGATAGTTGCATTTTGATATTGAACATCCAAGGGAGCAATCCGAACCTCAGTTCCATCTGCTTCCACAACCGTTGCATCATGATCCACTGCAAATGTTTTTTCTTCTTCCAGAACCAAGCCCCTGATGAAAAGCTTGTCTTCAAAATCAAACTGGGTCACCTGCATCGGGAGAGCCGTTTGATCCAATTTTTTGCCTGAGAGATTGATCCGTTTTACCTTACCATCATCAGTAAGGGTCAAACTGACAGGAGTTCCAGTCTTGATTTCAGTTGTATCATCACCCCAACCGGCCATGCGAACATAGCCACCCAGAGGCAAGATCCGAATGGTATAGGCTGTCCCATCCTTGCCAATATGAGCAAAGATTTTTGGTCCCATACCAATGGCAAATTCACGCACTAGAATTCCTGATTTCTTAGCAAAGTAGAAGTGACCGAACTCGTGCACCACTACAATAATCCCAAAAACCAGAATAAAGGTTAAAATTCCGAGCATTCTATCTTCCTTTCTCTAAAAGAGTCCAAATAAGTGCATAATTGGAAATACAAGCAACATACTATCAAATCGATCCAAAACACCACCATGTCCAGGGATAAATTTCCCAGAATCCTTGATACCAAAGTGACGCTTGATCGAACTTTCTAGTAAGTCACCAAATTGTCCAGCAATGCTAAAGAAAATAGCAAAGACAGACATCTTGTAAATTCCATACGGAAGAGCAACTGTACTGTCAAACAACACAAAGATGATAGTTACTAAAATAGCACCTAAAATACCACCTAAAGCACCCTCAATGGTTTTATTTGGAGAAACTGTCGGAGCTAATTTTCGTTTCCCATAGTTCATTCCAACAAGATAGGCACCACTATCGGTTGCCCAAACGATACACAAGGCCAAGAGAGCCTTATCTAAACCTGCAACGCGAGCATCTAGTAAAGCATTAAATCCAAAGCCTACATAGAAACTCATAGCAAGAGGGAAAACAGCGTCCTCAATCGTATAAGACTTGCTAAAAACAGTCGTTCCTAACATGATTGAAATTAAAACACTATAGGCAACCACATTCCCATCAACTGGCAAAAAAGTCAGATAATTCTCCAAGGGAATGGTTAAGGCAAAGGTTGCAAAGAGGGTCAAGAGGCCCTCCATCGTCATGGTCTCTAGACCCCTCATCTTCAAAAGTTCATGCATGGCTAACATGGCTATGATTCCAATTACTATCTGAAGCAAGAGTCCCCCAATCATTAAAATTGGTAGGAAAATAGCCAGGGCAATCCCTGCAAATAAGGTTCTTTTCTGTAAATCCTGTGTCATATTTCCTCCTAAACTCCTCCAAAGCGGCGATGACGACGATTGTAGGCAAGAATGGCTTCCTGCAAGGCCACCTCGTCAAAATCAGGCCACAAGGTATCCGTAAAATAGAGCTCACTATAGGCGCCCTGCCATGGAAGGAAATTGCTCAAACGCAATTCTCCACTAGTACGGATAATCAAGTCCGGGTCTCGTAACTCCTTAGGCAAATGCTGGGTAAAGAGATAGTTATCAATCAATTCCTCTGTGATGTCACCTGGATTGATTTTGGCATCTAACACATCCTGGGAAATCAACTTAAGAGCCTGTGTAATCTCAGCACGTCCACCATAGTTAAGGGCAAAATTAAGAATCAAACCTGTGTTATTCTTAGTCAATTCCTCAGCTTTGGTTAAAGCTTCAAAAGTCTGCTTAGGCAGGCGGTCTGTCTCCCCTATCATTTGAATTTTAATATTATTCGCATGCAGTTCCGGGACATAATTATCATAAAACTCTACTGGCAAGTTCATGATAAACTTGACTTCCTGATCTGGACGGGTCCAATTTTCCGTAGAAAAAGCATAGACCGTAATCACCTTGACGCCCAATTTATTGGCCGCCTTGGTCACAGTTTGCAATGCTTCCATCCCTGCCTTGTGTCCAAGGACTCGCGGTTGCATACGTTTTTTAGCCCAACGGCCATTTCCATCCATGATGATGCCGATATGAGCAGGAACCTGTGTCGGAACCTCTACTTCCACAGCCGTATCTTTCTTAAAAAATCCAAACATGATCTTATTCCTATTCAAAAATCTATCATTTCATTATACCATATTTCCCTATTTTCTTCTATCACTAAGCTATTTATTCTCAGGCACCAAGCCCATTTTTCAAAAAAATAAGTCGCCTGATTGGGCGACTCTATTTTTTATAGGGAGATTATTATGAAAAAGTTTTAGGATTTAAAGTTAAGATCTTCTTAACTTATGGGATAAGTATACAACTGGGATAAGTATACAACTCCTAACTTAAAGTTTCCTTAAGTTATTTTAAATGTAAGATTTTTCCATTTTTCTTGCCAATTTTTCTTAGATAAACGCTTTTGATAGAGCTTCATTCGGTCTTCATTTTCTAAGAAATGGGGAGTTGGAGAAACCTGAAAGTTCAAAATATCCTCCAAACCATAAGGTGCATAGAGTTCAAAATCTAATTCTTCATTCAAGCGTAGTCCAACAGCCGTACAACGTTCTGGATACTTACTCATGGCATCACGAGAACTGGTATAGGGAGAAGTGTGAGGACTATGCTGGTGCATATAGACCTGATTTTTCAATTTCCACTGGTACTGAGGAAAGCCCTCTCTCAACTTTTTCTCTAGAGACAAGGTTTCCGCATAAGAAATATCTGGATCAAAGAAAATCACATCTACATCTGTTTCAAGATCAAATGCTGGTCTGTCTGACAAGAGATTCCAGATGAAATTTCTGACAGAGCCTGCTGCCAACCAGGAGTCTTTTAAGCCAAAATCTCGGATGATAGTCAGAATAGCCATCATATCTGGATTTTTTCTAAAAGCCTCTAGAATTTCTTGCTCATTTTTCACTATATTCATAACCTAAATGCTCATATGCCTTAGCAGTCGCCACTCGTCCAGACCGCGTCCGCATAATAAAACCTTTTTGAATCAAGTAAGGCTCATACATATCTTCAACTGTCTCACGCTCTTCTGCGATATTCACAGAAAGAGTTCCTAAACCAACAGGACCACCACCGTACATCTCAATCATGGTCCGAAGGATTTTCTGGTCCACATAGTCCAAACCTTCATGGTCAACATCCAGCATAGTCAAGGCCTTGTCCGTAATCACATCATCAATCAGGCCATCGCCCATAATCTGAGCAAAGTCGCGCACGCGCTTGAGGAGACGATTGGCGATACGAGGAGTTCCACGACTACGTAGAGCCAACTCAGATGCTGCCTCATGGGTGATTTCCATCTCAAAAATATCTGCCGTCCGCTCGACAATTTCCGTCAAGTCAGCATGGGCGTAATACTCCATATGACCTGTAATCCCAAAACGTGCCCGCAGCGGATTTGAAAGCATACCAGCCCGAGTCGTTGCACCAATCAAGGTAAAAGGTGGCAACTCCAAATGAACACTGCGACTGCCTTCACCAACCCCAATCATGATATCAATGTAGAAGTCCTCCATGGCACTATAAAGCACCTCTTCCACTGACATGGGCAAACGATGAATCTCATCAATAAAAAGGACATCCCCAGGCTCTAAGTCATTCAAAATCGCTACCAAATCACCAGCTTTTTCAATAACAGGCCCAGACGTCTGCTTTAGATTTACACCTAGTTCGTTGGCAATAACAAAAGCCATGGTCGTTTTTCCCAAGCCTGGAGGTCCAAATAAGAGGACATGATCCAGCGCTTCATCTCGCATTTTGGCAGCCTCGATAAAGATTTGGAGCTGGTCCTTGACCTTATCCTGTCCAATATATTCACGTAAGTACTGAGGACGGAGTGTGCGTTCTACTAGCTCCTCGTCCCCCATTATCTCATTATCTAAAATTCTACTCATGGCTCTATTATATCAAAAAACCAAGCCACAAACAAAAAGCCACCTGTTTGGGTGACTCTCGAGTTGAACATTTATGTGGTTATAATATTCTACGGTATAATCAATCGAAGAGACAATCTTACATGTCACTCCTCATTTAGTACGCCACTACTGGACAAATAAAATCATGATTACAGTAGTGCCAGTCCTTCAATTAACAGTCACTTACATTCAAAGTGAGTTTGAGGTAGCTAAAGTATCAACAAACCTATTTCTTAGTCATATTCGCTAAAAAAGTCCCCGCCAATTCCCCGACTAAAACCCAAAAATCACCGAAAAGTATCGGAAAACCATGTTTATGAAAATCCCAAAAAGCCTGTTATAAAGCAAAAAACTCCACCTGATTGGGTGGAGTTAAGGGAGATTATTATGAAAAAGAAAAGTTTAGGATTTTATTAAATAAAGTTAGGAGGTCTTTATTTAATAACTATATAATACAAGACAAAGCTTAAAAATAGCTTAACTTTTCTCAAATTTTACTATTTGGCAAAAAATTTCTATCACCAGCACCTCACCACGCAAAAAAGCCACCTGATTGGGTGGCTTCATTAGGAGATTATGATGAAAAAAAGTTTTAGGATTTCATTAAATAAAGTTAGGAGGTCTTTATTTAATGACTATATGATACTAGACCATCCTTAAACTTTGCTTAAGAACAAACAAGTTTTATTATTTTTCTCTGTTTATCCAAATCATTCCTGTACAATCATAGGTGGATAAAGTTTCAAAACCCATAGAACGATAGAATCCCAAGGTTCTTTCTGTCTGAACTGTCACCAGCTGGACTTGATAGGCATCTTTATAATCTTCTAAAGCCTCTTTCATCAAGTCACTACCAATCCCTTGACGCTGATAGATTGGTAAAACAATTAAATCCTGAACCAATACTGATGAGAATCCATCTCCAACCAAACGAATCAAGCCCACCGCAGCATCGCCATCAAGTGCCAGATAAATCGCTAATGAATGAGATAAGGCCTGCTCCAGCATCTCTGGTTGATGGGTATAATTTGTCCAACCGACAGCCTGATAGAGATGCAAAACATCCTCTAGCTTGACAATTTCTTGCTTTTTAATAGTAATCATCTCAACACCTCTTAGAGCTCTCTCAAGCTCTTATACTGCCGTCCATCTTTATCAAAGTTTTCAGGAGCCAACCATGTTTCCAAACGAGATTTGACTTGGAGCCAGTCCTTATCAATCATAGACAACCAATCCGTATCCCTCGTACGCCCCTTATAAATCACTGCCTGACGGAAGGTTCCTTCATAAATAAAGCCCAAACGTTCCGCTGCTCGTCTTGATGGCAGGTTAAGAGCATCGCATTTCCATTCATAGCGACGATAGTTAAGCTCTTCAAAGACATAGCGAGCCAGTAAATATTGGGCTTCTGTCCCTATCCGTGTCCCCCTGAGTTCTGGAGAAAAAGTAACAGCTCCCACTTCTATCACTCGGTTATTCTGGTCAATGCGCATGAGAGAAAAAGTCCCCAAGGCCTTACCAGTCGCCTTGTCTATAATCGCATAATAAAAACGGTCCTTACGAGCCAACATCTGATTTAAGAGAGTAACCAGCTCCTTCATATCTGCTACTTGCGCCTGAAAAAGGTAGGTCCACATCTCACGAGGACTATCTGGGCCATAGACAGCTAATAAATCCTCTGCATGCTTTTCCACCGATAGAGCTTCTATAATCGTATATCGCCCTTCTATCCGTATAAGTGAAGGCAAAACTCCAGGTGTATCATCTACAGGTTCACCAATCATCTGACCGTATTCATTTACTGGCATAACTTTCTCCTTGTCTCCCACTTATAAGTTTAAAGATGTGAATAGTATATCACATCTCACAGGTAATCTACAAAAAATCCTCCAGATTCTACTCTGAAGGACTTTTAAATTTATTTCGTTACGATATTTACAAGCTTATTAGGTACACTAATTACTTTCACAATTTCTTTGCCGTCAATCTCTGCCTTGACTTTTTCGTCAGCTAGAGCCATTTCTTGCAATTCTTCGCGTGATAAGTCTTTTGCGACCATGAGCTTAGCACGGACTTTTCCTTTGATTTGAACAACGATTTCGATTTCATCTTCAACCAATTTGCTTTCGTCCCATGTTGGCCAAGCTACATAAGAGATAGACTCGCCTGTTGCTGCCACTGTTTGCCAGAGTTCTTCTGCCAAGTGAGGGGCAAATGGAGCAATCAATTGGATAAAGCCTTTGGCGTAATCCACATAGAGTTTGTCTTCCTTGTTCGCTGCGTTGACAAAGACCATGAGTTGGGCAATGGCTGTGTTGAATTTCATGGACTCGATTTGCTCTGTGACAGATTTAACGGTTTCGTTATAAACCTTGTCGAGAGCGCCATTGTTTTCCGCAACGATTTCTTTACTTGTGATCAAACGGTACACACGGTCAAGGAACTTACGGCTTCCTTCCAGACCTTCTTCTGACCAAGCGATCGAAGCGTCAAGTGGTCCCATGAACATTTCATAGACACGAAGAGTATCAGCACCGTATTGTTCCACCACATCGTCTGGGTTGACCACGTTCTTGAGGGATTTAGACATCTTGGCTGGTGCTTGCTCCAATTCTTCCCCTGTTTCCACATGGAAGAAGGAACCGTCACGTTTTTCAACCTTGTCAGTCGCTACAAGAGCACCACGGTGGTCACGGTAGCTTGTTCCTAAGATCATTCCTTGGTTAAAGAGTTTTTGGAATGGTTCTTTAGTCGGTACAACACCGATATCATAGAGGAATTTATGCCAGAAACGAGCGTAGAGTAAGTGAAGAACAGCGTGTTCTGCACCACCCACGTAGATATCGACTGGCAACCATTGCTTGAGGAGGTCCTCATCAGCCAATTTCTCTGTGTTGTGTGGGTCGATATAGCGAAGGTAGTACCAGCTTGAACCTGCCCATTGTGGCATAGTGTTGGTTTCACGACGACCTTTGACACCATCTTCACGAGTCACTTCCAGCCAGTCGGTCAAGTTAGCCAATGGACTTTCCCCAGTACCTGAAGGGCGGATGTCCTTGGTGACTGGCAAGACAAGTGGCAATTCACTTTCTGGAACTGCTGTTGAAGTCCCATCTTCCCAATGAATGATTGGGATTGGTTCACCCCAGTAACGTTGACGGCTAAAGAGCCAGTCACGGAGACGGTAGGTCACTTTTTCTTGACCACAGCCTTTTTCTTCCAACCAAGCCACAATCTTGGCAATAGCATCTTCTTTGTTCAATCCATCTAGGAAGTCTGAATTAACGTGAAGGCCATCTTCTGTGTAGGCAGCTTCTTCAATGTTTCCACCTTCAAGTACTTCGACGATTGGAAGGTCAAATTGTTTGGCAAATTCCCAGTCACGTTGATCGTGGGCAGGCACAGCCATAACAGCACCTGTTCCGTAACTAGCAAGAACATAGTCGGCAATCCAGATTGGAATTTCTTTACCATTGACAGGGTTGATGGCATAAGCACCAGTCCAAACACCAGTTTTTTCCTTGGCAAGGTCTGTACGAGCCAAGTCAGACTTAAGGCTAGCTTGGTGTTTGTAGTCTGCTACAGCCTCTGCTTGCTCTGTGCTTGTGATGGCATCTACTAGTTCATGCTCAGGAGCCAAAACAGTGAAAGTTGCACCGAAAAGAGTATCAGGACGAGTGGTAAAGACTGTGAACTCCTTGTCTGTTCCCTTAACTTTAAAAGTTACATTAGCACCAGTTGATTTACCAATCCAGTTGCGTTGCATGTCCTTGATAGACTCTGGCCAGTCAAGGTCATCCAAGTCATTGAGCAAGCGCTCTGCGTAGGCCGTGATTTTGAGCATCCATTGGCGCATTGGTTTGCGGACAACTGGATAGCCTCCACGCTCCGATGTTCCGTCAGGAAGAACCTCTTCATTAGCAATAGCTGTTCCCAATTCTTCTACCCAGTTTACTGGCACTTCAGCTTCATAGGCCAAGCCTTTTTCGTAAAGCTTAGTGAAAATCCATTGCGTCCACTTGTAGTAGTTTGGATCTGTTGTATTGACTTCACGATCCCAGTCATAAGAAAATCCAAGTGCATTGATTTGACGTTTGAAGTTGGCAATATTTTCCGCTGTAAATTCTGCTGGGTCATTACCAGTATCCATAGCATATTGCTCTGCAGGCAAACCAAAAGCATCCCAACCCATTGGGTGAAGGACATTGTAGCCTTGGGCACGTTTGTAACGACTGAGGATATCCGTTGCTGTGTAACCTTCCGGGTGTCCTACGTGCAGACCCGCTCCAGATGGATAAGGGAACATATCGAGAGCATAAAACTTAGGTTTTGATGCATCTGTTCCTGTCTTAAATGTATGATGTTCTGCCCAATAGCCCTGCCACTTAGGCTCAATTTCTTTATGATTGTAAAAACTCATGGTCTCTCTCCAATTTTGTGATGTTACTATTATACCATTTTTGGAGGAATTTGGTCTCGTTCTATTCTATACTTTTCTACTTTACCTTGCTCTAGAATTTTTAAACTGCTATACTTATAACAGAAAACCCTTCTAAGGAGGTAGCAGATGTCTCATTCCTTTAAAAAATCTCTCCAAAAAGAAATTCTCCATAGAAGCTCTATCGCAGCCTTTATGACCTCTCTTTTATTACTCATTTTACTTTTTGGTTTTTCCTATTTTTTACAAAAGCAACAACTCTCCAAAGACACGAGACAGATTGTCAAACAAGTTCAAGAGATGAAAGAAGCAAATAATGAGCTCCTGACCACTATGAACTATAAAATGATTCCTGGATTTTTGGACGGCAAACACACAGAGAGAGAAGTCTTTAGCTTATTTTACGAGACAAAAGCTAAATTAAAACTTAGTTCTGACCTCATTATCCTAAGTGATACAGGTGAATTACTATTTAGTACTAATCGAAATCATCAAGAAAGTATTTTATCACCCTACTATCTAAAACTGCTCATTCAAAATCCTTCTCAAGATAAAGTTACAGAAAAAATAGCACTCTCTTCAGACAAGCAACACTACACACTCTTTATCAAACCACTACTTCAAAACCAACGAGTTAAGGCCTACACTATTGCTTTCGTAAATGAGAATGATTTCATCTCAAGTTTCCCAATGATCAATTCCAAATACATCATTACCGATAGCTTTGGAAATATGTTTTCCAACAATACAAATCAGTTTACTCGTTCCACTCTTGAAAAATTTGATGAAAAACTCCTACACTCTCGCACCCACTGGTATGTGAATGAACCGCTTATTGTTCAAAAAGAACAAGTCGGTGCTATTTTTTCAATCTATACTTTTCAATCCTTCTTTCCCATTCCTAGCTTACTCGGCTTAGCCTCCGTCCTCACCTTATGTATATTCGTCCTCTACTTCTGGCAAGCAAGACGAATTGCTCATAAAATTGCCACACACAACGCTGTTCCTATTGAAAGTTTGGTTTACCAACTTCAAGAAATTCCCAAACAAGCAGAAAAAAGGCTTTCTCTACAAACAGGTGATGAGTTTGAATTTATGGCCGAAAAAATTAATAATATGTTGTACGAATTAGATCAACTTCATCAAAAAATGTTGACCATCGAAAAAGAAAAGTGGATTTTTGAAAGAAAAATGCTGGAAGCTCAGTTCAATCCTCATTTTCTCTACAATACACTTGAAACGATTAAAATCACTTCTTTAATGGATGCAGCTCTCACACAAGACCTGATTCAAAATCTCACGCGCATTCTTCGCTACAGTATCACGGATTTAGAAAAAGAAACAACCATTTGTCAGGATTTGAAGATTTTAGAGGATTACCTTATGATTCATAAGATTCGTTTTGAGCACTTTTCTTATGATATTGTCTGTCCAGAAACTGTTGATAATCAGCCTATTCCTAAACTTTTCTTGCTTCCTCTAGTAGAAAATGCTATAAAATATGGGATGCAATACCGTATTGATCTTCATATTGATATCCAAATTACCTTGGAAGCAGATTCTCTAACTTTTTTAGTCAAGGATAATGCTGGAGGACTCACAAAACAAGAGCGACTCGCTATTTTAGACTCTTTAGAAAGCCCTCATACCCAGCATGGCATCGTTAACAGCTACAAACGATTGAGCAATTTCTTTTCTGATGTCCAGCTAGATTTAGGAGTCAATCGCCAAGGAGAAACTTGGGTCAAATTTATAACGAAAGGACTAACTCATGTTTAAGCTCATTATCGTAGAAGACGAACACCTCATTCGAAAATGGCTAGAGATTGCCGTAGACTACTCTGCCTTAGGTATCCAAGTCGTAGGAACTGCCAGTCACGGTCAAGAGGGAATGAAACTCATCCAAGAAAAAGAACCTCATATTGTCTTAACAGACATCACAATGCCAATTATGGATGCTTTTATGATGTTTGAAGCTACTCGTACTCACTCCTATGAAAAAGTTATCTTATCAGGTTATAACGATTTTCAAAATGCCAAAAAAGCCATGCAATATGGGGCAGTTGATTTTCTATCCAAACCAATTGATACCAAGGAATTGACGGAATGTCTTCAAAAAATTGTTTTGCGATTACGAGTTAGCACTTATCAAGAAACTCCTTTTTTAGAAGAGTATCAAACTTTACTCACCTCTATCCAACAAATTGATACACAAAACCAAATCATTCAGCAAATTCTTGAATTTGTTCATCAACACTACTGTATGCACTTTACCATTTCTAGCATTGCAGAGAATCTAGGGTATAGTGAAAGTTATCTATATAAGGTTATCAAAGAAGACTTCCCAATGACACTAAATGAATATATTTTACGCTACCGCCTCAAGCAAGCTATAGATAAAATGGCTGAATCTCCTAACTCTCCCTTAAGCGATATCTCTGAACAAGTTGGATTTTCAGACTATAAATATTTTGCAAAAGTTTTTAAAAAGTATCTCCATATTTCTCCAAAAGAATTAAAACTCATGGATAAAAACCATTGATGTAAAAGGATTGCTCAGCTCAGGCAATCTTTTTATTTTGTACTTTTAACCAATGAAAATCAAAGTGCTACTACTCAAATCATGTCTTTGAGATTGCAGATAAAGGGACGTGTTTTGAAGAGTATTACCATCAAAATCTCAGCTAAAATTCACCCATCCTTGCTCTAGGAACTCATTTCCTATTTTTCGTTTTAGATTTCTTTAAGGTTTTTATTATATCCTGTAGGACTCTACAATTTAAAAACATTAATAATCTAGGTAGAGAAAATGTTCGTAAAAAAAGGAGATACTTATGAAAAAAATACTATTCTTTCTCTCTTGTGGATGGATATTCCTTTCTTTATCAGGATGTTCTTCTCCTATAGAAGCGGAAACTAGCTCTGAAAAAGATTCAGATAACACTTTGGTTGTCTACTCGCCTAACCCTGAAGATCTTATCGAAGAAACAATCCCAGCCTTCGAAGAAAAATATGGTATTAAGGTCGACTTAGTACAAGCCAGCACTGGTGAATTGTTCAAAAAAGCTGAGGCCGAAAAAGAATCCCCTGTAGCTGATGTCATTTTCGGAGGCTCCTACGCCCTCTTCTCTTCTAACGAAAATCTTTTTGAACCTTATATTTCTCAAGAGAACGACCAGATAATCCCTGAATATCAAAATAAAACAGGATTCTACACACCTTACACACTGGATGTCAGTGTTATCATTGCCAATTCAGCCCTTACAAAAGATATTAAAATTGAAGGTTACAATGATCTACTCAATCCTAAATTAAAAGGAAAAATCGCTACTGCTGATCCAAGTAATGCTTCTAGCGCCTTTGCTCAATTAACAAACATGCTTGTCGATCAAGGCGGATACGAAAATGAACAAGCTTGGACCTATGTGAAAAATCTATTTACCCTAGTAGATGGAAAGATTGCATCTAGTTCTTCAAATGTTTACAAAGCTGTCGCCGATGGAGAAATGGCTGTAGGACTAACCTATGAAGATCCTGCCTTAAAACTCTTAAATGATGGAGTTGATGTAAAAGTCATTTATCCAAAAGAAGGAACCGTCTTTTTACCTGGTAACGCGGCTATCGTCAAAAATGCCAAACACATGGAAAATGCCAAGAAATTTATTGATTTCCTCCTTTCTCAAGAAATCCAAGATAAGCTAGGAACTGAAACTACAATTAGACCTATTCGTAAAAACGCTAAAACCAATAAAAATATGAAAGCTATGACAGAAATCAATATTGCCACCGAAGATTCAGATTATGTCATTAAAAACAAATCCGCTATTCTTAAAAAGTACAATGATATTTTTACAGATATCCAATCTAAAAAATAAAATTTGACTTTCCAATGATTAACTGTCAAACCCTACTATAAAATCAAAAAGATTACTTCCGTTTTGTAGAGAATTTTACTCTAATAGAATAGAATTATCAGTTTTAAAAACGCTTACATTGTTTTAAAATAAACTTAAATAACACAACGGAGGTATCCATCATGAAAAAGAAATGGATGTATTATGCTGCTTGCGGACTAGCTCTTTTTGGTCTTGCTGCTTGTTCTTCTAATGATTCTGCCGATGGCGGTTCATCTGATAAAGGAGACGGCGGTTCGCTAGTCGTTTATTCACCAAACTCAGAAGGCTTAATCGGAGCAACTATTCCTGCCTTTGAAGAAAAATATGGTATCAAAGTAGAACTGATTCAAGCTGGTACTGGAGAACTTTTCAAAAAACTAGAGTCAGAAAAAGAAGCTCCTGTAGCTGATGTCATCTTTGGTGGTTCTTATACACAATATGCTACCCACGGAGAACTCTTTGAAAACTATACTTCAAAAGAAAATGATAATGTTATCAAAGAATATCAAAACACAACTGGCTACTCTACACCTTATACACTAGATGGTAGTGTTTTAATCGTCAACCCTGATTTAACGAAAGGGATGAATATCGAAGGATATAGCGACCTTCTCAAACCTGAACTAAAAGGAAAAATCGCAACTGCTGACCCAGCAAACTCTTCTAGCGCCTTTGCTCAATTAACAAATATGCTACAAGCTCAAGGTGGTTACAAAGACGATAAAGCTTGGTCTTATGTAAAAGATCTCTTCACACTTATTGATGGTAAAATCGGTTCAAGCTCATCTGGTGTCTATAAAGCAGTCGCTGATGGAGAAATGGCTGTTGGTCTCTCTTACGAAGATCCAGCTGTTAAACTTTTAAATGATGGAGCTAATATCAAGGTAGTCTATCCAAAAGAAGGAACAGTCTTCCTACCTGCTAGTGCTGCTATCGTTAAAAAAGCGAAAAATATGGAAAATGCCAAGAAATTTATCGATTTTATTATCTCTCAAGAAGTACAAGATACACTTGGTACAACCACTACTAACCGTCCGGTTCGTAAAAATGCCAAAACAAGTGAAAACATGAAACCAATTGACAAAATCAAAATACTCACTGAAGATTATGATTATGTCATCAATAATAAATCAGATATCGTTAAGAAATACAACGAAGTCTTTACAGATATCCAATCTAAACAGTAAAAGAGGTTCACTATGAGTGAGATCAAAATTATTAACGCAAAAAAAATCTATCACGATGTCCCTGTTATTGAGAATTTGAACATTACAATTCCAAAAGGAAGTCTCTTTACCCTTCTTGGGCCTTCAGGGTGTGGGAAAACGACCCTTCTTCGTATGATTGCAGGTTTCAACAGTATCGAAGGTGGAGAATTTTACTTCGATGATACAAAAATCAATAATATGGAACCCAGCAAACGCAATATTGGCATGGTTTTTCAAAACTACGCTATTTTCCCACATTTGACTGTTCGAGATAATGTCGCTTTTGGTCTCAAGCAAAAGAAGGTTCCAAAAGAAGAATTGATTCAACAGACCAACAAGTATCTTGAACTCATGCAAATTGCTCAATATGCGGATCGAAAGCCCGATAAACTCAGTGGGGGACAACAACAACGTGTCGCCTTGGCACGTGCCTTAGCGGTTAATCCAAGTGTTCTCCTCATGGACGAGCCCCTTAGTAATCTGGATGCCAAACTTCGCTTGGATATGCGTCAAGCTATTCGAGAAATCCAACACGAAGTGGGAATTACAACTGTTTATGTGACCCACGACCAAGAAGAAGCTATGGCTATTTCAGACCAAATTGCTGTTATGAAAGACGGGGTGATCCAACAAATCGGCCGACCAAAAGAACTCTATCATAAACCAGCTAATGAGTTTGTCGCAACCTTTATTGGACGCACAAATATTATCCCTGCCAATCTCGAAAAACGGAGTGACGGCGCTTATATCGTCTTTTCAGATGGCTATGCTCTTCGAATGCCAGCTCTTGATCAAGCTGAGGAACAAGCTATTCATGTAAGTATTCGTCCTGAAGAGTTTATCAAAGATGAATTTGGAGATATTGAAGGAACTATTAGCGATAGCGTCTATCTTGGACTGAATACTGAATACTTCATCGAGACAGGCTTTGCCTCAAAAATTCAAGTTAGCGAAGAATCAACTTTTGAAGAAGACCTACAAAAAGGCGATCGTATTCGTCTACGAATCAATACTCAAAAATTAAACGTCTTTTCTGCAGATGGTTCTCAAAACCTGATAAAAGGAGTCAACCATGGAACGTAAAAAACTAAATATTTGGACAGCCTCCTCTTTCTTCATCTTTCTTACCTATCTTGTCTTTCTTGTTTATCCTATCGCTACCGTGCTCAAGCAAGCACTCATACATGAAGGACAATTCTCACTAGCTAATTTTGTCACTTTCTTTAGTAAAGCCTACTACTCTGAGACACTTGTCAACAGTTTCAAGGTTTCCATTACCGCTACTGTCACTTCCTTAGTTGTAGGAACCCTATTAGCTTATCTCTTCTCTATGTATGACTTCAAGGGAAAGAAATTTCTACAAATATTGATTATCATTGCTTCCATGTCAGCTCCTTTCGTAGGAGCCTACTCCTGGATTCTCTTGCTAGGACGAAATGGGGTCATTACTAAATTTCTGACAAATGCCCTTCATCTTCCCGCTATTGATATTTATGGATTCAAAGGAATTGTACTTGTCTTTACACTACAATTATTCCCACTAGTATTTCTATACGTTGCTGGGACAATGAAAAGTATTGACAATTCTCTACTTGAAGCCGCTGAAAGCATGGGGTCCTTCGGATTTAAGCGTATCGTAACAGTTATTTTACCTCTCCTAGTTCCAACCTTACTAGCAGCTGCCCTGCTTGTATTTATGAGAGCATTCTCAGACTTTGGAACACCGATGTTAATTGGTGAAGGATATCGGACTTTCCCCGTCTTGATTTATACTCAATTTATTAGCGAGGTTGGAGGAAATTCTGCTTTTGCATCTGCTTTAGCAATTATGGCGATTATCATTGCCTTGGCAATCTTCCTTATCCAAAAATACATTTCAAATCGCTACAGTTTCAGTATGAATTCGCTCCATCCAATTGAGCCTAAAAAAACTACAAAAGGAAAAATGGTTGCCATTTATGCAACAGTCTACGGAATTATCTTGTTCTCTGTTCTACCTCAAGTCTACTTGATTTATACTTCTTTTCTAAAAACATCAGGTATGGTATTTGTCAAAGGCTATTCTCTAAACAGTTACAAGGTAGCTTTCAATCGTATGGGATCTGCTATTTTCAATACTATTCGTATCCCTTTGATTGCCTTAGTCCTAGTTGTTCTTTTCGCAACATTTATCTCCTACCTAGCTGTTAGAAAACGGAATTTGTTTACAAACCTAATTGACAGCCTCAGTATGGTCCCTTATATTGTACCAGGAACCGTTTTAGGGATTGCCTTCATTTCTTCCTTCAATACTGGCCTATTTGGAAGTGGATTTCTTATGATTACAGGGACAGCTTTCATCTTGATTATGTCCCTATCTGTTAGAAGATTGCCTTATACTATTCGCTCATCTGTTGCTAGCTTGCAACAAATAGCACCAAGTATTGAAGAAGCCGCCGAGAGCTTAGGAAGTAGTCGTCTCAATACCTTTGCCAAGATTACAACTCCAATGATGCTATCTGGTATTATTTCTGGAGCCATCCTATCTTGGGTTACAATGATTTCAGAACTTTCTACTTCTATCCTCCTCTACAATGTCAAAACAAGAACAATGACTGTAGCTATTTATACAGAGGTTCTCAGAGGGAATTACGGTGTAGCCGCAGCCTTGTCAACTATCCTCACTGTTCTAACAGTAGGTTCCTTGCTCTTGTTTATGAAAATTTCTAAAAGCAATAGCATTACACTTTAGTTTTTCCCATCAAAAACAGCCGAAAGGATTACCCTCGGCTGTTTTTCTTATCTTGATATTCCTATCAAATCACTAGTTCATAGCAAGCAAGTCTAAACTGATTAAATAGAAGCTTCCTCCATCTTCTCACGTCCAAGTTGTCGGTAACTGCAGTCACCGACAACTTCTACGCTAAACTGGCCGTCCTCATATTCAAGGATCGTCACGCTACCATTATCGAGACCATGCGGATGCATGCCATTAATCAGATACACAATGGTTCCAATGGTCATTCCATGGCTGACAACGAGAGCGTTGCCACCGCCTTGTTTTTCCATTTCTTTGGCAATCGCTTCAAAACCTTCTTTGATGCGGCCACTGAGTTTTTCCCAACCTTCAGCCCAACCAGCTGTATCGACCTCTACCAAGCCCTCAGCCAGTTCAGCATAAGACAATTGATGAACATGGTCCACATTAAAGATACGAGGGATAATACCCATGAAAAGATCGCCATCATAAGCTCCATCAAAGCTACCAAAACACCATTCTCTGATACGCTTGTCCATGCGATAAGGGATTTTCCCCTGCAAGCCAAGTTCATCAAGGATGATTCCCATTGTCTGGATGGTGCGCCCCGAATCACTGGAATAAGCGCGCTCAAACTGTAGACCAGATTCTCGCAAACCGATTCCTAATTCTTGAATCCCTCGTTCACCTTCAGCTGTTAAGGGAGTATCGCTCCAACCTTGCGCGCGACCAATCGTGTTAAACATGGTCTTGCCATGACGTATCAAATACAATCGTACTTTTACCATTTTCCGTCCTCCGTTTACTTCTATTATATCATGGATGATAAAACAAAAGCCACCAAGACAGGCGACTTTTGCAGGAGATTATTATGAAAAAGTTTAGGAGTTCTATTAAATAAAGATATTAGATGAAAATCAAATTCAAACTAAATCAGTATTATCTGTTTCAAATAATATTAGGAGGTCTTTATTTAATGATTATAGTATACACATCTAACCTTAAATAGAACTTAAAATTTCTCCTATTTTCTTAATTTTTAAAACTATGAATGGGTGCTGGAATTTGTCCTCCACGAGAGATGAAATCGACAGACGAAGCTCCATTGACCTTCATAACAGGTGCAGTACCTAATAGGCCACCAAACTCAATCATATCGCCTTCTTTTCCTTTGGGAATGATACGAACAGCCGTTGTTTTCATGTTAATGACACCAATTGCAGCTTCATCTGCAATCATGGCCGCAATGGTTTCAGCAGGTGTATCTTCTGGGATGGCAATCATATCCAAACCAACGGAACAGATAGCCGTCATGGCTTCTAGTTTTTCCAGATTAAGAGAGCCATTTTGAACAGCAGCAATCATTCCTTCATCCTCTGAAACAGGGATAAAAGCACCAGACAAACCACCAACTTGGTTGCAAGCCATCACTCCGCCCTTCTTAACTTGGTCATTCAAGAGAGCCAAGGCAGCCGTCGTCCCGTGTGTTCCAACTGTTTCTAGCCCCATTTCTTCAAGGACACGTGCAACAGAATCTCCAACCGCAGGAGTTGGCGCCAAACTCAAGTCCACAATACCAAACTCCACACCCAGTCTCTCACTAGCCATCTGACCAACCAATTGACCGATACGAGTGATTTTAAAGGCAGTTTTCTTAACTGTTTCGGCTACTACATCAAAGCTCTGTCCACGAACTTTTTCCAAGGCACGCTTGACCACACCAGGACCAGAAACACCGACATTGATAATAACATCTGCCTCCCCAACGCCATGAAAGGCACCTGCCATAAATGGATTATCCTCAACAGCATTAGCAAATACAACCAACTTGGCTGCTCCCATATCTGATAGATTAGCCGTTTCCTTGATAATGCGTCCCATATCTGCCACAGCGGTCATATTGATACCAGACTTGGTCGAGCCGATATTAACTGACGAGCAGACCTTGTCGGTTTCAGCCAAAGCGCGAGGAATAGAATTGATGAGAATCTCATCGCCCTTTTGGTACCCCTTTTGTACCAAGGCAGAGAAGCCGCCAATGAAATCCACACCGATTTCTTTCGCAGCCCTATCAAGCGCTTTTGCCAGAACCACGTAGTCCGTCGCATCTGTCGCTGCCCCTATCAGAGAGATAGGAGTCACCGATACACGCTTATTAACGATAGGAATTCCCAACTCAGCCGCAATTTCATCACCAACAGCCACTAAATTAGCCGCCTTGGTCGTAATCTTTTGATAAATTTTCTCCGCAGCACGATTGATATCTGGATCGATACAGTCTAATAGAGAAATCCCCATGGTAATAGTTCTGATATCGAAGTTTTGCTCCTCAATCATGGCAATTGTTTCCGTAACTTGTCTAATATCCATGTGCACCTCCTAGATATTATACATAGCTTCGAAAATCGCTGCACTCTGAATATTGATTTTCACATTCAAAGTTTGTCCAAAAGTTTCAAACTCATTACGAAGATAAGTAAAATCTTGCTTTTCATCGCTAGAGACGACAGCCATCATCGTGAAATATTCATCCAAGACAGTTTGAGAGATATCGTCAATATTCAATCCTAATTCTGCAATTTTGCCAGAAACACCTGCAACAATTCCAGATTTATCTTTACCAACAACAGTTATAATCGCTTTCATAAGCAAACTCCAATTCTTCTTTTAATAGGCAACCTGAACATTAAACAGAATTCTTTTCAAATAGTATAGCATAATTCTAACCAAAATACTCAAAAACGCCTGCTTACGAAGTTGTTCTTAAGAAAAAAACAATTTCGTAAACAAGCGTCTACTATCCCAAATTATGATGAGTGTTCCCGCTAGGACCGAAATCCTAGCGGTAGACCAGAGCTAGACTAAGAGCACAAGACTCCATCATCATAACACTCAACAAAATTGATGATTTTATACTAATTCGATGATCGCCATTGGCGCTGCATCACCACGACGTGGTTCAGTTTTAAGGATACGAGTGTATCCACCGTTACGTTCAGCATAACGAGGTGCGATTTCTGAGAACAATTTTTGAAGTGCTGTAGTAGAAGTGTACTTATCAGTTGCTTCATCATAGTTTTCAGATGCGATTTCATTACGTACAAAAGCAGCTGCTTGACGACGTGCATGCAAATCACCACGTTTACCTAGAGTAATCATTTTTTCAACAGTTTTACGGATTTCTTTAGCACGAGCTTCAGTTGTCACGATTGATTCGTTGATCAAAAGGTCAGTTGTCAAATCGCGAAGCATTGCTTTACGTTGAGAGCTAGTGCGTCCTAGTTTACGGTAAGCCATGTATTCCTCCTTTATTTATCTTTTAATCCAAGACCCAAATCAATGAGTTTGAGTTTCACTTCTTCCAAACTCTTGCGTCCAAGATTTCGTACTTTCATCATCTCTGCTTCAGACTTTTCTGTCAAATCATGCACAGTATTGATACCGGCACGTTTCAAACAGTTGTATGAACGCACAGACAAGTCCAGTTCCTCAATCGTACGATCCAAAATACGGTCGTCAGATTCAGTGTCAGCTTCTTTCATCACTTCAGTTGACTTAGCAATCTCAGTAAGATTTGTAAACAAATCAAGATGTTCTGTCAAAATACGTGCTGAAAGCCCTAAAGCATCTTCTGGAATAATTGTTCCATTTGTCAAGATTTCAAGGGTTAATTTGTCAAATCCATCATTGCTACCTACACGAGCAGGTTCCACTTGATAGTTGACTTTTGTAACTGGTGTATAAATAGAATCTACAGCAAGTGTTCCAACTGGTGCATTATCTTTTTTATTTTCATCAGCAGGTACATATCCACGACCACTATTAACAGTCATAGTCGCTTTTAGCGAAGAGCCTTCACCGATTGTAAAGAGATAATGATCTGGATTTACAATTTCAATATCGCTATCTGTCAAAATGTCACCAGCTGTTACTTCAGCAGGACCTTCAACATCCAGTTCGATGATTTTTTCGTCTTCAACGTACGATTTCACTGCAATTCCTTTAATGTTCAGAATGATTTGCATCACGTCTTCACGAACACCTGGAACTGTGTCAAACTCATGTAACACACCATCAATATTGATAGATGTCACAGCTGCTCCTGGTAGAGAAGCTAGAAGTACACGACGAAGAGAGTTACCAAGAGTTGTACCGTAGCCACGTTCAAGTGGTTCGATTACAAACTTGCCATAATCTTTATTTTCATCAATTTTTGTTATATTTGGTTTTTCAAACTCGATCATTTAGTTACTCCCTCTTAAACGAAAAGCAGTGTAATGCGATGATTATACACGGCGACGTTTTGGAGGACGAGCACCATTGTGTGGCACTGGAGTCACATCACGAATTGCTGTTACTTCAAGACCAGCGGCAGCAAGCGCACGAATAGCTGACTCACGACCAGAACCTGGACCTTTTACAGTAACTTCAACTGATTTAAGACCGTGTTCTTGTGCAGATTTAGCAGCAGCTTCAGAAGCCATTTGAGCAGCGAATGGTGTAGATTTACGAGAACCTTTGAAACCAAGAGCACCAGCTGATGACCAAGCAATTGCATTACCATGCACATCAGTAATCATAACAATAGTGTTATTAAATGTAGCGTGAATATGAGCAATACCAGATTCGATATTCTTTTTCACACGACGTTTACGTGTTGGTTTAGCCAAGACTTTTACCTCCTATATTATTTTTTCTTACCAGCAATCGCAACAGCTTTACCTTTACGAGTGCGAGCGTTGTTTTTAGTGTTTTGTCCACGGACAGGAAGTCCACGACGGTGACGGATACCACGGTATGAACCGATTTCCATCAAACGTTTGATGTTCAAGTTTACTTCACGACGAAGGTCACCTTCAACTTTGATTGCATCCACTTCACGACGGATAGCATCTTCTTGATCTGATGTAAGATCACGTACACGAACATCTTCTGAAATTCCAGCAGCAGCCAAAATTTTCTTAGATGTTGCAAGTCCGATACCATAAACATAAGTCAATGAGATTACTACGCGTTTGTCATTTGGAATGTCAACTCCAGCAATACGAGCCATGTTTTCTCCTTTCTATCTTATCCTTGACGTTGTTTGTGTTTTGGATTTGCTGGGCAAATTACCATAACACGACCATTACGACGAATAACTTTACAGTATTCGCAAATTGGTTTGACCGATGGTCTTACTTTCATTTCTTATCCCTCCAAGTTTTTCGATTATTTAAAGCGGTAAGTGATACGTCCACGTGTCAAGTCATATGGACTCATTTCGACAGTAACACGATCTCCCGCTAAAATACGAATATAGTTTTTACGAATTTTACCAGAAACTGTTGCTAAAATCTGATGTCCATTTTCAAGTTCAACCGTAAACATTGCATTCGGCATTGTATCAACTACTTTGCCTTCAACTTCAATCACATCGTCTTTTGCCACGCAAAAGCACCTCCATAAATTTCGATTCGATGCCTCTAGACACAGAGACAACAATTATAAGTCAGACTATCTCAGTATAACATTTGTAGCGGATTTTTGCAAGTGTGAAAAACGCTTTATTTCAAATTTGTCAATACTTTTTCGATATCTGAGAAAACATCATTGATATCTTGATTACCTTCGATGTCATGAACCAAACCTTTGGCACGGTAGTGAGCAATGATTGGTTCTCCTTGAGCAATATTGACATCCAAACGACGTTTGACTGTCTCAGGCTTATCATCTTCACGTTGGTAGTAATCTTCTTCTTTATAGTCAACTGGTGGGTTAAAGACCTTGTGGAAAGTTTCTCCAGTTACGCGGTGGATGATACGGCCACTCAAACGTTCCAATAAGCTGTCTGGATTCACTTCAATGTTGATGACACCTTCTAGTTCAATGCCAAGTTCAGCCAATGTTTTGTCCAAGGCATGAGCTTGTTCGATTGTACGTGGGTAACCATCCAACAAGAATCCTTTTTCTTTAATATCATCTTGTGAAAGACGTTCTTTTACGATTCCATTTGTAACTTCATCAGGAACCAATTCCCCCTTGTCAATGTATGACTTAGCAAGAACACCCATTTCAGTTTGATTTGCCATAGCAGCGCGGAACATATCACCTGTTGAGATATGTGCAACATGGAATTGTTCTACGATTTTTGCTGCTTGAGTTCCCTTACCTGCACCAGGTAAGCCCATAATCAAAAGATTCATGATTTGATCTCCTTATTTTATTTTTAAATAGAAGCAAAAAATCTTTTCACTCCTGTTTAAAAACAAAATAGAAGAGGGGAGACCGAACTCTCACAAATGTTAGAGTTAAACCTCCACTCCCTCAGTATTTACTGATTCAGTAAATACTTTTATTCTGTTCTGTCCATGAAACCAACATACTTACGTTTTAATAGGTAACCTTCCAATTGTTTGATCCCTTCAATACCTGTAGAGATAATGATCAAAAGACTAGTTCCTCCAAAAGCAACTGCCTCTGAAAGTCCGAAAACATCTTTTGCTACGATCGGTAAAATTGAAATCACCCCAAGGAAGAGAGAACCAACAGTTGCAAGACGACGAAGAAGTTTAGACATATATTCTTCTGTACCTTTACCGGGACGAACCCCGTGGATATAGGCACCGCTCTTTTGTAGGTTTTCTGCCGCTTTTTCAGGATTAATCTGTACAAACGTATAGAAGAATGTAAAGAGAATAATCAACAAAGCATACATAGCAATACCAGTTGGTGAAGTTGTTGCCAGCATTTCTTGTGCTGTTCTTACCCAAGCCCAATCATGACCTGTAGCGCTCAAAAACTGAAGAATAGCCGCAGGCGCTGCCGTAATCGAACTGGCAAAGATAACAGGGATAACTCCAGCAGGGTTTACCTTCAAAGGAAGGTAAGAGCTAGATGGAGCACCTTGTGCAACCTTAGTATATTGGATTGGAATTTTGTATTCTGCTTGTTGAACATAAGTTGTAAAATAAATGATCAACAACACAGTAATAATCAAAATAATTACGAAAATGATAGATGAGTTGATACGGCTACTTGGGACATTCACAAAGTAGTCCACATAGATGCCCTGAATCATCTCTGGAATTGAGGCAACAATCCCGGCAAAGATAATCATAGAAACACCATTTCCGTATCCCTTATCTGTAATTTGCTCTCCCAACCACGTCACAATCATACTACCAGCTGTTAAGATGATACCAATCATGATAAAGACTTGTGGAGTAAGAGCCGTTTTCAACAATTGAGCTCCAGCCAAAGTATTAAAACCAGCTGTAATCCCGATAGATTGCACAAAAGCAAGAACTAGAGCAATATAACGAGTAGCTTGATTTAATTTTCTTCGACCTACTTCCCCTTGTTTACCCCACTCTACAAACTTAGGTAAAATATCCATTTGCAAGAGTTGGACAACGATAGAGGCCGTAATGTAGGGACTAACACCAAGAGCAAAAACTGAGAAGTTTTTCATGGCATTCCCTGACACCAAGCTCAACATGTTTAAGAAGGATAATCCACTTAAAGCATTCAAGCTATTGGCATTCACACCAGGAACTGTAATGCTAGTTCCGATACGAAAGACCAAAATGATAAAAATTGTGAATAAAATTTTTGATCGAACCTGCTTAACTTTAAGAGCTTCTATTAATAATTTAAAAAACATAGGTCACCTCTCTTAGATGACTTCTACTGAACCACCTTTAGCAGTGATAGCTTCTTCAGCTGATTTAGAGAATTTAGTTGCTTTCACAGTCAATTTCTTAGTCAACTCACCGTTACCAAGAATTTTAATACCTGATTTTTCAGCTTTAACAATTCCTGCTTCGATAAGAACAACTGGAGTAACTTCAGCACCATCTTCAAAGACGTTCAATTGGTCAAGGTTCACAATTGCGTATTCTTTAGCGTTGATGTTAGTGAATCCACGTTTTGGAAGACGACGGAACAATGGAGTTTGTCCACCTTCAAAACCAAGGCGAACTCCGCCACCGCTACGAGCTTTTTGACCTTTTTGTCCACGACCAGATGTTTTACCGTTACCTGATGAAGTACCACGACCAACGCGATTACGTACTTTACGAGAACCTTCTGCAGGTTTCAATTCATGAAGTTTCATTTTAATTTTCTCCTCTTTTGTAAAATGCTAGCGCCGATAAGGGAGAAAAGGTTGTCTCCCCCATCAACTCGCCTATACGACGTCATCATAGATGACTATATCTAGTTTTAGGGGATGGTATAGTGCACATCCCCTAAAAATTTATTAGTTTACTTCTTCAACTGTTACCAAGTGAGATACTGCAGTGATCATACCACGAATTGCAGCGTTATCTTCTTTAATAACAGAGCTGTTCAATTTGCCAAGTCCAAGTGCTACAACAGTTTTACGTTGTGATGGAATGCGTCCGATTGGAGACTTAGTCAAAGTAATTTTAATTTGAGCCATTTTATCCCCTTTCTTATGCCAAATCAGAAACTGAAATACCACGAAGGGCAGCAACTTCTTCAGCGCGTTTCAATTGTTTCAAACCTTCAACAGTTGCACGAACAATGTTGATTGGAGTGTTAGAACCAAGTGATTTAGATGTAATATCTGCCACACCTGCCAATTCCACAACGGCACGAACTGCACCACCAGCGGCAACCCCAGAACCTTCTACAGCAGGTTTCAACAACACTTTAGCTCCACCGAATTCTGAAAGAACTTCGTGTGGGATAGTTGTTCCAACCATAGGAACTTCGATCAAGTTTTTCTTAGCATCATCTACTGCTTTACGGATTGCTTCTGGAACTTCTTGAGCTTTACCAGTACCAAATCCTACGCGACCATTGTGGTCACCAACAACAACAAGAGCTGCGAAACGAAGACGACGTCCACCTTTAACAACTTTTGTAACACGGTTGACAGCAACTACGCGTTCTTCAAATTCAACTGCATTGTCTTTAAATGCCATTTTCTAGTGTCCTCCTATTAGAATTTCAATCCGTTCTCACGAGCTGCATCAGCCAAAGCTTTCACACGTCCGTGATATAGATATCCACCGCGGTCGAACACCACTTCTGAAATACCTTTAGCATTTGCACGTTCTGCAACGAGTTTACCGACAGTAACGGCTTGTTCAGTTTTAGTTCCTTTTGAAACTTCTTTATCAAGAGTTGAAGCACTTGCGAGCGTTACACCCGCTACGTCATCAATCACTTGAGCGTAGATGCCTGTATTAGAACGGAATATGTTCAAACGTGGGCGATCAGCAGTTCCAGAGAGTTTTCCGCGAACGCGACGGTGGCGTTTTTGGCGGAGTTTGTTTTTATCTGGTTTTGAAATCACAGTTTTCACCTCTTTAGTTTTAAATCGTGTGCTATGCACAAAGTTGGAAAATAGGTTGGTGGTTGAAAATCAACCACTCAACATTATTTACCTGTTTTACCTTCTTTACGGCGAACGAATTCACCAACGTAACGGATACCTTTACCTTTATATGGTTCTGGTGAACGAAGGCTACGTACGTAAGCAGCTGTTTGACCAACTACTTCTTTTGAAATTCCACTAACAATGATTGTTGTTGGGTTTGGAAGTTCAAAAGTAATTCCTTCTGGAGCTTCAACTTCGTCTGGATGTGATTTACCAACAGCCAAAACAAGTTTTGATCCTTGAAGCTGTGCACGGTAACCAACCCCGCGCATTTCAAGTTCTTTCTTGAATCCTTCTGATACACCAATAACCATGTTGTTCAAAAGGGCACGAGTAGTCCCATGGATAGTTTTCATTTCTTTTGAATCGTTTGGACGGTGAAGAGTTACTTCAGTACCTTCCACACGGATTTCAATATTTTTTGAGAACTCACGAGTAAGTTCTCCTTTAGGTCCTTTTACAGTTACAACGTTGTCATTGTTAGTGAGTTCAACACCAGCAGGCAACACGATAACTTTATTACCAATACGTGACATGTTTATTTTCTCCTGTTAAATTGTCAGGCCAGAACGGCCAGTTTTCACGGGGGTAAGATACTTTTTTAGTTCATGAGCTGAACTGAACACGCTCTAAGAACTGTGAAAAATTGATAAGTTGGCTTGTTTGTAAACAAACTGCTCCAACTTTCCAATTTTGCTTTCTCTTTACGTGCTTTGTATCTTGATTTGAGTTCGAGCTAAGAATTTGGTGAAAAAGATAAGTTTGTCTTGGAGCATCGCTCCTACTACAAACTTCCTCTTTTCACTGCATTCTTTTAACGCTCTCACATCATCAATTACCAAACGTAAGCGATAACTTCCCCACCAACATTCTTTTGGCGAGCTTCTTTATCAGTAAGCAAACCTTCAGATGTTGAAAGGATAGCAATTCCAAGACCGTTAAGTACTTTTGGAAGATCTTCACGTTTTTTGTAAACACGAAGTCCTGGTTTAGAAACGCGTTTCAAGTTAGTGATAACTCGTTCACCGTTTGCTCCGTATTTAAGGAATACACGGATGATGCCTTGTTTGTCATCTTCGATGATTTCTACGTTCTTAACAAAACCTTCGCGTTTAAGGATTTCAGCAATCCCTTTTTTGATGTTTGATGCAGGTACTTCAAGTACTTCGTGTTTTGCTTGGTTAGCGTTACGAATACGAGTTAGGAAGTCTGCGATTGGGTCAGTCATAACCATTTTATTTTTCTCCTCTTACTAGTAGTTTGCAAGTTGCACTTGCTAGTTAACACATGATACAAAGAGCGTAACAGCAATAGCAAAAATAGGCAATTTGATGCAGGAGCGATGCTCCAAAGCAAATTGGTCTTTTTTGCCAAAGCTGTAGCTCATGTTCAAATTGGCAAGCCCAACTGAACCCGGGCTAAACTCTGCGTGAAAAAGATAAACTTTCCTAGAAACTTCAGTTTCTTCGTCAAGTTTCCTATTTTTACCTGGAGTTTTGACGCCCTTGATATCTTAAATTACCAAGATGCTTTTGTTACACCAGGGATTTTTCCTTTGTAAGCTAATTCACGGAAGCAAATACGGCAAAGTTTGAATTTGCGGTAAACTGAATGCGGACGACCACATCTTTCACAACGAGTATAAGCTTGAGTAGAGAACTTCGCTGGACGTTTGTTCTTAGCAATCATTGATTTTTTAGCCATTAAATTTACCTCCTATATTATTTTGCAAAAGGCATTCCAAGCCCTGTAAGCAATGCACGTGACTCTTCGTCAGTGTTAGCAGTTGTTACGATAACGATGTCAAGACCACGTGTTTTGTCAACGTCATCGAAGTTGATTTCTGGGAAAATCAATTGTTCTTTCACACCAAGTGTGTAATTTCCGCGTCCATCAAATGATTTTGTTGGAACACCATGGAAGTCACGTACACGTGGAAGTGAAACTGAAACCAATTTATCCAAGAATTCGTACATACGTTCACCACGAAGGGTAACTTTTGCACCGATCGCAACACCTTCACGAAGACGGAAGCCGGCGATTGATTTTTTAGCTTTAGTGATAAGTGGTTTTTGACCTGAGATAAGTGCCAATTCTTCAGCAGCTTTTTCAAGACTTTTAGCGTTTGATACAGCTTCACCAACACCCATGTTCAAAACGATCTTATCTACTTTAGGCACAGCCATCACTGATGAGTAGTTGAATTGTTCTGTCAAAGCAGGAACTACTTCATTAAGATATTTTTCTTTTAAACGATTTGCCATTATACTTCTCCTTTCCTTCGTGATTAATCAAGCACTTCGCCTGATTTTTTGTTGTAGCGAACTTTTTTACCGTCTACAAATTTGTAACCAACACGACCAGCTACACCATTTTTGTCCAAAACTTGAACGTTTGATACGTGGATAGCTGCTTCTTTCTCGATGATACCACCTTGAGGAAGCTCGTTAGTTGGACGTTGGTGTTTCTTAACGATGTTAACACCTTCAACGATAACTTTGTTTACTTTTGGAAGGGCAGTAAGGACAACAGCTTCTGTTCCCTTATCTTTACCAGCGATTACGCGAACTTTGTCGCCTTTTTTTACAAACATTAGGTTTCTCCTTGATTTTTTCTTACGCCCATAAGGGCACCCTAGCTCAAAGCTAGGGGACTAGTTTGTTTGTTTTTACTCTGCGAAAATCAAAGCAATTCTTCGTCAGTTTCAACTCACCTAACTTAAGTTATGCTTTCGTTTCACTTTCTAGACTTGTTTTAATTTTCATTGAGCAATCAATTAAAGTACTTCTGGAGCAAGTGACACGATCTTCATGAAGCCACCTTCACGCAATTCACGTGCAACTGGTCCAAAGATACGTGTTCCGCGAGGAGTTTTGTCGTCACGGATGATAACTGCTGCGTTTTCGTCAAATTTGATGTATGAACCATCAGCACGACGAGCACCTGATTTAGTACGAACGATAACTGCTTTAACAACGTCACCTTTTTTTACCGCACCACCAGGAGTAGCTTGTTTTACAGATGCCACGATAACATCACCGATGTTTGCAAATTTACGTCCTGAACCACCAAGAACTTTGATAGTCAAGATTTCGCGAGCACCGCTGTTGTCTGCGACTTTCAAACGAGTTTCTGTTTGAATCATTTCAGTTTTCTCCTTTCAGGTTTGATTAGATGATGACCGCTTCTTCAACAACTTCTACAAGACGGAAACGTTTTGTAGCTGAAAGCGGGCGAGTTTCCATGATACGTACGATATCGCCTTCTTTGGCAACATTATTTTCATCATGAGCTTTATATTTTTTAGAGTAGTTAATACGTTTACCATAGACTGGGTGGTTACGTTTTGTTTCAACTACAACTGTGATTGTCTTGTCCATTTTGTCAGATACAACACGTCCAACAAGAACTTTACGATTATTGCGTTCCATTGAAATTTCTCCTTCCCTAGTCTATTATTTCGCTTCAGATTGAACTGTTTTGATACGAGCGATTTGTTTTTTAACTTCTTTCAAGCGAGCTGTTTGTTCCAATTGACCAGTAGCAGCTTGGAAACGAAGTTCAAACAATTCTTTTTTCAATTCGTTTTCGCGCTTCGCGAGTTCTTCTTGAGAAAGACCACGAAGTTCTTTAACAAATTCTTTTACTTCATTAAGTTTCATGCCTTCTCCTTATTCTGCTTCACGTTTTACGAATTTACATTTAACTGGCAATTTGTGACTAGCAAGACGAAGCGCTTCGCGTGCAACCTCTTCAGATACACCAGCGATTTCGAACATCACTTTACCACGTTTAACTGGTGCTACCCAACCTTCAGGTGCCCCTTTACCAGATCCCATACGCACACCGATAGCTTTAGCAGTGTATGATTTGTGTGGGAAGATTTTAATCCAAACTTTACCACCACGTTTCATGTAACGAGTCATGGCGATACGAGCAGCCTCGATTTGGCGGTTAGTGATCCAGTGGCTAGTTGTAGCTTGAAGACCGTATTCACCGAATGCTACTTCTTTCCCACCTTTAGCTTCACCGCGCATTTTACCACGGAATTCACGACGGTGTTTAACACGTTTAGGTACTAACATTGGTTATTTACCTCCTTTAGTGTTTTTACGAGCTGGAAGAACTTCACCACGGTAGATCCATACTTTAACACCAAGTTTACCGTATGTAGTATCTGCTTCTTCCCAAGCGTAATCGATATCTGCACGAAGTGTGTGAAGCGGAACTGTTCCTTCAGAGTATCCTTCAGCACGGGCAATATCTGCACCGTTCAAACGACCTGATACTTGAGTTTTAATTCCTTTAGCTCCAGCACGCATAGCACGTTGGATTGCTTGTTTTTGTGCACGACGGAAAGCAACACGTTGCTCCAATTGACGAGCAATTCCTTCACCAACAAGGTGAGCATCCAAATCAGGTTGTTTGATTTCGATGATGTTGATGTGTACTTGTTTTCCAGTCAATTTGTTAAGTTTTGCACGGAGTGCATCAACGTTAGCACCACCTTTACCGATAACCATACCTGGTTTAGCAGTGTGAAGTGAAACGTTAACTTTGTTTACTGCGCGTTCGATTTCAATAGTTGAAACTGCTGCGTCAGCAAGTTCTTTTTGAACGAATTTACGGATTGCAAGATCTTCATGAAGGTAATCCGCGTATTCTTTTTCAGCATACCATTTGGCATCCCAATCACGGATGATGCCGACACGCATACCAATTGGATGTACTTTTTGACCCACGATTTTACCTCCTTATTTTTCTGCAACAGCTACAGTGATATGAGCTGTACGTTTGTTGATTGGTGAAGCTGAACCTTTCGCACGTGGACGGAAACGTTTCATAGTTGGTCCTTCGTTTGCGAATGCTTCAGATACTACCAAGTTAGCTTTATCCAAACCAAAGTTGTTTTCAGCGTTAGCTACAGCTGAGTTCAAAACTTTCAAGATGATTTCAGCAGCTTTGTTTGGAGTGAATGTCAAAATTGCGATTGCATCGGCTACGCTTTTACCACGGATGTTGTCAAGAACAAGACGTGATTTACGAGGTGAAACACGTACTGTGCGAGCCATTGCTTTAGCTGAAGTAATTTCTGCCATTTATGTTCTCCTTATTTTCTACGTGTTTTCTTGTCGTCTGCGGCGTGACCTTTGTAAGTACGAGTTGGTGCAAATTCACCAAGCTTGTGACCTACCATGTCTTCTTGGATGTAAACAGGTACGTGTTTACGTCCATCATAAACTGCGATAGTGTAACCAATGAAACTTGGGAAGATCGTTGAACGACGTGACCAAGTTTTGATAACTTTTTTCTTTTCGTCGTTAGCTTGAGCTTCAACTTTTTTCATCAAATGCTCATCGACGAAAGGTCCTTTTTTAAGACTGCGTCCCATTTTTATATTTTCTCCTTTAAATATAGTACCACAGCGGCTTGCGCTCTCAACGAGCGCTACCGAGCTGGCGGATTATCTAGCGCTTAAGCGACTAGTTTTAAATTATTTCTCGTTGCGACGACGAACGATAAGTTTGTCAGATTTCGCTTTCTTGTTACGAGTTTTAAGACCAAGAGCAGGTTTGCCCCATGGAGTTGATGGTGCTTTACGACCAACTGGTGCTTTACCTTCACCACCACCGTGTGGGTGATCGTTAGGGTTCATTACAGAACCACGAACTGTTGGGCGGATACCTTTCCAACGGCTACGTCCTGCTTTACCAAGGTTTACAAGTCCATGTTGTTCGTTTCCGACAACACCAACTGTAGCACGACAAGTTCCAAGAATCATACGAACTTCACCTGATTGAAGACGAACAAGAACGTATTTACCTTCTTGACCCAATACTTGAGCAGAAGCTCCAGCAGCACGTACCAATTCACCACCACGACCTGGTTTCAACTCGATGTTGTGGATCAAAGTACCAACTGGGATGTTAGCAAGTGGAAGAGCGTTTCCGACTTTGATATCTGCTTCTGGACCTGAAACGATTCGTTGACCTACTTCAAGACCTTTTGGAGCGATGATGTATGCTTTCACACCGTCAGTGTAGTGTACAAGAGCGATGTTTGCAGAACGGTTTGGATCGTACTCGATTGTTTTAACAACTGCTTCAACGTTGTCTTTGTTACGTTTGAAGTCAACCAAACGGTAGAAACGTTTGTGTCCACCACCTTGGTGACGAACAGTGATACGACCGTTGTTGTTACGACCAGCCTTGCTCTTCAATGCAACAAGCAATGATTTTTCAGGAGTGCTTGTTGTGATTTCAGCGAAATCCAAAGAAGTCATATTACGGCGACCGTTTGTTGTTGGTTTATAAACACGAATTCCCACGACATTTCCTCCTTAGATTATTCAGCTTCAGCAGCGAACAACTCGATTGCTTTTGAATCAGCTGTAAGTGTGATGATAGCTTTTTTAGTTTTGTTAGTAAAACCAGTGTAACGTCCAACACGTTTAGCTTTAGGTTTTACGTTGATTGTGTTAACATTTGCAACTTTAACACCTTCGAAAGCAGCTTCAACAGCTTGCTTGATCAAAAGTTTGTGTGCACGAGTGTCAACTTCAAATACATATTTTCCTGCTTCAAGTTGAGCCATTGAGCTTTCAGTGATGACAGGTTTTTTGATAACATCATACAAATTCATTATGCAAGAACCTCCTCGATTTTAGAGATAGCTGCTTGAGTAACAAGAAGTTTGTCACTATTTGCGATGTCAAGAACACTTGCAGTTGTAGCAGTCGCAACTTTCACGTTTGGAAGGTTACGAGCTGAAAGAGCTGCGAATTCGTTTCCTTCTTCAAGAATAACAAGGACTTTAGAATCGATGCTCAAAGCTGCAAGAACTTTTGCAAATTCAGCAGTTTTTGGAGCTGTAAATTCAAGAGAATCAACGGCTACAAATTTGTTTTCAGCAACTTTTTCAGAGTAGACTGATTTAAGAGCTAGGCGACGAACTTTTTGTGGAAGTTTGTAGCCGTATGAACGTGGAGTTGGTCCGAAGACAACACCACCACCACGCCATTGTGGTGAGCGGATAGAACCTTGACGAGCACGTCCAGTTCCTTTTTGACGCCATGGTTTGCGTCCGCCACCTGAAACGGCTGAACGGTTTTTAACAGCGTGAGTTCCTTGACGAAGGCTAGCACGTTGGCTGATGATGACATCAAACACAACAGATTGATTTGGTTCGATACCAAAGATTGCATCGTTAAGAACAACTTCGCCCGCTTGTTTACCAGTTTGGTCGAATAATGTTACATTTGCCATTTTGACTGTATTCCCCTTTCCTTATTATTTACCAGCTTTAACTGCTGATTTGATAGTGATAAGAGATTTCTTAGCACCTGGTACGTTGCCTTTGATAAGGATAACGTTCTTTTCTGGAACAACTTGTACAACTTCAAGGTTTTGAATTGTTACGCGGTCGCCACCCATACGTCCTGCAAGGTTTTTACCTTTGAATACGCGGTTAGGTGCAACAGGTCCCATAGAACCTGGACGACGGTGGTAACGAGAACCGTGAGCCATAGGTCCACGTGATTGTCCGTGGCGTTTGATAACACCTTGGAAACCTTTACCTTTAGAAGTACCAGTTACGTCAACAACATCTCCAGCTGCGAAAGTTTCAACTGTGATTTCAGCACCAACTTCCAAGCCTTCAACGTTTTTGAATTCACGAATGAAGCGCTTAGGAGCCGTGTTAGCTTTTGCTACATGTCCTTTAGCAGGTTTGTTGCTCAATACTTCGCGTTTGTCATCGAAACCAACTTGGATAGCGTTGTATCCGTCTGTTTCAACAGTTTTAACTTGAAGAACAACGTTTGGAGTTGCTTCAATAACTGTTACAGGGATCAATTCGCCAGCTTCAGTGAAGATTTGAGTCATTCCCACTTTTTTCCCTAAGATTCCTTTTGTCATGAGAAAATAGTTCCTTTTCTATAGTTTTTATTCAAAAAGTTTTTAACGAGCGTTTTTTATGCTCAAGTCTAAGATACAAAAGTCGTCAAACTCAAAGTGAAAATAGGAAACAGACACAAAGAAGTTCATCTTTTTCACATCGAGTTTGGCTCGTGTTCAATTAAATTGAAACACCAGCCTCTGCTCTTTTATATTTTAGATTAAAGTTTGATTTCTACGTTTACACCACTTGGAAGATCCAATTTCATCAAAGCATCAACTGTTTTTTGAGTCGGGTTAACGATATCAATCAAACGTTTGTGTGTACGCATTTCAAATTGTTCGCGAGAGTCTTTGTATTTGTGAGTCGCACGAATGATTGTGTAGAGGCTACGTTCAGTTGGAAGTGGGATTGGACCCGCAACTTGTGCACCTGTACGAGTAGCTGATTCTACGATTTTTGCAGCCGCTGTGTCAAGCGTACGGTGTTCGTAAGCTTTCAAACGGATACGGATTTTTTTGTTTGCCATCTTTTTTCTCCTTTTCGTCTATTTAAGATAATAGGCTAGCTCCACAAGAAAACCGACGCGGTGTTGCGTGGCAATGCAACCGAGCGTGTCGCAACCTCTTGCATCAAAGCTAAGGCTGTAATTTACAGCACCATAATAGAATAACACAAAGCCCCTGCGATTGCAAGGGATTTGACAGGATTTTTTTAATTTTTCGAATGAAACTGTTTTCTTTTTTGATAGGGCATTTATTTAACTATTTTTTTATAGAAGAAAGTTGTTCTCTCTTCATCTGTTCATAGCTTTCTTTCCCGTCATTGAGCTTGTCCCAAATCACTACTTGCCCACTGCGGAGCGATTTTTGCACATCGATGATGCGTTGATTGGACGAACCTCGAAACTGGAGCATGAGATTGCGCTTAGTTCGATCATACCGTCCATCGACAAGAATGTCAATAAGTGACAAGAGTTCCAGTTTATCTGGAGTTTCCAGCATCATTTCTTCCCAAGTATAGCCCGTCCAGGACCAGATGTCCTTGTCGGGCAATTCCTTCCGGATACGTTTCACGAGCGGCAAGAGAATGCCCGTATTGAGAAAGGGCTCCCCTCCCAGTAAGGTTAATCCCTGAACATAGGGCTGGGCAAGATCTGCCATGATCTGCTCTTCTAACTCTGCTGTATAAGGAATTCCTGCATTAAAAGACCAAGTGGCAACATTATAGCAACCCTCGCAGTGAAACATGCAGCCTGATACATAGAGAGAGTTACGCACACCTTCTCCATCTACAAAATTAAAAGCCTTGTAGTCAATGATACGACCTTGACTGAGTTTCTCGCTTTTCCATTCTTGTGCTTTTGGATTATTCATTCGCTACCTCTATCCAATAACGCTCGACTCCATTACGAACATCCTCAAGGAGCCCACCATTTGCTAAAATGACTGCTCTTATAGCAGGATTATTCACGCTACAGGTCACAAGAGTTCTCTTGATATTCTTTTCACTAGCAATTTGTAGACCTTGTCGGAGGGACTCTTTGGCGTAGCCCTTGCTTCTTTTAGAGGGACGGATGGAATAGCCAATGTGGCCTCCTACCTCCAACAAATAGTCACTAAGACGCAATCGCAAATTGAAAAATCCAACCGCTTGGCCGTCTCTTGCAAAAGCGACTAACTGAATAGCAGGGACCCATCCTTCAGGCAGATTAATCCTCATTTCCTGACCCTGATTACTTTCCAACCACTCTTCATACACAAAGTTCTCTGTATCCCAAAATCATCCATCATGGACTGATTGGCTTTTTTCAGATTCTGCCATCATCTCTAAAACGGTTTCTTTATCTGCTAATCCTGGTCTGCGTAATTCCATCCTTACCTCCCACTTTGAGAAAAGCGAGAGCTGACTCTCATACTCTTCAAACCATGTCAGCTTCCATCTGCAACCTCAAAACAGTGTTTTGAGCAACATGCGGCTAGCTTCCTAGTTGGCTCTTTGATTTTCATTGAGTATCACTTTTATTTTTTCTTGTTCTTGTTTAAAAATTGTTCTCTGAGGTTAAGCAAACGTTCTTTTTTACCAGCTCCACCTTTAGAGTGTTTCTCGTGATAACGCGCCACTTGTGCGCGACCCTTATCGTCTAATTGATATTTTCCCATTTCATTTCTTTCTAATTTGTTACTTGATGGCCAGCTATTTTAATCGTTGAGCCATTCATGTGTTTGACACGTGCTGCGATTTCCTTGTGGCGACCATTTACCATCGGTCTCGCTTGCGGATTGCCTAGATAGCCACAAGTCCGTTTCACAACATCTACTGTTTTAGGGTCGCTATTGCCACAGTTTGGACAAGCAAATCCTCTCTCAGTTGGTTCAAAATCCCCTTCAAAGTCACACTTGTAGCAACGGTCTATTGGTGTATTGGTCCCAAGATAGCCCACACGGTCATAAGCATAATCCCAGACAGCTTCCAAGGCCTTTGGATTTTGCTGAAGGACTGGATACTCACAATAATGGATAAAACCACCTGATGCACCTGCTTCTGGATAGACTTTCTCAAAGTCTAATTTTTCAAACGGTGTTGGATTTTTACGAACATCGTAATGGAAAGAGTTGGTATAGTATTCCTTATCTGTAATATCAGGAATAGATCCAAACTTCTCTGTATCTAGTCGACAGAAACGGTCTGTCAAACTTTCAGATGGTGTTGAGTAGATAGAGAAGTGGTAGCCATATTGGTCAGACCACTCTTCTACACGGCGTTTCATATCGCGAATAATGTCTAGCGTGAATTCCTTAGCATCTGAATTGCTTTCCCAGCTGTTACCAAAGAAAACAGTAGCTACTTCATACAAACCGATATAGCCTAGTGAAACTGTCGCACGGCGATTCTTAAAGAGCTGGTCAACACTTTCTTCTTTACCTAGACGATGGCCAAAAGCACCGTATTGATAAAGGATAGGGGCATTTGCTGGTGTTGCTTCCTTGGTTCGTTCGACACGGTAAACCAGAGCATCTTCTGCGATATTCATCCGCTCGTTGAAGATTTCCCAGAACTTATTCATGTCGCCCTCAGACTCAAGAGCAATTCGAGGCAAGTTAACCGTCACAACACCCAGGTTCATGCGACCTGAATTGACTTCTACACCATTTTCATCCTTCCATACTTGGAGAAACGAGCGGCAGCCCATAGGAACCTTGAAGGAGCCTGTCAGCTCGATAATCTTATCATAGGACAAGACATCTGGGTACATCCGCTTGGTTGCACACTCAAGAGCCAACTGTTTGATGTCGTAGTTGGGAGTCCCTTCTTCCAAGTTAAGACCTCTTTTCAGAGTAAAAATCAGTTTAGGGAAGATAGCCGTACGATGTTCTGAACCAAGGCCCTTAATACGAATGTTTAAAATAGCTTTTTGAATTTTCCGCTCAAAACGATTGGTTCCTAGACCAAAACCTAGCGAAGTAAAAGGTGTTTGTCCATTTGAAGTGAAGAGAGTATTGATTTCATACTCGAGAGATTGCATAGCATCATAGATGTCTTTTTGCGTTTTCTTCCAAGCGTAATCTTCCCGTTTGTCAGGTAAGACCCATTCTTCTGCATCCTTAAGGTGTTTTTGGTAATTCTTCTCTGCATAAGGCGCCAAGACTTCATCGATACGGTCAGCTGAACAGCCCCCGTACTGGCTAGAAGCAACGTTGGCAATGATTTGCGAAATCTGAGCTGTCGCAGTCTGGATAGACTTAGGACTCTCCATCTCTGCATTTCCAATCTTAAAACCATTTTCCAACATGCCTTTAAAATCAATCAAACAGCAGTTGGTCATAGGGGTATAGGGACTGTAGTCCAAATCGTGATAGTGGATATCCCCTTTTTGATGGGCATTGGCTACGTGCTTAGGAAGCATTTGCAGTCCGATTGACTTTCCAACAATTCCTGCTGTCAAATCACGCTGGGTGTTAAAAACATCGCTGTCTTTATTAGCATTTTCATTGACAACTGCCTGGTCTTTGTTGAGAAGTTTATGGATACTAAAGTTGATATCTGTCGCTTTTGAGCGCTCAAAATCCCTCTGCGTCCGATAAGTGATATACTCTTCAGCCAGCGCATATTCTTTAGCGTCAAGGAGTTCATGTTCTACGATATTTTGAATTTCGTAAATCTTAACTCCCTGCGGAAAGCGACTATGAATTTCTGTGACAATTCGCTCAGTCAGAGCATGGAGGCGTTTTTCAACCAAGGGTGTCACATCCATAACCTTTTCAGCGGCCTTATGGAGAGCCCTGTCAATCTTGTCCACATCAAATACAACACGTCTTCCATCTCGTTTTTCAACGAAGAGGGTTGGTAGGGTTGTAATTTTTTCTTCTAGTGCAATCATATGCATGCTCGTTTCTAAAATGTAATATCTAAAAAACATTATACCACTCTAAAAAGAAAAATCAATATCTTGTGGTAAAAATCGTAAAAATTTTAAAAATGCACAAGATATTGATTTTGTTATTTAATTTTATAGACTTTAAACTCTGAATAATCAGTCTTTACTTGTTGATAATGTTCTTTCAAGAGTGTCTCTGCCTCAGACCAAAGAGCCACCTTGTCATTTACCACAATCACCTTAGGTTGGTTTTCATTCAAGTCATGAATCAAGCTAGTTTTATTCTCTTCTGTATTCGTGTAAAGAAGAGGTGATGGGAAGATGGATCCAGCCAAACGCTGGTTTTCTTTATACATCTGAACTCGAGAATCCCAGATATAGATTTGGTCTCCCTCACTCGTCTCTTGTTTGACTCTGTCTACTACTTGATGTTGTTCTCTATAAGAAGCAGGATGCAAGACAAAACGAGCTACAAAAGGAATTGCAATCAGATAAGCTACCACTAGGATAGGTAAGTAGAGATTCCCCTTCATAAATTTTTTCCATAAAGTTGGAACTTCCTCTCTTCTTCGACGACGAGCTCCTCTGGCTGAATGTTTCCCACGAATACTGGTCATCAAAAGAAGGAGTAAAAATGGAAGGATTAGAATCAAACGCGAACCGTGAAGAGGTTCTTGAGAAAAAAGTAACAAGGCTAATACAAATATGAAAGCAAAACTAGCTGGCACTGAAATAACATATAATTTTGATGCCTTTGATTGGAACAAGCCTAGAAAAACAAGGAAGAGAGCTCCTAACCCAAAGGTCAACAAACCATAGAATACAACATTATCCACTAGTTGAGGATTCGCAAAGACCTGAAGGGAATCAATCGGATACAAAAGACTCCCTAGAGCTTCTCCAAATCCACCTGAAGCAAGGACATAGTAGCCTACTGGGTAAAAGATGAGAGAAAAGCCAAGTGCTGCTGCAAAAAACTGATAAACTCCATGGGCAAAGCGACCATGCCCAACATTAAAGACAAATAAACCGATCGTTACTACTGCAGTAAAGATAAGACTTGTAAGAGGCTCTATGAAAAATGACAGACCCAAAAAGATCCCCAGACGTAGAAATCCCTTGTCATGGTTAGGATTTGAAAGATAAGTTGCTATGAATGAAAATCCTGCAAACAGGAATGGCAGAGCTAAGATCGTAGCATAGCCTCCTCCAAAACCGAGACCAGATACCAAAATATAAAATATGGTTAGGAGTTGCTTAGCTTGCTCTCTTTGTCCCGTCAAATACTCTGTCGAAGCAAAGAGGAAGTAACCTCCTCCTAAGAGGGCTAGCCATTCTACCAAGGCAAAAAGGATGCCTCCTTGAGTAATATAAAGCAGCAAGTAATAAAGAAGACCCTGACTAGCATAATAGCTACTGTAAAGCTGTCCTCCCTGATGCAAAGCCCACCCTACATACAAATCCTGAGCCTGAGAAGGACTTACCATATCTAAAAGTAAAGGTAGCACCACAGAAAAAACCGTTGCAATCGTACTTCCGATGATAAGTCTGAAAAACGGGAAAGCTACCTGTTCTTCTTTTTCCACATGAGATTCAAGATTTCTATCCAGTCTATTTTCAATTTCATTACTCTGTATCGTTTCGGATACTTCTTCGATTCTGCCATATACAGCCATGTTGTTTCTCCTATTCAATTTATCTGTCTTAGTATATCAAAAAGACCTAAAATTGTCAGCTTGCGATGGGTGTTTGAGTAATTTTTTGCATAGTTTCACAAATGTTTCAATATCCCGAAATCGGTGTAAATGCGTCTGTTTAAATGTCGTGATATAATCTAATTCTTTCTGAGTCAGCATCGTTCCTCCTCTATCTTCTTATTCGTAAAAGACAAGAAAAATAGGACTGGCTTGTCTCCTGAGTCCTAGTTTTCTTATAAGATTGGGGCAAATAACTGGGCAATTTCCTTAATCAATTTTTGATACCAGCTATTTTTTATCGTATTTTGGAAAATTTCTTGCGATACTGAAAAAATCTCCTGAAAATCTTTTTGAATCTCTTTGATTGATTCCGTTTTATATAGCAAAACTGCATCTTCATAGTGGTGAAGTAAACTTCTATAATCAAAATTAATCGTTCCAACTGCAGCAAAATCTTTATCCACTAAGATTTGTTTACTGTGGATGAAGCCTGGACTATACTCAAAAATCCTTACTCCTGCTGATAACAAATCCGGATAGGCCCCTCTTGTGATTAGTTGGATTAATTTTTTATCCGGAATGAAAGGAGTCACGATACGGACATCAACACCCCTCATGGCCGCGTTTTTAATACTCTCAGTTAAATCATAGTCAATAATCAAATAGGGTGTTGTGATATAGACTGAATCAGTAGCCTGATTAATCAAACTTTGATAAACTTTTTTCCCTACCTGAGTATGGAAAATGGGCTTGGGTCCACTACCGTAAGGAATGCAGAGCCCTTGGCTAGAACAAAGCTGGTTTTCCAAGTGATACTGGTCAAAATCACTGATTTCCCCACGATTGATGTACCAAGTCATCAAAAAGAGACGGGTTAGAGCCTTAACACCAGGACCATCTAAGCGAATCCCACTGTCCTTCCAGTAGCCAAAGCGTTCTACATGATTGATGTACTCATCGGCTAAGTTAATGCCTCCTGTATAAGCTACCTGACCATCTATAACAAGGATTTTACGATGGTCCCGATTATTATAAGCTACCGTCAAACGAGGGATCACCTTATTAAACTTATGGGCTTCAATTCCTCGACTACGAAGCTGAATAGTATAGTCGCCAGGTAAAGTCGCCATACAGCCGATATCATCATAGAGCATCTTGACTTCTACACCCTGAGCTGCCTTTTGCTCTAGTATATCTAGTATGCTATTCCACATCAGGCCTTCTTCGACAATATAGTACTCTAAAAAAATAAATTTTTCAGCTTTCTTGAGGTCGTCCAGCATATGTATCCACATGCTTTCACCTGAGGGAAAGAATTGTGAATCGGTTCGATCATACACATCGGCATTGCCATCCATACTCAATAAAGATTTGATAACTCCGTAAGCCGCCTTATTCTCTTCCTTCAATTTCTGGCGGAGAGCTTTACTGTTATCCTCCCGAAAATGCATAGAACCAAGTTTGTCCAACTGCTTGATTTCTTTTTTTGACAATCGCCTTTCACCAAACATCAGATAGAGCAAGGGGCCAATGACAGGAACAAAAGTTACCACTAACCACATCACTTTACTATCAGGTGTCATTGAACGATTGACAATTGCGACAATAGTCGCCATACTCATAAAGATCAAGACAATCACCCATAGAATAGGGGCCATACGCCCTAAATAGAAAAAGAGACCAAAAACAAGAGAAAGTTCAAGTAGCATAATCGAAAGACTAAAACCATACTTGGACATCAGTAATTGAAATTTTCTATATTTCATATCCCCTCCTTGATATTTTTATACTCAATGAAAAGCAAAGGACAAACTAGGAAGCTAGCCGCATGTTGCTCAAAAACGCTGTTTTGAGGTTGCAAATGGAAGCTGACGTGGTTTGAAGAGATTTTCGAAGAGTATGAGCACTAAAAACAGGTAATTAATACCAGTATAACGCAGGTATTCGGTAGAAGGCAAGTATTTATGATTATTTTTTCTGACTAATCATAAAAGAGACCGAAAAATCCGGTCTCCTCCTAGTCTATTTTGATAAAACGATTTGATCCGATGGGTCTCTATCGATATCATCTACAACGATTTGATTACCGTTTACAGTGTAAATTTTGGCATCATCGCCAATAGTCATGCGTTGATTTGTTGCATCAAATGTAACCTGTTTGACTTTCTGATCCCCGTCAGATTCGAGCTCAGTCCATGTACCAGTAGTTCCAGTTACCACTAAAGTGATACGGTCTCCGTCATCCTGACCGGTATAAGTCCCATCAATATCGGTCGGTTGAGCAACAGGTTGGTTTTGTGCTGGAGCTGCTTGATTTTGGTTACTTCCTGCATTTGCAGTATTAGTATTCTGTTGAGCAGGTTGTTGAGCCTGCTGCTGAGCCACAGGCTGTTGAACTGGTTGTGTTCTTTGGGAACAAGCAACTAGCAAAGATACACTCGCTAAAGATACAATAGAAAGTGCTGCTGTTTTGAATGTCATAATAAATGTCCTTTCTCTTGCTATGCTAGAGAAATAGAATCCTCTTAGCCAGCATTTTATCTAGTATAACAAAGACAAATGAAGAGGTCAATTTATCTGCTCATGGTCTAGCAGGTAGCCCCGCACTTCTGAGATAAAATAGAGAGAGCCTGTAATGAATAACAAATCTTGAGCGTCTACCCTTGCTTCAAAATTGCTAATAAATTCTCTGTAAGAGGGAACTTTATCGTAACCTATTATATCTGTCTCATCCAAAGAACCCTGATAATCAAAGCCAGTTACCTTGAGTTCCACCTGAGGCAAATTTTCAGTCAGATAAGCCAACATCCCTTGATAATCCTTTCGTTTCAAGGCTCCAAATAGGATTTGAGGACGATATCCTTCTTGCTCTTTTTCTTTGATAAATTCAACCAAGCGAGTCAGGGCAGGGAGGTTATGGGCACCGTCCAAGTAAATCTGAGGACGAATACGCTCCAAACGCCCAGCCCAATGGGTCTTCTCCAAAGCCTGTCTTACAACCTGTTCATCAACAGCTTCCTTTCCTTCTCTCATAAAAAGAAGAAACGTTTGCAACGCCAAGGCCGCATTTTCCTGCTGATAAGCTCCTTCTAAGCCTATTTTCAGCTGCGAAATATTTAACAAAGAACTTGAAAAATCACCATTCAGCATTGAAAAATCCTGACCTGCCTGATAAAGGTCAACAGCTAAAGATTCTGCTTTTTTCTGACAAACAAGCCTAGCTTCTGGAGTCAACTTGGCAATCACTGCCTTTTTACCAGCCTTAAAAATACCAGCTTTCTGCTCTGCAATTGCTTCTAGACTGTTACCCAAGGTCTCCTGATGATCAAGTCCGATGGAGGTGATGACAGCAATCTTTCCAGTTACCACATTGGTCGTATCAAGTAAACCACCAATTCCCACTTCTAGTAGAGCCAAATCCACCTCTTGCTCCCTAAAATAAAGAAAAGCAATCAAAGTCAGCAATTCAAAAAAAGACAACTGATCATGGGTTTGCAGAAGCGTTTTCTCCATCTCCTTGACCTGATTAGCCAAACGGATGAAGTCTGCATCAGCTATTGATTGCCCATTAATGCAGATTCGATCATTGATAGAGACGATATGAGGGGAAGTAAAGGTCGCAACTTTTTTGCCATGCCCCATAAATAACTCCCTCATAAAAGCAATGGTAGAACCCTTTCCATTAGTTCCTGTTACGTGGATAATAGGATAAGCCTTCTCGGGATTCCCCAACAAATCCACCGCTTGTTGCATTCGGCCCAAACCTGATCGAAAATTCAAACCAATCCGACTATGGAGCCATTCTTCTACTTCAAACATATACTTCTCCTTAATTACAGGTTCAATCAACTGCTTCAATAAAGTCTCATAACTAACAAAAAACGAGGTCAGGATTTTCATCCCAACCTCTTACCTGGTTAGCTAATAACTAGCTACTATGAATATTAACCTGGGCTAAAAACATCCCCCGGATATGCCTGCGTTTCTATTTTCTAGCGCAGGGCTAAAAACGTCCCCCGGACGTTTTTACTCCTCCATAAAACTGTTGAAGACTTCTTCAATCATGTTCCATTCGTCTTCTGAGTCTTCTGGGATTGGTTGCAATTCACCTTCTGTTCCATCTTCGTTTTCGATGAATGAGTAAGCTTGGATTTCAACTTGTCCGTCTTCGTCCTCTTCTGCGTTAACTGGTACTAGGAGAACATAGTTTTTACCAAATTCTTCTTTTCCGTCAATCGTCAAAAGGATTTCAAACAAGGTTTCATTTCCTTGCTCATCTACTAGTGTGATTAGTTCACGTTCTTCGTGGTCGTGGTTATGATCGTGTGACATAGCCTCTCCTTTGTATTAAAATTTTCTATCTAAATAATTTTGTAAAATCAGCTGAGCTGCTAACTTATCAATGACTTTCTTGCGCTTGTTACGGCTGATATCTGCTTGTTCAATCAACATACGCTCCGCAGCGACCGTCGTCAAACGCTCATCCTGATAGTCTACTGGCAAACCAAAAAGCTCTTCTAGCTTTGCTCCGTAGGCTTGACTAGCTTCCACGCGCGGACCGCTGGTATTGTTCATGTTTTTGGGCAGGCCCACTACAAAGCGCTCCACCTTATAGCTGTCAACCAATTCCTTGATACGGTCAAAACCAAACTGGCCCTGATCCTCATTAATCTGGATGATTTCAAGTCCTTGAGCGGTGAAGCCTAGTGGGTCACTAATGGCCACTCCTACCGTTTTTGAACCGACGTCCAATCCCATAATTCTCATAGATTATAGATCGACTCCTTGTCCTTTAAGGTAGTAGCGTACCAATTCCTCAACGATTTCATCACGCTCATACTTACGGATTTGATTTCGTGCATTATTATAACGAGGAACGTAGGCAGGGTCTCCACTCAATACGTAACCAACGATTTGGTTAATTGGGTTGTAGCCCTTATCATTCAACGAAGCATAGACATCAGCCAACGTTTCGCTAATTTCTTTTTTATTGGAATCGTCTAATTTAAAACGTACTGTTTCTTCAGTAAATCCCATTCTAACACCCTCTTTCTTTAGAATAGTACTATTATAGCATAATTCCTTACGTTCTACAATTCAGGCAGTCTATATATTTGGATTTTCTACTGTTCTGTCGCACCATTTGCTAATCTGTCTGAAATATACTTGCTTGGTTCATTCTTCAAGAGATTTTCTAAACCAATATTCTTCAGATATTCAGTTTGAGAAGCCTTCTTGACATCCAGAACTTGAAAATCAAAACTAGTCGTTGTTTGAAGTTCTGTCGCACTTAACAGTTTGGTTTCAAGCTTAAATCCTGATAATTTACGAGCTTCTATGATGGACTCATCCTTCTCCTCCGCCTCGAGAAGAGCTTTTTGGGTTTCTTCCACTCCATGTTGGTCAATATAGGTCTTTAACTCATCAGATACTGGACGTTTTTGTTGAATCGTTAAGTTCAAAAAAGTCTTGTCCTTGTATGTAATGGTTTGAATTTGCTGGCTACCATCATCTGACTTTGGCAAGACCAAAGTCTTAGTCACAACTGTATTCTTCTCAGCATTCTCAATAATTGGCAATGCCGACTGAAGTGTATCCTTTTCTGTTTTTGTAGCTGTTCCAGTTTCTTTTTTCTGTCCACAACCAACCAGGACAAAAAGGAAAGCTAGACTAATAAGGACTATTTTTTTCATTTCCTTCTTCTTTCTTTTCGAGATTAATACTCAATGAAAATCAAAGAGCAAACTAGCCACAGGTTGCTCAAAGCAAAGCTTTGAGGTTGTGGATAGAACTGACGAAGTCAGTGACCATGCATACGGCAAAGCAACGTTGACGCGGTTTGAAGAGATTTTTGAAGAGTATAAAACAGAATAAGACTGGGAATTGCTCCCAGCCTTGATGTTTATAGAGCTGCACGCAAACGTGCTTCTGCATTTTCTACATTACGGACAGAGCGTGGTAGGAAGGCACGAATATCGTCTTCCTTATAGCCAACTTGCAGACGTTTTTCATCTACAAGGATTGGGCTCTTTAAAATTCTCGGTGTTTCCATAATCAAATTGAGGACTTCGTTGACACTCAAATCTTCAATATCCACTCCAAGGGCTTTGGCATAGCGATTTTTAGATGAAACGATGCTGGCTATTCCGTTATCTGTTTTGGTTAGAATATCCAGTAATTCTTCTCTAGTAATTCCTTCTTTACCAAGATTTTGTTCTTTATAACTTAACTGGTGGGCATTGAGCCAGGTTTTTGCTTTTTTACAGCTAGTACAACTTGAGACTGTATAAATTTTAATCATGTACCTACCCCTTTCGCTACATGTTACTATCAGTTTATTCTATTATACCATAAAAAACATCCGACTTGCGACCTATTTTAAAATTTTTTTGATTTTTTTCGTCATTTTCATACTTTTTTCTTGACAAATAACTAAATGACTATCAACTCTTTTGGAGCAAGGGTTAATAACTCACAACCTATATCTGTAATCAGGATGTCGTCTTCAATTCGAACACCATATTTTCCTTCAATATAAATACCCGGTTCATCTGTCAAGACCATACCCGATTTAATAACCTCTGTCGAAGTTTGACTGAAGTAAGGTTCTTCGTGGATATCAAGCCCGATACCGTGTCCGATACCGTGTGTAAAGTATTCTCCATGGCCCGCTTCTACGATAATATCACGAGGGATTTTGTCAAAGTCACGGAAGCCTAAGCCTGCCTTGGCTTGGTCAATTAAGGCTTGGTTGGCTTTTAGAACTGTATTGTAAATCTCTGCCTGCTCGTCACTGACATGACCGAGGTAGATGGTCCGAGTCATATCGCTGACATAGTGGTCATAAAGGCAGCCAAAGTCCATGGTAATAGCTTCTCCCTGCTCCACTGGTTTGTGCATAGGGTGGGCATGAGGTTTAGAAGAATTGATACCACTAGCTAGGATAGTGTCAAAAGACAAGCCAGACGCTCCCAACTCGCGCATGCGGAAGTCAAGGAAGTTTGCAATTTCAATTTCAGTTTTTCCTGGTTTGATAAAGTCAAGCGCATCGCGAAAAGCTTGGTCTGAGATAGAACAAGCCTTGCGAATCGCTGCAATCTCAGCTTCATCCTTAATCATTCTAAGACCCTCAACAAACTGAGTTTGTGGAAGCAAGTCAATTCCTGCAAAGGCTGCCTGCATACGGTGATAATAAGAGACTGAAATCTCATCTTCGAAACCGATTCGTGAAAGGCCCATGTCTTTCGCAATCTTTGCAATAACAGCCAATTCATCACGGTCTGCTACAATCTCAAACCCACTGGTTTCTTGCTTTGCAGCAATGATATAGCGAGAATCCGTCACCAAGACCTGACGGTCACGACTGATAAAGACTGTTCCATTTGAACCCCAAAAACCTGTCAAATAGTAGACATTTTTAAGGTTGTTGATAATGATTCCATCTAGTTCTTTTTCTTGCATTTTATCGAGAAATGCTTGTACACGTTTATTCATGATGTAACTTTCCTTTCAAATACTGTCCTGTGTAGCTGGCTTCATTGGCCGCTACTTCTTCTGGAGTTCCTGTTGCAATGATGGTTCCACCACCGACACCGCCCTCAGGACCCAAGTCGATGATATGGTCTGCCGTCTTGATAACGTCTAAATTGTGCTCAATTACGAGGACTGTATTGCCATCATCGACAAAGCGAGCTAAAACCTTAAGCAAGCGAGCGATATCCTCGGTATGAAGTCCTGTCGTCGGCTCATCTAGAATGTAGAAAGATTTTCCTGTCGATCGTTTGTGGAGTTCACTAGCCAACTTCATACGCTGGGCTTCTCCTCCAGAAAGGGTGGTAGCTGGCTGTCCTAGCGTGACATAGCCTAATCCCACATCCTTGATGGTCTGAAGTTTGCGTTGAATTTTCGGAATGTGTTGGAAGAACTCTACCGCATCGTTGACGGTCATATCCAAGACCTGCGAGATATTTTTTTCCTTATAGTGAACTTCAAGGGTTTCACTGTTGTAGCGGGTTCCGTGGCAGACCTCACAAGCCACGTAAACATCTGGCAAGAAGTGCATCTCAATCTTGATAATTCCGTCACCTGAGCAGGCTTCACAGCGACCACCCTTGACATTAAAACTGAAACGTCCCTTCTTGTAGCCTCGAATCTTGGCTTCATTTGTCTGGGCAAATAGGTCACGGATGTCGTCAAAAACTCCCGTATAGGTAGCAGGGTTGGACCTTGGCGTCCGTCCGATCGGGCTCTGGTCAATATCAATCAAGCGGTCTACATGCTCAATCCCTGTAATCGTCTTAAACTTACCAGGTTTGTCTGAATTGCGGTTGAGCTTCTGAGCAATGGCTTTTTTGAGGATGCTGTTGACCAAGGTTGATTTCCCTGAACCCGATACACCTGTCACGGCGATGAATTTTCCTAGTGGGAAGCGAGCAGTGACATTTTGCAAGTTATGCTCACGCGCACCTGTCACTTCGATAAAACGGCCATTACCGACACGGCGCTCTGTTGGCACTGGAATGGCACGTTTGCCTGACAAGTACTGGCCTGTGATAGACTTTCTGTTACGAGCTACCTGTTTAGGGGTTCCTGCCGCAACAATCTCCCCACCAAAAACACCGGCACCAGGACCAACGTCAATCAGATAATCCGCCTCGCGCATGGTATCTTCGTCATGTTCCACTACTATGAGAGTATTACCCAAATCACGCATCTTTTTGAGACTGGCAATCAGACGGTCATTATCCCTCTGGTGAAGACCGATTGACGGCTCATCCAAAATATAGAGGACACCTGATAGGTTGGATCCAATCTGGGTCGCCAAGCGAATACGCTGACTTTCCCCGCCTGAAAGGGTTCCTGCTGAACGAGACAGGGTCAGATAGTTAAGGCCGACATTATTAAGGAAGGTCAAGCGGTCCTTGATTTCCTTGAGAATGGGACGAGCAATGATGGCTTCATTTTCAGATAGAGTCAACTTGCTTACCAAGTCCAAGTGGTCTGCGATAGACAGATCTGAGATTTCTCCGATATGTGGTCCTTGCTCGCCACCCACACGGACAGACAAGGCCTGGTCATTGAGGCGATAACCATGACAAGTTCCGCAGGTCAGCTCATTCATGTAGAGACGCATCTGGGTGCGGGTGTAGTCACTATTGGTTTCATGGTAGCGACGTTTGATATTATTAACAACTCCCTCAAAAGGAATATCGATATCGCGCACACCACCAAATTCATTCTCATAGTGGAAATGGAATTCCTTGCCATCTGAGCCGTAGAGAATCAAGTTCTTGTCTTCTTCTGACAAGTCCTCAAAAGGCTTATCCATATCCACTCCAAAGGCTGTCATGGCCTGCTCTAGCATGTTTGGATAGTAGTTGGATGAGATAGGATTCCAAGGTGCTAGCGCTCCCTCACGTAAGGTTTTGCTGGCATCTGGTACTACCAAATCAGTATCCACCTCCAGCTTGATGCCCAAGCCATCACACTCACTACAAGAGCCAAAAGGAGCATTGAAAGAGAAGAGACGTGGCTCTAACTCTGGAACAGTAAAGCCACAAACTGGACAGGCATAATGCTCAGAGAACAACAACTCAGAGTCGTCCATAGTGTCGATAATGACATAACCTTCTGCGATACGAAGGGCAGCCTCAATAGAATCAAAGAGACGACTACGGATACCCTCCTTGATGACAATGCGGTCAACTACAACATCAATATTGTGTTGCTTGCTCTTGGACAACTCTGGCACTTCGGTCACATCATAGACTTCCCCATCCACACGGACACGAACATAACCGTCTTTCTGAATCTTTTCAATAACGCTCTTGTGCTGTCCTTTTTTCTTACGAATAACTGGGGCTAAAATCTGCAAGCGTTGGCGTTCTGGCAACTCCAAAACCTTATCAACGATCTGCTCCACCGAAGAGGCCTTGATAGCTCCATGCCCGTTGATACAGTAAGGCGTCCCCACACGTGCGTAGAGGAGACGCAGATAATCGTTAATTTCAGTCGTAGTTCCCACCGTCGAGCGAGGGTTTTTATTAGTCGTTTTCTGGTCGATAGAAATAGCTGGGCTGAGGCCATCAATAGCATCTACATCAGGCTTCTCCATATTTCCCAAGAATTGACGAGCGTAGGCTGACAAACTCTCCACATAGCGACGTTGTCCCTCCGCATAGAGAGTATCAAAGGCCAGACTGGATTTCCCCGAACCTGACAAACCGGTCACGACAACCAACTTGTCTCGCGGAATCTCCACATCAATATTTTTTAAATTATGGGCACGCGCCCCATGAATGACAATTTTATCTTGCATCTTTGTTCTTTCTAGTCCATTATTACTTACCATTATACCAAAAAAAGTGAGATTCTATTACCCAAAAGGCCGATTTTGTAGTATAATAGTACGGTGTGAAAAAATCTGAAAATGAGAAAGGATAAGGGATATGAAACAAGTTTTTCTCTCTACAACAACTGAATTTAAAGAGATCGATACGCTTGAACCGGGTACTTGGATCAATCTCGTCAATCCGACTCAAAATGAATCACTGGAAATCGCTAATGCCTTCGATATTGATATTGCCGACCTTCGAGCACCGCTCGATGCGGAAGAAATGTCTCGTATTACGATTGAAGACGAGTACACCCTGATCATTGTAGACGTGCCGGTCACAGAGGAAAGAAATAACCGCACCTACTACGTAACCATCCCGCTTGGTATTATCATCACCGAGGAAACCATTATCACTACGTGTTTGGAACCATTACCAGTCCTTGATGTCTTTATCAACCGTCGATTACGTAATTTTTATACGTTCATGCGTTCGCGTTTTATCTTCCAGATTCTCTATCGCAATGCAGAGCTTTACCTAACAGCCCTTCGTTCAATTGACCGCAAGAGTGAACAAATCGAAAGTCAACTGCATCAATCAACTCGAAATGCAGAATTGATTGAGCTTATGGAATTAGAAAAAACCATCGTCTATTTCAAGGCTTCCCTCAAAACAAATGAGCGTGTGATTAAGAAATTGACCAGCTCAACCAGCAATATCAAGAAATACCTTGAGGACGAAGACCTGCTTGAAGATACCCTGATTGAAACCCAACAGGCCATCGAAATGGCAGACATTTATGGGAACGTCTTGCACTCTATGACAGAGACCTTTGCCTCTATCATTTCCAACAACCAGAACAACATCATGAAAACCTTGGCCCTTGTGACCATCGTTATGTCCATCCCAACCATGGTCTTTTCTGCCTACGGGATGAACTTTAAGGATAATGAAATCCCCCTAAATGGCGAGCCAAATGCCTTCTGGTTAATCGTCTTTATCGCCTTTGCTATGAGTGTCTCGCTCACTCTCTATCTCATCCATAAAAAATGGTTCTAAGAGGAGTTCCTATGTCTCAGATTGATCTACAAAAATTAACAAAGAAAAACCAAGAGTTTGTCCACATCGCTACCCAACAATTCATCAAAGATGGAAAAACAGACGCTGAAATCAAAACTATTTTTGAGGAAGTTATTCCTCAAATCCTTGAAGAGCAAGCCAAGGGTACGACTGCTCGTTCCCTCTATGGGGCACCCACTCATTGGGCTCATAGCTTCACTGTCAAGGAGCAATATGAAAAAGAGCATCCGAAAGAAAATGATGATCCAAAACTCATGATTATGGACTCAGCTCTTTTCATCACTAGCCTCTTTGCCCTCATCAGCGCCCTCACAACTTTCTTTGCGGCAGATCAAGCTTTCGGCTATGGTTTGATTACTCTCCTATTAGTTGGACTGGTTGGTGGATTTGCCTTCTACTTGATGTACTACTTTGTTTACCAATACTATGGACCAGATATGGACCGCAGTCAACGCCCACCTTTCTGGAAATCTGTACTAGTTATCCTAGCTTCTATGTTCCTTTGGTTGCTTGTCTTCTTTGCGACAAGCTTCCTACCAGCTAGCCTTAACCCAGTACTTGCTCCATTGCCACTGGCTATTATTGGAGCAGCCCTCTTAGCCCTTCGCTTCTATCTCAAGAAACGCTTGAATATTCGCAGCGCAAGTGCAGGACCAACACGCTATTAAGAAGAACGGAAACATATCATGGTTCAACATCATAAGAACCATGATTTTTTAATCTTTAAACAATCATGTAAAAAATATTTAACTCTATCTAAAATTCAGTACATTTATACTTTATAAAACATAAATGTAAACATTTTATTCTATTTTTTACAGAGAATAACAACAAATGAGCATATTCCTTGCCTATATACAATCATTTTGATACTCTATAATTGGAGGGAAATATGACAAAACAAAAAATTAATCGAATCGTAGGCTCCATTGGTGCCTTTATTGGAATTATAGTATTTATTGCCTACATACCTCAAATTATCGCTAATTTACAGGGAAATAAAGCTCAACCATTTCAACCTTTATCAGCTGCTATATCTTGCTTAATCTGGGTTATTTATGGATGGACAAAGGAACCTAAGAAGGATTGGATACTAATCATTCCAAATTCAGCCGGTGTTATTTTAGGTGGAATCACTTTTTTGACTTCACTCTAACAAATCTAATAGTATGTATAAAAAGCAACTGCAGGTGTGTACTGACCCCCAAAAGTTAGACAATTAATTTATTCAAAGGATTTAGTTCTGTATTGCACAGGACTGAGTCCTTTTAGTTTTACCTTAATTCGCTTATTGTTGTAGTAATCAATATAGTCTACAATGGCTTGTTCCAATTGGTTAAGCGACTTAAATGACTTCTCATAACCATAAAACATCTCCGATTTCAGAATGCCAAAGAAAGATTCCATCATACCGTTGTCTGGGCTGTTGCCCTTGCGTGACATAGATGGCTGAATTCCCTTGCTCTCTAGGAACCGATGATAAGAATCGTGTTGGTATTGCCATCCTTGGTCACTATGGAGAATTGTATTTTCGTAGTTTTTCTCTGTGAATGCCTGCTCCAACATCGTTTTTACTTGTTCTAAATTAGGCGAACAAGAAAGATTATAAGCGATGATTTCGCTGTTAAAACCATCTAAAACTGGAGATAAGTAAAGCTTTTGAGCGCTTGCTGGAATGGCAAATTCTGTCACATCCGTATAACACTTTTCCATTGGTCTCGATGCTTCAAACTGGCGTTGAATGAGATTCTCTGCCTTCTTGCCAACATCTCCTTTATGAGAAGAATACTTGCGTTTCTTGCGAATTCTGGCTTGTAAATTGAGCACTTTCATCAAGCGCTGAACTCTTTTATGATTTACCAGATAACCACGATTTCTTAGTTCTAAATGAATCCGACGATAACCATAATTTCCCTTGTGTTCGATAAAGATGGATTGAATTTCAGCTTTAAGCTCTTGGTCCTTATCTGATTTATCTAGCTGTTTCAAGTGATAATAGTAGGTCGAACGTGCTAGTTTAATGGCTTTTAGAAGAATATTTAACGAAAACTCAGTCATTAATTCTTGAATAATTTCTGTCTTTCTTCTTTCTCTTTTTCCTCCTTCAAGCGGAGTTCTCTCAACTTTTTTAGGATAGCATTCTCCGCTCTCAGATACTCGTTTTCTGCTTGAAGACGTTCTAATTCTGTCATATCTTCAAATCTCTTCTTTGGCTTACGTCCCATTTTAGATGGTCTCCCTTTTGTTTTCTCAACAATAGTATACCCGTTTTTCTTGTATTGTGCCACCCAATTTGGAAGCATACCACGATTTGGGAGAGCATATTCGAGAGAAACTCTATCTTGAGGCCAGTTTTCATGTAGGACTTTATGAATCATTTCTTGTTTTAATTCAGGAGAATAGTAACGATTTTTCCTTTTTTGACGAACTCCATTCCGTAACGATCAATCAATTTAATCATGTACCTAAGATTAGAATTGTTTATCCCAAATTGATTTGAAAGCTTCTCCAAGCTATATCCTTGTTTTCTAAGTTCATAGATCTGAACTTTATCATCATAAGTTAATTTCATAATAAAAACACCCCAAAAGTTAGATTTTTCTGTCTAACTTTTGGGGTGCGGTTCAGTGCGGTTGCTTTTTACTACTTTCTTAATTTAAAAGCATTCTTCTGAAATCCCACATAGTTTTCTCTTATCTTTTGTGATAAAATAGGCTCAATCTATTTCTAGGAGGATGAGATATGGTTTCTACTATTGGTATTGTTAGTTTGTCTAGTGGCATTATCGGAGAGGATTTTGTCAAACACGAAGTGGACTTGGGTGTCCAACGTCTCAAGAACTTGGGACTCAATCCTATCTTTTTGCCCCATTCGTTAAAAGGATTAGACTTTATCAAGAACCATCCTGAAGCTCGTGCAGAGGATTTGATGCAGGCCTTTTCTGATGATAGCATCGACATGATCCTATGTGCCATCGGTGGAGACGACACCTATCGCTTACTACCTTATCTTTTTGAAAATGACCAACTCCAAAAGGTTATCAAACAAAAAATTTTTCTTGGCTTTTCGGATACAACCATGAACCATCTCATGTTGCATAAACTAGGAATCAAGACTTTTTATGGTCAATCCTTCTTAGCAGACATTTGTGAATTAGACAAAGAAATGCTAGCCTATAGCCTTCACTACTTCAAAGAATTGATTGAGACGGAAAGAATCTCAGAAATCCGCCCTAGCAATGTTTGGTATGAGGAACGAACTGATTTTACTCCCAAGGCTCTGGGGACACCTCGTATCAGTCATGCAAATATCGGCTTTGAATTATTGCAAGGAAATACCCAGTTTGAGGGAAAAGTCCTCGGCGGTTGCCTCGAATCCCTCTATGATATCTTTGACAACTCTCGATACGCAGATAGCACTGAGCTCTGCCAAAAATACAAACTTTTCCCTGACTTGTCAGACTGGGAAGGAAAAATCCTCTTGCTAGAAACAAGCGAAGAAAAGCCTGAGCCGGAATACTTCAAAAAGATGTTGCGGACTTTAAAGGACACTGGTATATTCGAGGCCATCAGTGGAGTCCTGGTCGGAAAACCTATGGATGAAACTTTTTATGACGACTATAAAGAGGCACTATTGGATATTATTGACAGCAACATCCCGATTGTTTATAATCTGAATGTCGGCCACGCAACTCCAAGAGCCATTGTTCCCTTTGGAGTCCATGCTCATGTAGATGCACAGGAGCAAATCATTCGTTTTGACTATAACAAATAAAGCTGGGAAGAATCTCTCAGCTTTTTTCTATATTCTCAGATATTCTAGTTACCTATACTTACTAATTGCCGCTTTTCCACGCACAATCGTTCTCGTGGTCATCGACTAACCCTGCAGCCTATAGAAAAGACAAGACGGCAACTGGGCCTGTGAACTTGAAGCCTCGTTTTTTGAGATCTTTTGCTAATTTCTCAGACAGAGGTGTTTTAGCAGGCGCTTGGCGGTAATCGGGAACATCGTTAACGATCGTTTTCCCCTCAACAAAAGACCAAAGATAGGCATCAAAAGAGCCATATTCTTCCTGTAGTCGTAAAAATGCTTGGGCGTTAGCGCGTGTAGCAAAAATCTTGGCTTTATTTCGGATGATAGCTGGATTCTCCAGCAAGGCTTCCAGTTCGGCGTCGATCATCTCTGCGACTGCTTGAATGTGATAGCCATGAAAGGCTTCTCGGAAAGCTTGTCGTTTGTTTAGTACCGTTTCCCAAGACAGGCCTGCCTGATAGGTTTCCATACACAACAACTCAAACAATGCTCGGTCGTCATGTAGGGGCTGCCCCCACTCCTCATCATGATAGGCGATGTAGAGCGGATTGGTCATCTTGACCCACGAACAACGTTTTGTCATGCTCTGCTCCTATTTGACCAACATTTTAAGGGCCGACTTGATATAGTTCTCAGCTGTATCTGTCGTTCCTTCAAAGAATTTCTTGATTTTCTTGAGCTCAGTTGCCTTGTAACCCAGAGCTAGCATGGCTTCCATAGCTGCTTCCAATTCTTGGTTTTCAGCGCTTGCTTGCACTGCCACCTTGGCAGGAAGGTCATCTCCTGCAACTACTACCTTGCCTTCCAAGTCCAGCACCATCTGCTGGGCTGTTTTCTTGCCAATTTTAGGGAATTTGGTCAAGTAGGTGATGTTCTTGGTTTCAATGGCTTGAACCAAGCCAGCATTGTCATCAGCAGCGATAATAGCAAGAGCTGATACAGGCCCAATCCCAGAGACCGAAATCAGACTGAGAAAGAGCTTTTTCTCATCTTCTGAGCGAAATCCATAAAGCAGATGGGCATCCTCACGCACAACCTGATGCACATAGACTTGCGCTTCTTGGTTAACCTGTCCTGAGTAGGCATAGGGATTGGCCACATGCAAAATATAACCGATACCGTTGATTTCAAGAACAATATATTTGGCAGTGATTTTGGTAATGATTCCTTTTAAATATTCGTACATAGTTTTCCTTTTAGTTTAATATTTCCCCAATTCACGAAGACTGGTGTGATTTTCCTGAATGCGTCGGAACATCTTTTCCATATCTGACTTGGTAAAATGCACCAAAACCGGACGTCCGTGGGGACAGTTGTAGGGATTGTCACATTGAGAAAGTTGATAAAGGAGCTGTCTGGCTGAGTTGTCATCGATACGATGGTTGGCCTTGATAGACCGCTTGCAGGACATCATAATAGCCAGCTCTGCTCGGTATTTCTTGATCGAAACTTCCTTGGTCAAGAGCAGCATGTCGCACATTTCATAGATACCTGACTCGATTTCCTCCTCTGCCATCCAAATAGGATGTTCACGCAGGATAAATTGATTTTCTCCGTACTCTGCTAGAAAGACACCCACTTCCTCCAAAAGTGCCATTCTTTCCTTGAGACGAAGAGCATCATCCGCTGGAAATTCAAAGATGTAGGGCACTAGGAGTTGCTGCTGGCTCTGGTCAACATTGCCAATACTTTCACGGTACTCCTCATACTTGACCCGTTCCTGAGCTGCATGTTGATCTATGATGTAGAGCCCATCTCTCCCTTGGGCAAAGAGATAAGTCCCGTGCATTTGCCCGAAAAATTCCAACTCTGGGAAGCTTGATGATTCTTCGTGCTCCAGCTTATCATAAGCCTTATCAAGACTGGCTAAATCTAACTCTGGATGGTCTAGTTGGTCATAGCTAGCTAGCTTTCTCTCTGCAAAATGGAGTTTAGCTGGTTTGGTTATCTGCTCTAGGGTTTCCTTGGCAAATAGGGTCAAATTCTGTCCTTCATCAGTTAATTCTACCTGATGATCTGCCACCTCAGCTTGTGTTGGTCTGGTCGGTTCATTTTTTTCATAATAGAGCGTATTTTCTCTCAGTGGCAAAGTCGTTTGTTCCACCTTTTCACGATTGCGAACCGCAGATTTGGCTAGATTTTCCAAGGCATCTGGAATCAAGGTTTGCTCCTTAAGACTATTAGAAATAGCTTCTGAAACCAGGGTCATCAGTTCTTTTTCCTTGGAAATTCGCACCTCTTGCTTGGTTGGATGCACATTGACATCCGCTAGATAAGGATCAATATGGATATGAATGACAGCCAGTGGAAAACGGCCCACCATAAGCTTACTACCATAACCATCCAAAATAGCACGATTGAGCAGGAAGTTCTTTATATAACGACCATTGATGAAGAGGCTGATATAGTTGCGGTTGGCTCTAGTTAACTCAGGCAAGGACACAAAGCCAGAAATTTCGAAATCAAGATCCGAATTCTCAATTTCAATCATCTTCTTGGCACTGACCAAACCGTAAATCCCTGCAATGGCTTGACGCAGTTGACCCGTACCAGCTGTTCGTGTCATTTCCTTGCCATCACTAATCAAGCTGAAAGAAATCTCAGGATGGGCCAAGCCCAGACGATTGACAATATCAATGATATGAGACAACTCAGCTTGCTGACTCTTCATATACTTGAGGCGGGCAGGCGTGTTGAAAAAGAGGTCCTCCACACAAACCTTGGTTCCCACAGGACTAGTCGCTGGGACGACTTCTTCGACTTCTCCCCCACGCGCAACTAGCTTGGTTCCGTGACTCGCACCATCCATCGCCGTTAACAGGGTCAAAACACTGACAGAAGCGATAGAAGGAAGGGCTTCACCACGAAAACCAAGCGTCCGAATCCGAAAGAGGTCTGCCTGATTTTTTATCTTACTGGTCGCATGGCGGCGCAGGGCCAATTCCACCTCATCGTGGGCAATTCCATGACCATTATCTGTGATTTGAATCTTCTTGAGACCAGCTTCCTCAATCTCAATGATAATCTGGCTAGAACCCGCGTCAATGGCATTTTCAACCAACTCTTTGACCACACTTGCAGGACGTTCGATAACCTCTCCTGCCGCGATCTGGTTTGCCAGCACCTCTGGCAATTCAATAATATGAGACATCTTCCAGCCCCTTTCTGTATCTATTTTCCTAGAAATTGATTAGTGCTATTATACCATATTTCAGATAGGACAGAAAAGCTCCACCACATAGGATACAAATCCCTCCACATAGACAAAGTCCCTTGCAAGAGGGCATAAAATAGTGTTTAATAAAGGTGTACAAGAAGTGATCACAATTTTGTATGAAAAACAAGGAGAGAAATTTATGAAAGTAGAACTACAGATTAGCGAAATTTACGAGGAGGAAAAACTGATTGTCCAAGCACCTCAGCCGACCGATAAAATCCAGAAAGTCATCGAGTTCGCAGAAAACCTAGACCAAAAAGAAACGATCAAAGGAAAGATTAAAGATCAGGTCTATCTAGTTAAGATTGGTACGATACAACGCTTCTATATCGAGAATCGGAAGGTTCTAGCAGAAACGGCCAGTCAGACCTACACCATTGATTTGCGACTCTATCAAGTCCTTGAACTCCTGCCAAGCAATTTTATCCAAATCTCCCAATCAGAAATCATCAATATCAACTCCATCTCCCATCTCAAGCTTACGCCCAACGGTCTGGTTAAAATTTTCTTGAAAAACGAAAGCTTCACCTACTCTTCACGCCGTTATCTAAAAACCATCAAGGAGAAATTAGAACTATGAAAAAACAAATCTTTCACGATGCAGCCGCTGGCGTTCTTATCGGCCTCATCCTCTCTATCATCTTTTCACTCATGTATGCACCAAATACCTATGCACCACTAAATCCCTACTCTTTCATCGGCCAAGTGATGGCTCAACATCAGGTTCACGGTGCTCTAGTCTTGCTCTACTGCACACTTATCTGGGCAGCCATCGGTATGCTCTTCAACTTTGGAAAGCGATTATTCAGCCGTGACTGGAGCTTGCTCCGTGCAACTCTGACCCATTTCTTCCTCATGCTGACTGGCTTTGTCCCACTAGCAACCCTAGCAGGTTGGTTCCCCTTCCACTGGAATTTCTACCTCCAGCTCATTATCGAATTTGCGATTGTCTACCTCATCATTTGGACTATTTCCTATAAAAGAGCATCAAAAAAAGTGGACCATATCAATCAACTCTTGGAGCATAGAAAGTAAGAGTTCTGATAAAACTGCCTAGGATAAAAAAGTCAAGCCTAAGCTCAACTTTCCAACTCATACAAATCTGCGATAATAGCTGCGACACGTTTGATATCTCCCAGCATACCTCGCATTTCAAAGTCAGCCAAGACAGGGAAACCAAAACGTTGACTGTATTGCTTGGCTGTCAGGCAGTATTGGTTATTAAAGTTACGATTTCCTGAACCAACCACACCAAAACACTTACTAGCATTGTCACCATAGGCGATAAAATCTCCCACTGGTGTCGTCAAAATCTCGACATCGCCGTTATCCACACCATTCCCACCTTCTAGGTAGGTCGGCAAAAAAGCAACATAAGGATGGTCCATTTCATAGAAATCGTGACCGTCCTTAACCAAATCCTTGATATGAATCTTTTGAACCTCAATTCCCTCGTACTGGGACAAGAGATAGTCTTTCAAGCGTGTTACAAAACTCTCAGTGTTGCCGCTCAGACTAATATAAACTAAAGCAATTGTCTTCATATGTACCTCCATCATTTTATAGAATCGAAAAAGAACTACCAAGATTGTAACTTGATAGTTCTTTTTTGTCAATACTTAGGCAAACTCTCCTGTTTCCTCTTCTTCAGCCAAGGCTTTTTGCTGACGCCACATCTTATAGAAGACGATTGCTAGGAAAATAACATTGATGACGATATAGAAAATGCTAACAGCTTTTGAACCAATACTTATTCCCAAACGCATAGTCTCATCTTGAACCAACTGCACAGCGTCTTGTAAAGTCACATAGCTATAAATCGAACCAATAATCGCTAGCAAAACATAGCCAACATAAGTATAATTTGCATATTGCAAATTTTTACGAATAAGGAAGACAATCGCTACTACAACTAAAATAGCAGATAGCACAATCAAGGCAACATTAAAAATAGAATGAGATGCTTCTGCTACTCTATAGCTATAATTAATGCTATCTTCTACCTGCTGAGCACTGACCCCTTCAACTTGTTTTTGAGCAGCACGAAGGGCTTCTTTGCTAGGCAAGGGACTCAATATTCCAAACAGAGACGTAGCTGAAATAAGGGCAGACAAGATTAGCAAGACCCATAGATAAATCGGTTTCTTTTTCATAATAGAACCTCCTGATATTATTATTGATATTATAGCACTTTTTGTAAAGGAATACAAATATTATAGTGTGGTTTCTACCTGTTTTCGGTAGGCTTTTGGCGATTTTCCGCACAATTTCCGGAACACTTTATAGAAATATCCAACATTACTGTAACCAACAGCATAACAAATATCTTCGATACTGTCACTAGTTGAAAGCAAAAGTTGTTGGGCAGCCTTAATGCGTTGTTTGTTTAAAAGCTCTGCGAAGGTCGAATTGGTTTCTCGCTTAATCAACTGTCCCAGATAGACAGGATTGATAAAAAGATCCTTACTGATATCCTTAAGGGAAAGTTCTTTCTGATAATCACGCCCAATGACTTCTAGCACACTAACCACATTTTCATTCATACGATATTGCCCAAAGAATCGAGTCAGAGTTTCCTTGATATAAGAAACCAATTCATCGAAGGATTGAATAGCATGAATCGTTTTGACAATGTCCGTCATATCATCAGCTTTGAGGTGTTCAAACAAGTGGAAGACATCCATGACAAACTGGATAAAAAGCTGTTTGGTAATCGGCACACGCGGCGTATTTTCAAGAACCACCTTCTCCAAGAGATTTAACTCTTCTACGATTTGATTGAGATTTCCCTGAATGATAACCCTATAAATCGGTTCATAATAGGCAAAGAGACTCTCAGACTGTTTTAGATTTACAGAACCGTAAAAGAGGGCTTTCTCAGCATTCAGCTTCCAGCGTTCGAAGCATTCTTGATAAGGAGCTTCAAAGGGAGTAACGACTAGCCCATCTAGGGGTTGATCAGAAATAAAAATCTGCCAGTCTTGCCCCAAGACATAGTAGGGAATGGTGAAGGAGCCTTGTTTTTCCTTGGATAGGCCTATCCACCAATTCTCCTTATCCCTTAAATAACTCACAAATCCAGCCTCGTCTAAATCTTGACTGAGGGTCTGACTTTTCCTTCCTCTCTCGCCGAGCTGACCTGCAATCTTCTCCAGCAGATTTCCCAACTCTACCTTATCAACAGGCTTGACCAAATAATCTACAACCTTGAGATTCATGGCCTTTTTGACATAATCAAACTCCTGATAACCTGAGAGCAAGATATAGGCAGCATCTGGTAAGATTTCTTTCATCTCCCGAATCATATCAAGCCCTGTTTTGTCGGGCATATTGACATCGGAAATGACCACATCGACAGGATTTTCCTGAACATATTCTAGGGCTTCATCGGCATGACTGGCTGTTGCAACGACCTCCATATCCCACTTATCAAAGGGGATCAAACGTTTCAGACCTTCTGTCACCATGTACTCATCATCTACTAATAATACTTTATACATTTTCTCCCTTTCTACTCATCTTGAATTGTAATACGATACTGAACACCTGCTTGCTCCGCAGACTCTATCGTAATGGCATAGCGGTCCCCAAAATAGAGCACAAAACGCTCGTGTACATTGATAATCCCGATAGACTGCCTTTTTGCACTATAGCTTGCTTGGTGTTCAAACTGTCTCTGACTTAATTTTTCTCGAATACTTGCCAGTTTTTCAACCGACATTCCACGGCCATTATCGACCACTAAAATTTCCACAAACCCATCCTGTTTAAGCGCCTTGATGCTAATCACATTATCTGTCCGTCTGTGGTCAACACCATGCGCGAAATAATTTTCTACCAGCGGTTGCAAGGTAAACTTGGGAATCTTCATATTCTCTAACTCTGGATCTATCTTGAAACCATAGGCAATGGACTTGGGATAGCGAACCATGCAGAGATAGCTGTATTTACGGCAAAATTCTAATTCCTGTTTGAGAAGGGTCTCTCTTTCGTCGGAAATATTGTTACGCAAGAGACTACTGAACTCATAAATGATATCTGCTAACTCATCTTGACTCTGCATAACTGCATACATGCGCAAGAACTCCAGCGTATTGTACATGAAGTGAGGGTTGATTTGCGCCTGCAAGGCTCGCATATTGGCATCTTTTTGACTAAGCTCTAGCTGATAAATATCATGGATATTCTTTTCCAAACGATCCAGCATATCATTGGTCGTCTCTGCGATTAGGAGCAATTCCTGATCCTTTTCAAGCGTATCAATGCGAAGACCTTCCTCTCCTTGAGCAATAGCTTGAATAGAATCCACCAAATCTACTACCTGCTTTTGATAATTCGCAAATGTCTGTCTCAAAGTCAGATAGAGAATAACAATAAAGAGAAGGCTCAAGCCCACAATCAAAGCAGAGCTAGCCACTGTTCCTTGTAAAACAAAGTTTTTAGGAACTGCCACCTGAACCTGATAGCCATGAGAGGTCATACCAACAAACCAGTTCTCATGCTCCCTATCGACCCTCTCACCAATATGAAACATCTCTGTATCAAAAGGAGAGGTTACAAATACAGCCATCGGAATATGACCTCGGGTATTGTCAATGGCATGGTATAAAACTTCTGGATTCAAGGAGATGTAAATCACCCCTATAGATTGATCCGTTGCTGGGTCCAGAACTGGAATGGCAAAACTATTGGCCTCCGGTTTAAAGGCCTCAGCAGGCAAGATATAACCACTTCTTTTATCCCTTGTTGATACATAAACTTCTTTAAAATCCTGCAAGACGATTGCAACACCCGTTATAGAGTCATTTTGGACATAAAGATCATCAATATTTTCATACAAAGAAATAGCAGTTGACGAAGCTGCTTGATGTTCCAACAGCCAATAAAAATACTCAGAAGTTGACAAGCTAAAGTACTTATAAACCCCTTGTATCCGGTCTTGATTGGCTACTAAATCTTGCGCTAGCTGGGCTGACTCGCGATAATAATATTCCACCTCTTCGACTGTTCGAGTGGTTACACGCTGGGCTACTCTTTGAGCTTCCTTTTCCCGTAAATTCCAGTCAGCGTAAGAGAGTAAGATTGCAAAACTCGCAATAATAATCATCATAACTGAACTGTAGGTTCTTAGAAGCGTATGTAGCCAAAACTGCTTCATTCTATTTTTTCGCCAATTTTTCATGGATGCTTTCATAGACCGGTTCCAACATATCACTGATAAAGAAATGCCACATCCCAATTCCTACAAAGAAGAGAAGAGCAGGCATATAATAACCAATTGCTACAAGTAGCACTGTCCCAAGAAGAACCTTAGCCACAGCCGATAAGTTCATAAAGATGCCAATCAAGGATAGTTTGAGACTATTTCGATAGGACAAATCAAAATAAACTTGTAATTTCAAAGATACTGTATAAGCCAAAAACAGCAGGGCAACTACTAGAACATTCAAAAAGGTCGCAATCAAATGAATAATGGTCTGATGAGGCAACTGCACCAAGAGATATAGGCCATAGATCAAAACTAGATCCACCCCTAAAAAGCTATAGAAAATCAGGTTGCTTGAGACAAAATTTTGCTTATAAAGAGACCAGGCCTCCTTCAAGCTGTATTCCCGAAAGCTATAACCATGTTCTGCATATAAGCTCATCAAGGTGGCACTAGCCGGCGCTAGACCAAGGATAATCCCTCCTGCTAATGTTAATAGCCAAAAGAAGGCTGTCGCAATCATTCCTAAAAAGAAACGATTAAAGACAAAGTCTAAAAATCTCCCCATGATATCCCCCTAAAAATAACTATGAAACTATTATATCATATTTCAAGCGTTTTCAAAAACATAGACTATTCATTTACAATCCCACCAAACCGTGGTACAATGAGAATTGTGAAAAAATTATCAGGAGACAATTCATGAAAAAATCTATCTTAACGACACTGCTTTTTGCAGTTCTTTACTTCTTCTGCATGGGGATTGGTGTCCTTTTGGGCAATCTCTTTGACCAAGCTGGAAACATGTTTTATGCGCCTGCCTTTACTGCCCTTGTCGGCGGTAGCGTCTATATGATTCTGATCGCAAAAGTTCCGCGATTTGGAGCCATTACCACTATCGGCCTTGTCATGGCCCTCTTTTTCTTGGGAACTAAACACGGTGCTGGTGCCTTCCTTCCTGGAATCATCTGTGGCCTCCTAGCAGATGCAGTAGCTAATCTCGGAAAATACAAGGACCAAACAAAGAACCTCCTTTCTTTCCTTATTTTTGCCTTTAGCACATCAGGACCAATCTTGCTTATGTGGATTACTCCCAAAGCCTATATGGCAGCCCTTCTAGCAAGAGGAAAATCGCAAGAATATATCGACCGTATCATGGTCGCACCAAACCCTGGAACCGTCCTTCTATTTATCGCAAGTATTGTCATCGGAGCCCTAGTTGGTGCCTTGATTGGACAAGCCTTGAGTAAAAAATTGGCGCAAAAAATCTGATTACTAAAAAAGAGCCAGACGGCTCTTTTTTATTTATGGCTCAAGACTTGGTCAAGAAGTCTCCCAAGAATTGGATTGTAAAGATAATCAAAATGATAATGATGGTTGCCAAGATGGTCACATCGTGATTATAGCGGTTAAATCCATAAGCGATGGCTACGTTACCGATACCACCTGCCCCAACCGCTCCCGCCATAGCTGTTTCCCCGACTAGTGAAATCAAGGTTACAGTCGTCACACGGATTAAATCTGGAAGACCTTCTAGTAAGCCTGAGCCTTCATGGCATGATATTTCTTTTTACCAGAATAAGTCTCTAATTGTTTTTTTAGGACGATTGATTTTGACCTCTGTTGCATCCACAATCACCGTATCCTCAGCACTAAGATGAGTTTTTGAAATCGTAAAAGCATTTTGAATAAGAGTTGCTTCAACCCATTGACTCCGACGGATTAAGTTGCTTTCGTGAATGCCAAAATCAGCCGCAATTTGTTCATAAGTGCGGTATTCTCGCATGTATTGAAGAGTGGCCATGAGGAGGTCTTCTAGGCTTAATTTGGGTTTTCGTCCACCTTTTGCGTGTTTACGTTGATAAGCTGTTTCTAACACAGCTAACACCTCTTCAAAAGTAGTGCGCTGAACACCAACAAGGCGCTTAAAGCGTGCATCAGTTAATTGTTTACTTGCTTCATAATTCATAGTTCTATTGTATCATATTTTTATTTCGCAGGAAGTCTAATTAAAGATTGAACGAATCTTAAATTTTATGCCAATTTGGCATAACAGATAATCTTACTCTGGAGAGAAATATCCTAAAAGTTCTGCTTTATGGATTGCCTCCTGCCTATTATTAACACCTAGCTCTGAAAATACATTTGCCAAATGATTCGAAACAGTCCGCTTACTTAAAAATAAGGTTTCACAAACCTCATCAATTGTTAAACCATTTCTGATTGATTCTAACACTTCTATCTCTCGTTCAGACAAGATATCCACGATTTCTTCTACCGAAAAATACTTTTTTCCACTATATATACCTTTTAATTGAGTAAGAAGCTTATCTGGATCGATACTTTTATCAATAAAAGCATAAACTCCCATCTTCTGAGCTCGATACTCATAAATTTTTTTGCTATACCCTGTTAAAATAACGATTTTAATACCTCGTTCTTTTTTTATCATTTCTTCTGCCAAGGCTAATCCATCTGTTTCATAAATACTAGTCAAATTAATATCTACCAAAATGATATCGTATTGACTATAATCAATATCATCTACTGATTGAAAATTTTCAACTAAATCAACATATTCAATTGTTTCTGATAACTCTAAAATCATTTTTATGCTCTGACTAAACAACTTGTGATCATCAATTAATAAAATTTTCATAGCATAGCTCCTTATCTATTGGTAATTGAATTTCTACTTGAAACATAGCATCCATTGTCTGAATTTCTATTGTTCCACCTAAAACACTAACCCGATTTTCTAAATTCTTTAACCCATAACCAAGATGGTTACTAGAAATATCATAATTATTTTTACAAGATAAATAAATAATATCGTCAGATACAGAGAGAGAGAACCAAATAGTATGTCCTGATGAATATTTAACAGCATTAGTCACTAATTCTTCAATAAAGCGATAAAGAATCTTATCATACGGTTCCATTAGAAAAAAATCAGACTGAAAATCTGTTTTAACTTCTTTCATGGTCTCATATCTCCTCAATATTCTATCAATTAATGATGTATATTTTTTAGTTAACTCCTCATTGCCACTACTCATTGGTTGATAATAATCCATTCTCTCTCGGATACGTTGAACTAGTTCATCTGAGACATATCCAATCTGAGTTCTAAACTTCTCATCTTCTCCATATTTATTAAAATTTTTAATAGCCATCACACTTTGTAATACTTCGTTATGAAGAAATTCTGCGAATTGTTGCTCCATATCTTCATTAGCTAACAAATTCTTCACCATCTTATTTCTTTTCAAAAATAAAACTTCTAAATAATCTTTTGCACCCGTTAGCCGCTTACCTCTAAATAATCTAATAAATTCTTCCGTTAGAAATCCAACGATCAGCACAAGTAAATTAAAACAAATAAAACTTTGTTTTAAATCTAGTCTTGCAATAATAAATGTAGCAATTAAAAGGATACTTACCCCCAGTAGTACTTTTAAACTTGCCTCAATATATAATAGTTTCAACTCATCTATCTTTTTTTGAAAACTCATATAAATTGTTTTCAAGTGGAACGAAACAAGTACCAAAAAAATTTCTACATACCATAAAAAATTTAAAATACCAATATCAGCCGTATTAATATATAAAATGACATAAGTAACGGGTAGAAAAAATGAAAGGAAGATTAAATTTTCCCTCTGGTAATTTAAAAAAGATTTCAACTCTTTTTTATACATCATTAACAGAACAATAGGTAAGCAAGAAATGAAAAATGATGTAAATATAGATAAGAATAAAAAGAGAGGCTCACTAAAAAAATAAGATATCTCTGTAATAATCGTAACGATAAAAGTTACAAAAAATAGTTCCTCACCTATTTTTTTACCTAACAGAATAATAGATACTGAACTATAAACTAATAGAAAAGAATTAATGGGATGAAGTAGATCTAAAAAATGGAATAATGTGTGTTCAACATTCAAACTCAGAGCCAATTGCCAACTAATTAAAAATAGAGATAGTAATAGCCACAACTTTAATTCACTATATTTAAACTTTAAGAAATTACAAATATAAGTAGAAATAATCAACAAAATAATAAAAACAACTGCAAATTTTTGAGTAAAAGTTGATGAAAAGTCAAATGGAATTTTAAGGTATATATAAACCATTAATATAAAATGATTTATTAAAGTGCTCCACCATAACAATAATGAGTTATCAGAAATATTCTTTAACCACGTCTTCATATTTAAAATTTCCTACTATGATTTTTTGTTATCATTATATCACAAAACCAGAATAAGGATAGTTAATATCCCATTCTGGTTTTCACTCATTAGATCTGATTACTGGCCCTCACACAAATTTTATAGGTAAAATAGATATAAATTGTAAATAAACCAATCATAAACAATAAATATTTTACATCAATTACAACTGTTGTATTTGCAAAATTTTCAAAGTAGCCTAATAAGCTATTACTAAGTGAACAACTCAATGGAATAGCTATTAGCAACGGTATTAGAAAATAGGCGAGAATCTGTTGAAAAATAATTTTTTTATTTTGCATTCTTTGATTTCCTAATAAATAAAGTATATTGTAATCATTAACACTTTCTAATGCATTTGTGGAAGCCTGCAACGACAAAATACTCAATGTGATAACTGTAAAAATAACTCCAACAAAAATTAGAACTAATACAATGACCCCCATAACTCCTAGATATAGTTCTGCTGATCGAACTTTTGTTTGATATACAAAATCAGCTTGATTTCCTTCTTGATCCGTAAAATAATAGTTTTCAATCCAGTTCTCTAAAAATGATTCAACATTTCGTTTATCAATCCCTTTTTTATATAAGGCTACATAATGTAAACTGTTAATAGTCAATTTTTTCGCTACTTTATCAGGAACTATCAATGTCCCTCGATCATTATTTTCTACTGTAGTAACAAAATAAACATTTTCCAAAGGACTTTTAGAACTAGACCTTAACTTTACATCGGAAACAGTCAATTCGTTAGTTTTAGAGAGAAATTCCCTAATCTGCTTCCTAGTGCCTTTATAGTTTGCATTTATTAAAAATTCATTGTCTGACAAACTGACTTCTTTTTTCCCTTGAAGTCTTAATAAAAAATTATAATCAGTAAGCGAAACAATATTAACGAACGAACCTCCTAATTCTTTATCTAAATCCCATAAATTGCTTGTATCAATAATATCTTTATAAGTCAATTCACTTATATAAGTTGGATACTCAAACTCTTTATCAATAATCGAAAAGTCAAAACCATCTTCTTTTAACTTATTCTTTACATCTATATTGTTATGATGGTATTTTTCTCCCTTAAACATCTGCACATCAATATCATAAGGAATAAATTTATTTAAATCATTACTCAATGAACTGTAGGCACTACCACTAAAAATCAATAAGCTAGTTGCTAATGCCAAGGAAAGCGATAATACCGATATGGTCACCGAATTACGATCTGCTTGCTTAGATAGTTGTCTGAGTTTAAATGAATTATATTTCTTGAAATACCAATTTGGCAATGAATAAGTTAAGCGGATCAAAGAATGGCTTAATGTACTGTAAAAAATAAATATAACTAGTACAAACAGTGTTATAAGTAACATTCCCCAATTTCTAAGAATTGAAATATGTGTATAGTCTGATAGATAGACACATCCAAAGCAAATAACTAGTGCCGACAAGATAAATAGTACCACTTGCCATTTTGTTTCTCCTTTCGAAAAAATAGAACTTTTAACACCATTTTCTTGAATAAGAGCAATAATAGCTTGCTTTCTAAAAGTAAATATGTCCATCACACCAATGATTACACTTGTTGCTAAATATGATATTCCTAATAAATTAACTGATTTCATGTCTAGAAAAAACATATTACCAAAATAATTCCCCATAAAAAAATTAGATGCAATATGTGCTAGGACAATCAATACTCCTAACCCTAAGATAAATCCTGCAAGCAAAGCAAACAGATTAACAACCATTGTCTCACAGAAAAGCGTTCCTACAATATGACGTTTTTTCATCCCCAATGTTGCGTATAGACCTAGCTCTTGTTTTCTTCGACCTAATACGAAACCAGTGGAGTAAACAACTAAAAAAGCAATTGTACTCAATACAACATAAGATAATAGTCCCATATATTGTGTCATAATGGTTGTCATCATCTCCTTAGCACCTGATAGACTTTGCATGACAGGATGACTTGGCAAAGCATTAAATGCATAGAGTAGACTATAAATTAACGTTAAACTAAGAAAGTAAACTGTGTATGTCTGTAAATTTCTTTGAACATTTCTGAGAATTAATTTTGGATACATCCTACTTCTCCTTATCGTGTATGTTTATAAATTTCTTGTAAATATTCTTCATTTGATAAAGAATGGCGGTACATATCTGCTGTAACTTGTCCATCCTTTAATAGAATAATCCGTGATGAATACTTAGCTGCTGCCGGATCATGTGTCACCATTAAAATGGTAATGCCAAAAACTTGATTAATCTCTTGCAGAAGAGCCATTAAATTTTCTGAGTTAGCCGAATCTAAAGCACCTGTTGGTTCATCTGCAATAAGCAGTTTAGATTCATCAATTAGAGCACGTGCGGTGGCAACACGCTGTCTTTGTCCTCCTGATAATTGATTGGGAAATTTATTTCGTAATTGACCGATTGATAATTTTTCTAGGATATTTTCTATTATTAAATGACAATCAGAAACTTTTTTCCCTTGAATTTGTAATGGTAAGACAATATTCTCATAAACTGTTAAAGTTTCAACTAAATTATAAGATTGAAAGATATAGGAAATATTTTGTGAGCGATAGTTTGCCAATTGATTATCTGTTGCATTGATGATATCAAATCCCTCAAAGGAAATATCACCTGACGTCGGCTTATCAATTGTTGAAATACAGTTTAACAAAGTTGTTTTTCCACTGCCGCTTGCTCCCATAATAGCAAGAAATTCTCCTGTCTTTACAGAGAGATTAACATCCGATAAAGCATGAACTAGGCTATCTCCCTCCCCAAACTCTTTATTTAAATTTTTTACAACTAATTGTGACATAAATATTCCTCCATTTCTATTTTACAAGACTATTATAATCAATCTGAGCTTTAATATCATGAGTAATTCGTGCATAATCTCTCTAAAGACAAGTAAAAAAGCCATAAACTAGTATGGCTTTTTAAATATACATCATTTTCGTTCTTTTCGTTTTTTCATAACGTAGACGATACCAATAATAGATGCTCCTAGAATCAATACGGGAGCATAAAACTCAAGTGTTCCAATAATTCCTTCCATCTTACTCTCCAATCTTGTTCATTCTATCTACAGCGGACATTCTGAATCCAGCTGCAGAATTACCTGATAGTTCTTGATTGTCAATTTCATGACGCAAGCTATCAACTTCTACATAATTTTCTTTCATTTTGTTCCTCCTATAATTTATCATTTAACTCTATATCAGTCAACTATAACAAGGAAAATTTACACATCTCAAGAAACATATATACTTCCTAAATTAACAATTAACATTATTACTTGTACATTCATAAGAACATGTGAAACATCGACCACAACTATCTGCTAGACTTATTTGAACTGCCGTGAACCAACCTGAACCTGATTTGCCCGAAAGCTCTTGCTCGTTTACTTCAAAATCAAGACTATCAATTTCTTCACATTTATGAATATGTTTAGTCATAATCAACTCTCCTTTCTTTTTTTAGATAATCATCTTTACACTACTAAGTATACATCGCTAAATAGCTTTAGTAATGAGTAAATCGTGCAATAATATTGATCGATTTAAAACTAAAAATGGTAATACAGATTGATTAGCTAGATATTCTAATATAGCAATAGACTCCGTGTGAAATATCATTCAAATCAGAGTGAATGTTATCTAGGGCCGTAATCAATTTCATAGATGATAAGTCTGCTTCTCCACGCTCAAATTCGCTCAGCATGGAATAAGTAAACTCTCCTCCCGTCGCCTCCTATAGAGATAGATTCCGACTCTTTCTCAATTCTTTAAAACTTCTCCCAGATTTTGCATATTGACTCCCCACAATTCTTAACTCTCTAACTCATAAAAGTAACGGTTGATAGCAGCTAGTACAGAGAATTTTAAGTCTTTACTATACGACAACTCCTAAGAATGATGTACAAATTGCCTAGTTCTTTTTATTTATGGCTCAAGACTTGGTCAAGAAATCTCCCAAGAATTGGATTGTAAAGATAATCAAAATGATAATGATGGTTGCCAAGATGGTCACATCGTGATTGTAGCGGTTAATACTCAATGAAAATCAGGGTCACAGTCGTCACACGGATCAAATCTGACAGTTCTTCTAGTAATTCTGAGCTTCTAGGTTAAAATCTTTTACCTAAAAAACTTCTTTTTTCTAGTGATAAAATGAACCCTATCATACTCACTACCAAAAACACCCACCAACAAAGCCTGATATCTTGTAAAGCTAAGAAGGAAAATACAGACATCCCCAAGGGTAATGTTAAGGAAAAAATCATACTCAAGAGATTATTACTTCTAGCCAATATATCCGCGCTCAAATTAGACAATAACAGAGTATCTAATTTAGGCATTGATTTCGACATCAAATACATGACAAAGGCTAAGCAAGCAACACCTACTAGAGGAGAAAAATTTAACATATTAGCAGTAGCAAGTAAGACAAACAGACTTGCATTGAGCGATAGCAAACTTGAAAACGACCATTTCCCAAAATAATCATGAGGAGTTAGGCTACCGAGAATAGCTCCTCCCAAGCTAACACATTCAATTAAAAATAGGGCCTGAGCATAGCTGAGATGATAGATAGTATGGTCTAATAAGTAAAAGTGATAAATACCTCCAACAGCTCCTCCCAAAGTATTCATGACTAAAATGACAAGGATTATTTTAAACAAAGATTTACTTTCTCTCTGCCTAAAGATATCATCCATGTCCGCATAGATTTCCTTAACTTGTTGAAGTAAAGGAATAGGCTCATTCTCTACCGTTATAGACAAATGCGTCAATTCTCTTCTATTTTTGAACAAAATGAGAGAAGATAGTAAAAAGAAACCAGCATTCACAATCGCAACAAAAGAAAAATTTTGATGACTGGTTGTAAGTAACCACACTCCTAAGGCTTGACCTCCTAGATTTGATAAATAGGAAACAAACTGAGTAAAGGAATAAGCTTCATAGAGCTTATCTTCCGAAATATTATGCTGGATAATCGGCATACGAAGGCCTGCTGTATAATCCGATAAAATATCTGAACAAATATTAACCATACAGATAAAAGCAAACGTTGCGAAGTTCTGGTCATGAATCACACTAGCAATCAAAAGAAATAGTAGACTTTGCACACAACCAACCCAGATAATTGTCCTTGCTTTATTCCGAGTATGATCAGCCTTAATCCCAACATAAAAAGTAAATAGGAAAGGTAAAATCGTAATCATATTCGCCATAAATACAGCTATATTTTTAAAGGGTAGACTCGCAGCATAAACGATAAATACCAGATTATAAATATAAGCTCCACTTGAGCTCAAAAACCTTGATAAGGTAAGTATTCTAAATAAATGATGTTTTAAAAATAGGTTCATAACAGACCTCTCTCATATTTCATACTCTTCGAAAATCTCTTCAAACCACGTCAGCTTCGCCTTGCCGTACTCCAGTACTGTCTGTGGCTAGCTTCCTAGTTTGCTTTTTGATTTTCATTGAGTGTCAAATAGTATTCTATTGAAGCCAGTATAACAAAAAAAGCGGGAGGCCCCACTTTTTTGTAATATATTTTTTTGAAAATAGAAACTATATATCTTAGATACTAACAATTATCAATCCAGCTACAAGGCAATTTATTTTTCGTCAATCGATGTAACGAGAATATATTACAAATCTTTATCTGAAAGCTGATTTGCAAAATAGTTTTCATAGTATCTTGCACCATCTACATACTCTAAATCTTGTAAGATTGTAATGCCCCTCCGGATTTTTTCAAGTCCCTTATTTTTTACATTAAAAATAGTATCATAATACCCTTTAGCAATCATATAAATGATTTTAAGATAAGCTTGAGATTCTGGCAATTCTCGTTTTTCAATCTGAAAGATAAAATAATCTGCTTTTAATTTATCCTTTTCCTCTATCGCTTTAAAGAGTCCATTAATCAAAATGGTATCAATACCAACTTTGTTACTAGGTAAAGAGCCTAATAAATCCGTCTTTTGTAACATCTCCCTAGAATATTTAAAATAGAGGGGCAGAGGAAACAAAGTAGAAATCGTTGAAAATAGTTCCAATTCATAATTTCCCCAGATGTCAATAGTAAAAAAATAGTCATAGAGAAAAGTCAGTTCTTCATCCGTTGCTCTTATTTCTGAATCAAAAAATACGAGAAAGCTCTTGATACGAATCATTTGTAAGAGGTAGCTTTTTTCATCACTTGATCTGTACTTTTGAGTCGTCTCTTCATACAAGGATTGGAGAGAATCAATCCCTTCTCTGTCATATAAATCCCAAAGATTTTCTTGAAAAGCCAAAGCCTTTTTCTGAGAAAAACCACGTACCAAGTACATAAATTCATTCAAATCAGAGTGGATGTTATCTAAGGCAGTAATCAATTTCATAGAGGATAAGTCTGCTTCTCCGCGCTCAAATTTGCTCAGCATGGAATAAGTAAACTCTCCTCCCGTCGCCTCCTGTAGAGATACATTCCGACTCTTTCTCAATTCTTTAAAAACTTCTCCCAGATTTTGCATATTGACTCCCCACAATGCTTAACTCTCTAACTCATAAAAGTAACGGTTGATAGCAACCAGTACAGAAAATTTCAAGTCTTGACTATAACGACAACTCCTATGAATGATGTACAGATGGCCTAATTCTCTTTATTTATGGCTCAATTTCTTGGTCAAGAAATCTCCCAAGAACTGGATTGTAAAGATAATCAAAATGATAATGATGGTTGCCAAGATGGTCACATCGTGATTGTAGCGGTTAAATCCATAGGCGATGGCTACGTTACCGATACCACCTGCTCCAACCGCTCCCGCCATGGCTGTTTCACCGACTAGTGAAATCAAGGTTACAGTCGTTACACGGATCAAATCTGGAAGACCTTCGGATAGGTAAACTCCCACGATGTCCCAGAAGGTCGCTCCGCTCGCTTGAGCTGCCTCAATGACACCACCATCTAGCTCAGCCAATACCACTTGTACTTGACGGGCAAAGAAGGCAAAGACTGCAAAAGATAGCGGTACGATAGCCGCATTTGGACCAATGCTTGTTCCTACGATTAGATGGGAGAAGGGTGACAAGACTGCCAAGAGAATGATAAATGGTACCGCACGGAAAATAGAGGTAATCTTATCCAAAATCCAGAAAACTACTTTATTTTCCAAGACACCACCTGGAGCTGTCAAGACAAGGAAGAGACCTGCCACTAGCCCCAAGAAACCTCCGATGATAAAGGAAAGAACCGTCATATAAAGAGTCAAGTAGATAGCTGTCCCCCAGCCGGCTTGACCAGACCAACCCATTTTATAGACATTTGGTAGATAAGTTTGAATCAACTCTGTCATTTTACTGTCCTCCCTTCAATACTTTTAGTTGCACACCAGCCTGACGGATGGCCTCTTGAGCGCTTGCCAAGGCTACTTTTTCACCGGACAAGACCACAACTAATTCTCCAACAGGAGTTCCATCGAGGATTTCGATATTCCCATAGAGGATATTAGCTGTTACTTGGTAGTGCTTATACAATTCATTTAAAAGCGGCTCATCTGTAGAAGCTCCTGCATACTTGAGTTGTACCAGAATACTATTGTCAGATAAGTGCTCTACGATTTCTTGTTTCTCGATCTTGACCATGGCTTCGTCAATACCTGTCGCAGTCGAGATAAAGTCTTGAGTCAAAGGTTGCTTAGGATCTGAGAAGATTTCAAGTACGCTACCTTCTTCAATCAAGCGACCGTCTTGCATAACGGCTACACGGTTGGCAATGTCTTTGACAATCTGCATTTCATGCGTAATCAAGACAACGGTCAAACCTAATTTTTGGTTCAAATCTTGCAACAAGGCTAAGATTTGCTTGGTTGTCTTAGGGTCAAGGGCAGAAGTTGATTCATCTGAAATCAAGATTTTTGGATCATTTGCCAAGGCACGCGCAATAGCCACACGTTGTTTTTGACCTCCAGAAAGCTGTGAAGGGTAGTTTTCAGCACGGTCTGCCAAGCCAACCAAGTTCAGCAGTTTAGCTACTTTAGCCTCCTTTTCTTCCTTGCTGAGTCCAGAGTGTTTGAGAGCAAAGGCTACATTCTCCTCTGCCGTCTTCTGACTCATCAGGTTAAAATGCTGGAAAATCATTCCAATATCTTGACGTTTACGACGCAACTGCTCGGCCGTCAAAGTCACCTTGCTATCAAAAATCACATCGTCATCAATGGTAATTTTCCCTGCAGATGGTTTTTGCAAGAGGTTAATTACCCGTACAAGGGTTGATTTCCCTGCTCCAGAATATCCAACGATTCCATAGATATCCCCTTCTTGAATGTGAATGGTCACATCCTTGACCGCTGTGATGGTTCTTTTCTTTTGGTGAAAAGTCACATCGATCTGATCTAACTTAATAATATCTCTACTCATAGCTTCTAATCAGCTCCTCTACTAATTCAATATGGGTGTAATAATCGGCGATGCGCACATTTTCATCTCCACCGTGATCTCGGCTGTTGGCATTTCCTAGACCGAAGGCCACCATTGGCACCTCTAGGGCAGCAAAGACCGTATGCATAGGCCCTGTCCCAGCTGTAGTTGGCAAGACCGATACGCCCTGTGGATAGAATTTCTTGGCCAACTCGATCACATTGAGAATGGCTGGTGCACTCATATCGCTTCGATAGCTCATCTCTCCCAAGGTATAGTATAATTCTACCTTATCAAAGCCGTTTTTGTCTAGTTGTTTTCGGATTTTCTCCAAAACATCATGCGGTTCTAAGCCAGGAACCAAACGAACCTCTAGCTTGGCACTAGCCTCAGCCGGCAAAATTGTTTTGACTCCTTGCCCTTGATAACCTGACTGAATCCCTTCGATATTGAGAGCAGGTTCAAAAAAGAAACGTTTTAGAAAGGCTGCGCGGTCCTCTTGTAAGAGAGGCAATTCCAAACCATAAATTTGGCTGATTTCCCCTGGATTACGTTGGGCGTAAGTGTCCACCAAGGCCAATTCTCGTTCATTTGGTTCTTGAACTTCTTCGTACAAACCTTCAACCAAGATACGGCCATCTGCGGCACGAAGAGACTGTAAGGCTTGAAGGAGATACCATGGAGCTGACTCCACAACCCCACCATAGCTGGAGTGGATATCTACGTCAGCACTTTTGACCTTGGCATCAAAGGTCACAATCCCCTTATTTCCACCAGAAATTTCCAGCTGTTCCAAGGCATTTTTGGTCCCTTGTTCCCAGACCAACAAATCCGCTCCACGGAGTGTATCCGCATGTTTTTCCAAATACTTATCTAGGTCTGTCGAAGCCGATTCCTCCGCTCCCTCCATGATAAAGCTGATATTGACAGGCAGGTCATCATGGTGCTGCATATATTTTCTCAACGCACTCAAGCGAGCTGTGATATGACCCTTGTCGTCATCAACCCCACGCCCATACATGAAGCCATTGCGGACCGAAAGCGTAAAGGGATCTTCTGTCCAGACCTGGTCGCCATCCGCTGGCACGGTGTCATAGTGGTTATAGAAAATCAGGGTCTTGGCATCTGGACGCGAACTCTTGAAATGCGCCATGACAAAGGGCGCTGTATAAGTCTCATCAATCTCCACTTCAGCCCCCACACGCTTGAAAATCTCACCCAGATAGTTGGCAACTTCCTTAAGTCCAACCTGCTGGGCAAAGACTGATTTCTTAGAAATCAAGGTACGCAAAACCTCAAAATAATGTTGGGCAACATGATCCTTTTCAAATTTTTCAATCTGTTCTTGTTCGCTAGGAAAAACCATATTCTCTCTACCTTTCTATGAACCTATAGTCTTCTTTACAATTCATGCTCTATACAAAAGCAAGAGGTGGAAAAATCTCTCCCACCTCCCTGTGTTTATTACCAAACTGGTTGATCCAAACCGTCTGATGTTTCTTCGATAACTTTTTTCACGTCATCTGTGTGGTAAGCTGCGATCACTTTCTTGATAGCATCAGCTTTTGGTGATGTTTCCCAATCTTTTTTCGCAACGATGATGTTGTACCATTGTTTTGAATTTTCATCAGCTTGTTCTTTGAAAAGTGCTTTCTTGTAGTCCAATTTTGCTTCTGTAACGAAGGTATTGTTTACAACAGCAGCGTCAACTGATGACAATGAACGAGCTGTTTGGCTAGCGTCCAATTCAGTGATTTTCAAGTTCTTTGGATTTTCTGTGATGTTTGCGATTGTCGCAAGCGCAGTTCCTGAAACGTCCAATTTAATCAAGCCAGCTGATTGCAGCAAGTAAAGCGCACGGCTTTCGTTTGTAGCGTCGTTCGGTACAGCGATTTCTCCGTTAGCTGGGATATCTTCTACTTTAGTGTACTTGTTGTCGCTGCCATTTAATCCTGAATAAAGACGGATTGGTGAGATGTACGTATCTGCAATCGCTACAAGGTCTTTCCCGTTTTCTTTGTTCCAGTTGTTCAAGAAGTTATAGTGTTGGAAAGCGTTCAAGTCTACTTCGCCATCAGCAGTTGCCTTGTTTGGTTGTGAGTAGTCTGTGAACTCTGTAAATTCCAAAGTGATACCATCTTTTTTAACCAATTCTTGGATTTTGTCCCAACGTTTTTCTTCAGAACCGCTACGGTTAACCGTTGCGATTTTGATAGTTGTTGCATTGTCTGCTTTCTTTTCTGAGTTTCCGCAAGCTGCAAGAGCCAAACCTGCGACTGTAGCAAGGGCTGCTACACCAAGCCATTTTTTGATTTTCATGATTCTTTCTCCTTAAAAATAATACCGTACTAGTATCTCACAATTTGTTTGATTCCACAAATTGTTATTAGATAGGCAGATGTATAGTTTAAAACTATATCCCTAAAAACTGAGAAATCACCCATCTTCATCAGAATGGATGATTTCAAGAAATTATTTAATATCTGCTTCTGCTGGTAGATAAGTGTCACCGAAGAATTGTTTAGACAATTTTTCAAGCGTTCCATCTTTGTAGAGTTCTTGAATACGTTTGTCTACAAATGTTTTCAACTCATCTTGACCTTTAGCAAGAAGTGGGTAAACGTAAGGTTGTTGGTCGCTTGGAAGCTCAATGACTTTCAAGTTATCCAACCCTTGGTTTTTGATAACTGTTTCAACACCGATTTTATCAAAAATCTTGTAGTCGAATTGACCATCACTCAAACGTACCATGATTTGTTGGAAGTCCGCTTTAGTGTAGTTAAGGATAGTTGGATTATCTGCATGTTGTTTGTTATATTCTTCCAACTGTTTAGCTGATGTAGTAGCTTGAACAACTTCCGTCGATTTTCCACCGATATCATCGAGAGACTTGATGCTGTTGTCATCTTTCTTCACTACAAGGACATTAGGGTTTTGGGCAATTGGTGCGGCATAGAGGTATTTCTCCGCACGTTCTTTAGTGTAACTAAGATTGTTTACAGCCATATTGTAGCGGTCAGCATCAAGACCTGCAAAGACACCTGACCATTCTGTCTTTTCAAACTTGACATCATACTTGTCAGAGTCTTTAAAGATAGCACGAACCACTTCAATCTCGTAACCAGTCAATTCGCCATTTTCTTCATAGATAAATGGTTTTGGTGATCCGTTAGTTGCAACAATAATTTCTTTCTTGCTAGCTGCTTCTCCTTCTTTTTTCGCACCACCTGAGCAAGCTGCTAACACACCTGCAGCAACAAGTCCTAAGGCAGCAAGAGATGAGTATTTAACGATTTTTTTCATGTCATTTCCTCCAAAATAAAATACCTTCTAATTTTAACAAAAAAAGACTATTTACGCCATTATATGATATCTATCTCTGTGATAAGTTTTCTTTATAGTTGATTTAAAAGGCCAAACGCAAGACGGCAATCAAGACTACTCCAAAGAGAACTGTTCCGACTAGATTGCGGTAGCGAAAGGCTACCCAAGCTGTTGGAAAGACAGCTAAGAAGTCTAGCCATTTGATTTGAGGAAGACTCCCAACCTTGCCTGTCACTACACTTGAAAGAATCAAGGCAAAGATAATAGAAACGGGCAAGAACTTCAAAAAACGCTCAACGATCGCAGGCAAGCCCTTATACTTGACCAAGATGAAGGGAATCATACGGGGAATCCAAGTCACCAAGCCAGAGAAAATAACTGCTAATAAAAGATACTTACTGACCATCTAAAACCACCCCCATTGTACAACCTAGCAAGGTCGCAAACAGAACAGCTAGCGACTGAGACACCACTGTTAAGAGTAAAAAGAAGGACACCGCAACAACTGCTAGGATAATGAGCAGATTGCGGACAGGAATCCGTCTTTGCATAATCTGGAATTGCGAAGCAAAAATTCCAATGAACATCCCAACCAGGGCAAAATCCAAGCCAAAGATTTCTGGATTTGGCAGCAGACCACCCAGAGCCGTTCCGACAACTGTTCCCACAAACCAAGCCACATAGCTGTTGAGATTGTTTCCGTGCATCCACATAGGATTGACCTTGTCTGTATGGGCTAACTCGCCCATCAAAACGCCATAAGTCTCATCCGTCAAGAGACTAGACATACCGATATTTTGCCAGAGACTGGTATGACGGAAATAGGTTGACGCATGCAAACTCAACAAAAAGAGACGCAAATTAATCAAAAAGACCGTCATAGCAATAGCTGCCACAGGTGCTTGAACCGCAATCAGTGCCAACATGGCAAACTGGGCACTCCCAGCATAAACAAAGAGGCTCATCAAGCCCATCTCAACAGGTGTCACATAGGGCGCACCGATAATCCCACAGGCCAAGCCAATACTGACATAACCAAGGGCCGTTGGCATGGCCGCCTGCGCCCCCTCCCAAAATCCTTTTTCTTTCATCTTTCTCCTCATATTGTCTTAATAATACTCAATGAAAATCAAAGAGCAAACTAGAAAGCTGGCCACAGGTTGCTCAAAACATTGTTTTGAGGTTGCAGATAGAAGCTGACGCAGTTTGAAGAGATTTTCGAAGAGTATAAGTAGGCTGAAAAGGCTCCAGCCATAGCATGGACTATTATAACACATTCAGGAAAGAGAAAAAAGTCTGCTGATTGTAATCAGACAGACTCCATTTTATTCTTATTTAATCTTGAAGAATTGAACAATTGCCACAATACCTTGATAAATAAAGACAAAGGCAATGGTGTAACTAATATAGAGACCGGTCATCAATGGGTGTCCCATCATGATTAAACCTGCTACGATTCCTAAAATCCCCATCCAAACTAGAGGGGTACCTACCGATTTATCCGTCTTACGAACCTTGAAACCAACGATAGTTTTTGTAATACCATTTGTCAAGGCCCATAAAGAAATGATAAATGGTACAAATGTTACCATTTCAATAAAGCTACCTGAGAACAAGGTAAGAGCGAGGATGAGGGTAACAATTCCTCCAAATAAATTCCAGCCATGCTTTTCTTCTGATTTGAAGTATTGTACAATCTCAGAAATCCCTTGAACTGCAAATACAAGTGCAAACCAGAAAGTCATGGAAGCCAAGCTAATAAGAGGATGTGCAAACATATTAAAACCTACAAAAACTGCAAAAATACCCGCAATTAGTAACAACCATTTCCAAATTTTCGACATTATTTTTCTCCTTTTTTAGAGGAATCTTCCTCTAGTATTCCATAAATCATCATATCCAAAACCTGTGATAATTGATGTTCATATCCTGAAACCAAGTCAGGCAAACTGCTATCTGACGAAACAGTTAAATAATAGGAACGAAACATATCCTGAATCAATCGCAGATAGTCCATAGCTCGTTTCTCATCAATATGCTCTTTCAGTTTGGATTCTGATATAAGTTTTTGACAAACTTGTTCATTCAAGTCCAAAAAGATAGCTTTCTGTGGTGCAATGTCTGCTTCCAATTCTTCTGGTGTCGCAATCATTGCCTCAAAGAAAATGTGGCTATGTTCTGGGTATTGCTGATAAAATTGGTGACGTCTTTCCATATAATCAGCTAAGGAGGGCACTTGACCTTCCACCCCCAGAAACACTGCCAAAGCTTTCTCAAAACTCTCCTGAAAACAAGTTAGATAGAGGTCTGATTTCCCTGAAAAATTATGATACAAAACTCCTTTGGAAATACCATCCACTTTACAAAGTTCATTGATGACAAAACCTTGATAGCCTTTTGTAGCAAATTCAAACAAAGCAGCGGTAATGATTTTCTCTCTTCGTAGTCTTGTTTTTTCTTCTTTTCTCATGTATTTATCTCTACATTTTTTAATTATAAACCGATTGGTCTGAAATGTCAAGCAACTTTCTCAAAAATTTAACAGTCTGCTGATTGTAGCCATCATAAACAGACTGGAATCCAGTCTCAAACATATAATATACACATTCTTCGCTAAATGTTTTCACGGATATTCAAGAGTATGATAAAGGCAGCTAGAAGAAATAGCAATAAAACAAAGCTAACTGCCAGAGTTCCAAAGCTAGTAGCAATGGTTACCAAAGCTATTGTAAATAAGCTAGGTAAAACAACTGTAATGGCACCGATAGAGGATTGAACTGCTCCCATTGACTCCTCAGGTATTTGTTTAAAAATGAGTTCCTGTAATCGAGGAGAGAGGATACCTGCGAAAAAGGCATCCAAGGCACTAAAGATAAGAATCCAGTCAAAACGAACTGCCACAAAGCCAACTAAAAGGAGTAATTGGATAATAAGCGAGGCATATAGGGCTAGTTTTATGGAGATTGTATTCTTCAGATAGCCACTCACAAGGCTTCCGACAATAAGGGCTGACAATTCAAGGGTGGATAACAAGGCAAGAGATTGACCTGTTTGTAAATTCAAAAAGGGCTGATTCCTCAAAAACAGAGTAGAAACAGGAACTGTAACATTTATCACTGCTTGACTAATAGAGATAATAAACAAAACCAAGAGCACCTTATTCATATTCCATATCAATTTTGATGATTGGAGCAGATGCTGGCAAAAGGATTTTACAGAGAGTCCTTCTTGATAGCTAATCGTTTTTTCTACTTTCAAGAGGTCTGTTTTTATGAAAAGAATACCTAAAAATGCGATTAAAAAGGTCAGAGCATTCAGTAAGGAAATAGACTGGATAGATAGAATACCTAGTAAGACTCCTCCTAGAATATTACTGATTGTTTTCACTAAACTAACAGTTGACTGTTTAAATCCAATAGCTTCTGCCAGATGGTCTTGCCCAATAATTCTAATGAAAATCGGAGTGAGCATGGCGCCTGAAAAATAACTCAATGTGTCAGATAAGAGGTTAATCAGACAAATAAATGCTACTAATAACAAGGAAAAGGACTGCCCTGAAAGTGATAAAGAAACGATAGAGTAAAGCAAAAATTTTGCAAAACTAATCATTGTATATTTTAGGACACGATGATGTTGAAAATCCGCCAAAACTCCCAGAAAGATTTGCAGAACTTGAGGAAGGGTTTCTGAAATCGTGATCAGTAAAATCGCCAAAGGGGCAAAAGATGCATCTGCCACATAATTCAAAAAGGCCAGATAAAAAATCGTATCCCCAACCGTTGAAATCCACTGGTTGATGGTTAATTGCCTAAAATTTCTATTTTGAAGAAATACTTTCATCACAACTCCTTTTTAAATTCAAATGGGAATCTTTCCCCAAGGATAGACCGCGATACTACTAACAACCAAAATTACAGTAACATCAAAATCTGACCAATACCATTGTATACTATATGCAGTCCAATAGGCCAATAAATTGACTTTGTCATTCTAAATAAGACTGCAAATATAAGACCTCCACCCATATAGAAGACAAAGTCTGTCAAGACCCAACCGTGATTACTAATGTGCGAGACCCCAAATAAAACAGCGGAACCAAGTACATCTAGCCCCCATTTCTTTCCTTTTTCCAGAGCAGTCATCACTAATCCACGATAAATCATGTCTTCAAAAATGGGACCTGCAATCACAGGATAAAAAAATACATCAAAAATGCCGTAGCTCCTGTAAAAGTAGGAGCAGCATGTTGATAAGAAATTTCATTTCGAGTAGGTGGGAAAAGAAAAAAGGTGACAAAATTCCAAGCAACAAAAGCAAGCAGAGCTAGGAAGGAATAGAAAAGATAGGATCTTTTAAACTTTCTATTGTTGATTTTCTGCCATTTCCCCGACCAAATCATAACAATAAGAGCAAATAAAACCACAAGAAAATTCAACATCATATCCGACAGATAATAGGTAAAGTCAGATAGACCAAGAGCAAAGTCGCTAGATAAAACCAGACCACTGAACTTCTGGTCAGCAATAACTAGTAGAGCAGCTATAATAAAGTAGTAGCGTGAGATTATCTTTTTCATCCTATTTTCTCCTATATTACGAAATAAAGAAAGCCCTAACCCAAACAAAGGCAAGGGCTTTAAATATCAATGACGACGATTAACAGTGGAAGAATCATGGTTAAAATATTTCTTCCAGAAATTAGTGATTGACCAAGGTGCTCCTAAGCCTACTCCAATTCCACCGCCTGGGTTAACCACAGTGTTGCCTCCTCTAACATCTTGCAACTCAGCTTCTGTCAATTCCATCGTTTCTGCAAATTGTAAATTTAACATCTTCTACACTCCTTCAATTATTTTTTATAAACCACTTCTGCGACCTAGGATTTGCTTCAAATGTTTTACAAGGACAGTATAACACGGAAATTGGCTTATTTTAGAAAATCGCATATTTGATATTTTTTCTTATAGAAATTTCAGATTTGCGATTTTGGTAGATTTGATTATTTCCCTGGTATAATAAAGTTATTACTAATGAAGAGGGAAGTAATATGAAGAAACAAGTTTTAACATTATTGACGATCGTTGCTGATATTATTATCTTTTTCCCATTTCTAACTAATCGATAAGCTCTTTGTATTGCTGCAAACGCAATTCAAAAAGGGCTGTCAATTGTGGATTTTCTAATACTTGCAGAGATTGGATAAAGTGTTCAATCTCTTTTTGATTGCTTCCTTTGGTTTGAAGAAAAATACTCATTTTCTTTAAAAATTGCCATGATACTTTCTCAAAAACATCGTACGGGCGGATCATACTCTCCAACTCGGCTTCAAAGATTGGGATGTAGGAGAAAAGTTTTCGCTCCATGAGCTCTGATAAGATATTTAAGAGTCCTTGCTTCATATACAATCGATTGTGTACTAACTCTTTAAATTCTTTAGATTTCTCAATTAAAGCGGTTGATAAAAAGATTAGGTCTTGATTGCTCAGAAAGGGCATGGTATTACAAAAGAGATAGAGTTCAAACCAGGTCCAAGACTCAATAGCATAGAGGTAGTTAGTCAAAAACTCACTATCCTCCTCTGCTAGCGGATAGTTTTTATCTAAGGAATGGAGTGCGTTTTTAATCACAATAGCATTCAAACGACGATAGGTCTGCGCCATCTGTTCTTGCTCGACTTCCTCCAACAGTTGCTCTAAACCAGCAATATCTTGATGGGCAAAGCGATCCACAACCCTTCTACCAATTCGCATATGTGGAGATTCTTGATAGTTGTTGAGCTTGTGCCCAAACTCATCAAAATTCATATTGATTCCTTGGATGGCTAATATGAGCTTATCCGCAGACAGCATAGACTGTCCTAGTTCAAACTTGGACAACTGAGAGGCTGTTAATCCAGCACATGCTACATCTGACTGCTTGAGCTTTCTAGCCAAGCGCAATTCCTTGTAAAATTCTCCCAATTCCATTCTCTCAATCATCTCACCACCTCCTATTTTTTATATAGTATATCATCATTTTTATAGCTTTGTCAAAATATTCTGACATTTAAGCGAGCAAAAAAGCCAGCCTTAAGCCGACTCCATTTTATTCCATCGTATCAAAAGCAAGACTTGGTTTGGCATTGAGATCCAAGTTTGCAAAGTTTTCTTTATTCCACTCGCTGACGCTGGCATAGGCAATCATACCTGCATTGTCTCCGCAAAGACGCAGAGGTGGAATGATAACCTTGACGTCAGTGATTTCGGCTGCTAGGCGTTCTCTGAGACCTTTATTGGCTGCCACACCACCTGCCACAACTAGGGTTTTAACAGGATATTTCTCCAAAGCCTTCTTAGTTTTTGCCATAAGAATATCCAAGACAGCTGCTTGGAAGGAAGCACACAAATCTTCTGTAGACAGGCTTTCTCCCTTTTGCTCGGCATTGTGATGAAGATTGATAAAGGCTGACTTCAAACCAGAGAATGAAAACTCCAGATTATCTTCCTTAATCATGGCACGGGGGAAATCATAAATATCCTGCCCCTGATGAGCCAGCTCGTCAATCTCACGACCTGCAGGATAGGTCAAGCCCATGACACGACCGACCTTGTCATAAGCCTCACCAACCGCGTCATCTCGCGTTTCCCCAACAATCTTGTAATCACCAGCCTCCGAAACATAAACCAACTCTGTGTGTCCACCGCTGACCAAGAGGGCTAGCAAGGGAAACTCCAAAGGCTCCACACTCTGAGCTGCCATGAGGTGACCAGCCATGTGGTTAACAGGAATCAGCGGAAGTCCATGAGCCCAAGCAAAGGTCTTGGCAGCTGACAAGCCAACTAGCAAGGCTCCGACTAAGCCCGGTCCATAGGTAACCGCAACAGCTGTCACGTCCTCTTCCGTAATCCCTGCTTCTGCCAATGCCTCCTCGATACAGGCTGTAATGACCTCGACATGGTGACGACTAGCTACTTCAGGCACTACGCCCCCAAAACGTTTATGGCTCTCAATTTGACTAGCAATGACATTGGACAAGAGCTCATCGTCGTTTTTCAAGACGGCGACACTAGTCTCATCACAGGATGTCTCGAATGCTAAAATATATCTATCCTTCATCTATTTCTCTCTTCATAATAATGGCGTCCTCAACTGGGTCATGGTAGTAGGCCTTTCGCTCAGCGATGACTGCCATTTTTTCTTTCTTGTAAAATGCTTGCGCTCGTTGATTTGACTGTCTGACTTCGAGAAAAATTTCCTTGTCTATCGGTAATTGAGCAAACAAGGCTGACGCAATTCCCTGACCCTGATAGGCTTCTTTGACAGCAATTTGCAGGACTTCTGCCTCAAAAAGATTCTCCTGAACAGCTAGAAAGCCAATCACTTCTGCCCCCTCATAAGCCAGAACATACCAAGTCTGGTCTTGGGACAGGTCTGCTTGGATTTGTTCCAGCGTCCAAGGACTGACTGGGTAAGCAGCTATCATAACAGCGTAGATGGCTTGAGCCAGATCAGGTTGCTGTTTGATTCGTTTGATTTCTATCATAAGCGTTTAATGTAAGATTCGCCAGATTCGGTGTGATTCTTGAGCCAGTTTTCCTCAGCTTCGACACGTTTGAGGTAATTTGGCACAAAATCATGCAAGGAGTCTGCTTCCTTGTCCCAAGCCCAAAGAGCTAGATTAGCTGCATTTGGCAAGGTTTCTTTATAATTAGTCCTTGGCAAGTGTTCTTGAATCTGCTCCACAAAGGGGGCAACTTCTCCGACAAAGGTTACCTGACTAGCACCTTTGACTTTTTCTAGCACCTCTTCAAAAGATAGGTGCGCTTCTGGCATGACAGGTTTAGCATTTTCATAAAATCCTGCATAAACATTGTTGCGACGCGCATCCATCAAAGGAACGAACAAGCCTTCTTGTTGATATGGCACCAGAGCCAAGAGGCTAGACATACCAACTAACTCAATGTTCAGAGTATGAGTCAAGGTCTTGGCAGTGGCTACCGCGATTCGCAAGCCTGTGTAGCTACCTGGCCCTTCCGCCACCACGATTCGGTCCAAATCCTTGGGCGTCCAGTCCAAACTCTCCATCAAAAAATCAATGGCTGGCATGAGGGTAATACTGTGATTTTTCTTAATATTAATCGTCGTCTCGGCAAGAACCTGCTTGTCCTCTAAAATAGCGAGAGAAAGAGCCTTGCTGGACGTATCAAAAGCTAATACTTTCATAACACATTCCTATCTTTTTGTCTGCTTACTATTATACTACAAAAGCTGGCGCATGGGAATTTTCTTTATCCTTAAACAAAAATGCCTATACTTAAACAAAAAATAATTCGCAAATAAAATTCAAAAAAATACTCACTCTTCCTTTTCTTTTCCGAATATAAAAGTGAACAAGAAAATTGAAAGGATCTCCGTAAAAAGTTTGGATAAGTCATGCTAGATAAAAGACACATTTTTAGAAAGATAAATTTTATTATCTTGATCTCTTACAGTTTGCTCAGCATTCTCAATGATTTAAATATTACTACTATCCCTTTACCAATTGATTTATCTGTTTGTATTGTTTTATTTTTATGCTTCAACTCTATTTTTGAACAGAAGAATGATTACCATAAAACTAATAAGCTCTGAAAATACCATTATCATGTCATTTCTAAAAAATACAAAAACCACCTCATCTGGATAAATGGGGTGGACTTTTCGTGTCGTAAATCTATTATCTTCTTATCTCCAAACAAAAAAGCCCTAGCATGAGCAGGGCATCTAAGCATTTAATCCAAAGTAAAATACAAACCAAACGACATAGGTTACAAGGAGGAGAAAAAGCGAGTAGAGAGTCACAAAGGTCATTTTCCACAAGAACTTGGTTTGTCGTCGTTCCAGTTTGGCAAATAGAAGATTCCCTCCATAAACGCAAGCAACAAAAACAATAAAAGCTACCAAGCGAGCTCCAATAGCAAAAGCAAATAAGTTATACATAGGGCAACCTCCTTGACTTAAAATCTATATGGAATGATGACAAATAATAAATTTCACTTCCATTATCAATATAACACATTTTCTTTATTTTTGCAAGCGCTTACCAAAATAATCGTCCCCTGACTTTCTCGTTTCCGTCTTTTACTAATCTTTCATTTTGTGGTATAATTGAAATAATTGTAACGAATCAAGGTCAATCTAGACACAAAATGGAATGAAATCAAGCAAATCTCTGCTAAAAGTTTGGAATAAGCTGACCTGTAAATAGAAAGGAACTATATGATTTACAAAGTTTTTTATCAAGAAACAAAAGAACGTAGCCCACGTCGTGAAACAACACGCGCGCTTTACTTAGAAATCGATGCCAGCTCAGAACTTGAGGGTCGTATCGCTGCTCGCCAACTTGTCGAAGAAAATCGCCCAGAGTACAATATCGAGTATATCGAACTCTTGTCTGACAAATTGCTAGATTACGAAAAAGAAACTGGCGCCTTCGAAATCACGGAGTTCTAATATGGCCTATACTCTTAAACCTGAAGAAGTTGGCGTTTTTGCCATCGGTGGTCTGGGAGAAATCGGGAAAAACACATACGGAATTGAATACCAAGACGAGATTATTATCGTCGATGCTGGGATTAAATTCCCAGAAGATGACTTGCTTGGTATCGACTATGTCATTCCTGATTACTCTTACATCGTGGACAATATCGACCGCGTCAAGGCTGTTTTGATTACGCACGGACACGAGGACCACATCGGTGGGATTCCATTCCTGCTCAAGCAAGCAAATGTCCCGATCTACGCCGGACCGCTTGCCCTGGCTTTGATCCGTGGGAAACTCGAAGAACACGGCCTCTTGCGCAACGCAAAACTTTACGAAATCAACCACAATACTGAGTTGACCTTTAAAAACCTCAAGGCAACTTTCTTTAGAACGACTCACTCTATTCCAGAACCTTTGGGAATTGTCATCCATACTCCTCAAGGGAAAATCGTTTGTACGGGTGACTTTAAGTTCGACTTTACACCAGTGGGTGAACCAGCAGACTTGCACCGTATGGCAGCCCTAGGCGAAGAAGGCGTGCTCTGCCTTCTGTCTGACTCAACAAATGCAGAAGTGCCAACCTTTACCAACTCTGAAAAGGTTGTCGGCCAGTCCATCATGAAGATTATCCAAGGTATCGAGGGACGTATCATCTTTGCATCCTTCGCCTCAAATATCTTCCGTCTCCAACAAGCAACAGAAGCTGCTGTTAAGACTGGACGTAAGATTGCGGTCTTTGGTCGTTCTATGGAAAAGGCCATTGTCAACGGAATCGATCTTGGCTACATCAAAGCTCCTAAGGGAACCTTTATCGAGCCAAATGAAATCAAAGACTACCCTGCTGGTGAGATTCTGATCCTCTGTACAGGTAGTCAGGGCGAGCCCATGGCAGCCCTCTCTCGTATCGCCAACGGAACCCACCGTCAGGTGCAACTCCAACCAGGTGATACCGTTATCTTCTCTTCAAGTCCAATCCCTGGAAATACGACTAGCGTCAATAAGCTGATTAACATCATTTCAGAAGCTGGTGTCGAAGTTATTCACGGTAAGGTTAACAATATCCATACATCTGGACACGGTGGCCAGCAAGAGCAAAAACTCATGCTCCGCTTGATCAAGCCAAAATACTTCATGCCTGTCCACGGTGAATACCGTATGCAAAAAGTCCACGCTGGACTAGCTGTGGATACTGGTGTTGAAAAGGACAATATCTTTATCATGAGTAATGGTGATGTGCTTGCCCTCACTGCTGACTCAGCTCGTATAGCAGGTCATTTCAACGCCCAAGATATCTATGTCGACGGAAATCGTATCGGTGAAATCGGCGCTGCTGTCCTCAAAGATCGTCGCGATCTATCTGAAGACGGTGTCGTTCTGGCAGTCGCAACTGTTGACTTCAAGTCTCAGATGATTCTGTCTGGCCCAGACATCCTCAGCCGAGGCTTTGTCTACATGAGAGAGTCTGGCGACTTGATTCGCCAAAGCCAGCGCATCCTCTTCAATGCCATTCGTATCGCACTGAAAAACAAGGATGCTAGCATCCAATCTGTCAATGGTGCCATTGTCAACGCTATTCGCCCCTTCCTTTATGAAAATACAGAACGTGAACCGATCATCATCCCGATGATCCTCACACCAGATGAAGAATAATACTCTTCGAAAATCAAATTCAAACCACGTCAGCTTCGCCTTGCCGTATATATGTTACTGACTTCGTCAGTTCTATCTACAACCTCAAAGCAGTGCTTTGAGCAACCTACGGCTAGCTTCCTAGTTTGCTCTTTGATTTTCATTGAGTACAAGTCAACAAAACAGCCCCGTTTTCGGAGCTGTTTTTTCTATGCTTTCTTTTCTTGATTTTTTGAAATGCTTCGATTTTTACCTTCCAGATACACCATAAGAATGGAGATATCTGCTGGGTTTACTCCCGAAATACGGCTGGCTTGGCCAATGGTTTCTGGATTGATGAGTTTGAACTTCTGGCGAGCTTCTGTCGCAATGGAATCAATGTCATCCCAGTCGATGTTGGCTGGAATCCGTTTTTCTTCCATGCGTTTCATCTTGGCAACCTGATCCATGGCTTTAGAAATATAGCCTTCGTACTTGATTTCTGTTTCAATCAGTTCGATAATCTTGTCATCCAAGTCCTCTGCTGCTGGTCCGATGAAGGCTACCACATCTTGGTAAGAAACTTCTGGACGGCGAAGGAATTCCTTGGCTGTCACTGCATCGGTCAAGGGTTTGAAGCCCATCTCCTCAACCTTGGCATTGGTTTCCTTGACTGGCTTAAGTTTGATACTATCTAGGCGCTTCATCTCATTTTCAAATTGATTTTTCTTGATTTCAAAACGAGCCCAGCGTTCATCGTCCACAAGCCCAATCTCACGCCCCATCTCTGTCAAACGCATATCGGCATTGTCATGACGGAGAATGAGACGGTATTCAGCACGACTGGTCAAGAGACGGTAGGGTTCAATGGTTCCCTTGGTCACCAAGTCATCAATCATGACCCCGATATAACCATCACTGCGCTTCAAAATCAATTCAGGCTTATCTTGGATTTTCAGAGCCGCATTGATACCCGCGATAATCCCTTGCCCAGCAGCCTCTTCGTAACCTGATGTTCCATTTGTTTGACCAGCAGTGAAAAGACCTGAGATTTTCTTGGTTTCCAGAGTCGCACGCAATTGGTGAGGCAAGACCATGTCATATTCAATAGCATAACCTGTCCGCATCATTTCAGCATTTTCCAAACCTTTAATGGAATGAACCAGCTCACGCTGGACATCCTCAGGTAGACTGGTTGAAAGTCCTTGAACATAAACTTCCTCAGTATTGCGCCCTTCTGGCTCGAGGAAAAGTTGGTGACGTTCCTTGTCCGCAAAGCGCACAATCTTGTCCTCAATCGATGGACAGTAACGAGGTCCCACTCCCTTAACCACACCTGTAAACATTGGCGCACGGTGGAGGTTGTTTTGGATAATCTCATGGCTGGTACCATTGGTATAGGTCAACCAGCACGGTACTTGGTCTTTAACATAGTCCTCATCACGTGAAGTGTATGAGAAGTGATTTGGCGCTTCGTCTCCTGGCTGAATCTCTGTCACATCGTAGTTGATAGAGGAAGCCTTGACACGTGGAGGCGTCCCTGTCTTGAAACGACCGATTTCGAGGCCCAATTCCTTGAGATTATCAGCTAGGTTAATAGAAGCCAGGCTGTGGTTAGGACCTGACGAGTACTTGAGGTCTCCGATGATAATTTCTCCACGGAGGGCTGTCCCTGTCGTCACGATAACGGCCTTGGCAGCATACTCTTGATGAGTCGCAGTACGCACACCAACTACCTTGCCATCTTCTACTAAAATCTCATCAATCATGGTCTGGCGAAGGATGAGATTTTCTTGATTTTCAACCGTTTTGCGCATTTCCTTAGAGTAAAGCTCCTTATCAGCCTGCGCACGAAGGGCACGGACAGCTGGCCCCTTCCCTGTGTTAAGCATCTTCATCTGGATGTAAGTCTTGTCAATGGTTTTGGCCATCTCGCCACCGAGGGCATCAACTTCACGCACAACAATCCCTTTGGCAGAACCACCGATAGAGGGGTTACAAGGCATGAAAGCCAGCATTTCAATGTTGATAGTCGCAAGTAAGACCTTACAACCCATACGGCTAGCGGCTAGGGATGCTTCTACCCCAGCGTGTCCCGCACCAATTACAATAATATCGTATTCTTCAGTAAAATGATAAGTCATATTTCTCTCCTATTCCTCAAGATGAATGTGTTTTAGTCGGCCGTCCCATTCTGATAGGGCTGTTTTTAAAAAGGTTGGAACTAGCTGGATACCCTCAAGCTTGTCTATGTCAATCCATTCACAGGGCTGCCTTTTCTCATCTTCCTGCATGATCAATGGGGCATCTTCAAGCAAATCTACCAGATAATGAAACTCGATATTGTGATAGGAAACACCGTCCTGTTCAAAACGATTTTCAACCACAAAAGCTAGTTGCAAAGCCTCAGCTTTGACACCCAGTTCTTCCTTCACTTCACGGACTACTGCGTCTTCCGTTCTTTCATTGACTTGAATCGCACCGCCAATGGTGTAATACATACCCTTATCTTTGGTAACTAGAAGCTTGCGGTTTTGAAGAACCAAAGCTGTCGCCCGAACACCAAAAACCGTATTTCCTACTTTTGTCCGAAAGTCTTGCTGAGTCATTCTTGTCCTTTCCCTTAAACGACACAAAAACAGTCAAAACTCCAAAGAAGTGCAGGACAAAAAAGCCTGCAACATCCATGAGCTTTGACCATCATTTCTATTGCTTTTATTATTGTAGCAAATTGAGAAAATTTGTCAATCTAAATGTACTGACAAACTTGTCCATCGCGGTAGGCATTGTCAATCAAACCACCACCTAGACACTCTTCCCCGTCGTAAAAGACAACTGCCTGACCTGGTGTGATGGCGCGTTGCGGTTCTGCAAAGATAACCTCTGCCTTGTCTCCTTTGACATGGACGGTCACCTTAGAGTCAGGTTGACGATAGCGGAATTTAGCCGTGCATTCTAGCGTAAACTCCTCTGGCATGTCACGAGTAAAGTGGACTTGACTAGCTTCTAGGCTGGTTGACATGAGCGAGTCATGGTAGAATCCTTGTCCGACATAGAGGATATTTTGGCTCAAATCTTTTCCGACAACGAACCACGGTGCATTGTCACCACCGTGTTGCCCACCGATACCGAGTCCGCCACGCTGACCGATTGTATAGTACATAAGACCTGCATGCTCTCCCATATCGCGACCATCCACTGTCATCATGCGACCAAGCTGAGCTGGCAGGTAATTGCTGAGGAAGTTTTTAAAGTTCTTTTCTCCGATAAAGCAAATCCCTGTCGAGTCTTTCTTCTTAGCAGTCGCAAGGCCTGCTTCTTCTGCTAGTTTTCGAACTTCAGGCTTTTCCAAATGTCCTAGTGGGAACATGGTTTTTTGAAGTTGTTCTTGCGAAAGTTGGCTGAGGAAATAGGTTTGGTCCTTGCCATTGTCCACGCCACGAAGCATGTGAACAATGCCATCCTCATCACGCGCCACTCGGGCATAATGCCCAGTCGCTACATAGTCTGCCCCCAAGGTCATGGCATAGTCCAAAAAGGCCTTGAACTTGATTTCCTTGTTGCACATAACATCTGGATTTGGCGTGCGTCCTGCACGGTATTCTGCTAGGAAATACTCGAAAACGCGGTCCCAGTACTCTTTTTCAAAGTTGACAGAGTAGTAGGGAATGCCGATCTGGTCTGCCACCGCAGCCACATCCTTGTAATCTTCGGTCGCCGTACAGACGCCGTTTTCATCTGTGTCATCCCAGTTCTTCATGAAGATACCGATCACATCATAGCCCTGCTCCTTGAGAAGAAGAGCCGTCACCGACGAATCAACACCACCACTCATTCCCACAACAACACGTGTTTTAGAGTTATCACTCATGATAGTTCTCCCATCTATTCGTTTATTTATACCCCTCAAAATTCTATTTACTATGACTTTCAACAGAATTTCTTTGAGTATAGTCATTTCGTTTGCTTTTAGTACTAGGCAACGAGTCGCAGGCATAACTTGAGTTAGGCAAGACGAGTTAACGACGTAATAAAAGATAAACGAAATGACTAGTTCACGATTGAAGGTCGTGTGTGCTTACGATTGAAGGTCGCTTGAGCAGTATTCATTATAACACGCTTGGTTAGAGAAGACAAGAAAGAGGCTGTCAATCGACCAACCTCTGTTTTTAGACACAGTTCAAATCCAAACTATTCTTTATAGAAAAAAGTCCTATAAATTCGAGCAATAGTTAAAATACAAACAAATATAATTCCCAAAATAGATAATACTATTTTTACAAAACTCATTTCCGAACCTATGACATATATATGAAAAAGAGGGGCTAGTCCTACACATATATACAATAGATAATTTATAAAGTTTATTTCACCTAATCCTGCAAAAAAATGTTTCATTGAACTATTTTCCTTTTACTCCATTAAATCAGTTTTATTTTAGAGTATCACAAATCAATCAATCCTTCAACAAAATCCATTGTTGAAATGCTGTTCTAAACCATTGATAGCTCAGATTTCCCAGAATAGAGCTGTCCTAACTATCGAACAGATTAAATCCATAAATATCCATGAAATTCTACGTTTAGGATTACCATAAAATAAATATTTTCGGGCTATTCTAAGTCTTTACTGCTTAAAATTTTACGTTCTGAAGGTTTCTAAAGCTAGAATAGCATAAAAATCACGAAAACTGAACTATTCGAAGCTTCAGAGTCATACGATTTCCATAGAAAATATCTTTTTAGTACGTGTGGTTAGTAGGTGATTTTAGGGAATCTCCCAAAAACAACCGATTTCCTATTTTTATCAATCCAAAAATGTTGATAAATGAGTGTTTTAAAATTAAATTTTAAAGGTGTCCTTAAATTTAAAGATTTTTGATAAGATTTCTATATTTTTTACAATTCAATGATACGATGACATTGTTGGGCTACATAAGCATCGTGGGTCACGATAATGACTGTTTTCCCCTCGCTGTTCATCTCTAAGAGAAACTTCAATACCAAATCTCTATTTTCAGGATCCAGCGAACCTGTCGGCTCATCGGCTAAAATCAGCTGGCTGGGTTTTAAGATGGCTCTAGCAACTGCAATTCGTTGTTGTTCGCCCCCAGACAACTCGGAGACCTTTTGATGCAAAGTAGCTGACAAACCTACTCTCTCTAAAATCTCTTCCACCTTTTTGAGCTTGTCTTTCTTGGACAATTTCACATATTTCAGCGCCAGCATGAGATTGTACTCGACCGTTTCATCATCAATCAAGGCAAAATTTTGAAATAGATAAGAGATATGTTCACGGATTATTGTTTGCGACTTGGCAGAATTGACAGGTACATTTTCCTGACCAAAAATCTCATACCGTCCGCTATATTCACCATCTATCAAACCTAATAAATTTAACAAGGTCGACTTACCACTACCACTCTTGCCAACAATGGCTACCAAATCCCCCTGATCAATCCTGAGAGACAAGTTATCCAAAATCACTTTTCCCCCAATGGTTTTCGTAATATTTTTCAACTTTATCATAAGATGCCCCCTTTCAATAACTCTACTAGACTTCTTTTCTCCATCCTAGAAGCCAAGCCTAGCACAAATAGTATATCCAAACATGTAAAACCTGCAAAAAGTAGGAGTGGCAAGAGCGCATGGGCAAAGAAAATCAAGACTAGAAGAGGCAGACTATAGCCCAGCAAGAGCAGAACGAGGAGAGGACGGTAGCGATCGACCAGTTTCCACCCCATAAACTTCTTGGTAATGATATCCCTGCGCTTCAATAAGAAAGTTGTTACTAGTAAGAAGTAGGAAATCATCATGCTAAGGAGACCAAACAAAGCAAAGAGTAGGTTAAAATTCCGAACAGCATCTCGATAAGAATCCACTTTCTCTTGTTGAATGGCTTGAATAGATGAAAATTTTAAATAATTTCCATCTGACAATTTCTCAACTAACTCTGTAATCTCTTTTTGATGTTGAACCGTATTTTCAATTTTAATCGGATTATTTAAGCCAGTTGTTGACAGGGAGGCTTTCTCATCCCACATCATATCAGAATCATTGACCAAGCTAATAATTGGATTGGAGAGATTTTTCTTTCGCTTATCACTATATGGGAAAAATGACCAATCTCCTTCATAATAGGCAATCTCGACATCCATCTCCTCTATCGTTCGTTTTTGCTGCTCTTCATACTTCATCGAATGAAAGGCAATTAACTTCCCCAAGAGCTGATTTTTATCTTCTTCACCTTTCGTACTTGCTGGCATCAAAATAACTTTTTTAATACCGGTATCTGGTAGCTTGAATCCCTTGCTCTTTAGAAAATTGCGATTGGCATAGTAAACATCTACCTCATCAGGCAGTTGGTAGTGCTGCACTTGTTCTGCTTTGATGACTGGTTTGATAGGAAGACTCGCACTTCGCACATAATTTACTTGTATTTTTGCTAGCAAATCTTGATAAATTTGGTAAAAATAATCTGTAGATTTTCCTGAACCGGCTAGCTCTTCTTGCCACAGGTTATCATTAAGTTGGAAGGTTTCTAAGGTCAGGTAATTTCCTTGGCTTACCCACTGTTGCTGATAAGCAAGTTCCTTGTTTTCTTGTTCTAGACTTCTGCCCACCCCAATCAATAAGGCCATCAGTAAAATAGTGGTTCCAATTTTCATCACATAATTGAAGATTAGACCAAATTTGAAAGATGAAAAACCTTTCAGCAGAGAGCTGATTGTCATTTTTTGGATTAAGAGGTAAGTCAACCAACTGATAAAGAGATAAAGCTGCAACAGCAAAAAATGAGACAACCACAGCATAGGAAACAAATCTTTTGGCTTATAATCAAGCAAGAAAAACACGCCTAGATTGATCACAAGAGCCCCACCTAGGAGGAGGTAGAGGTTGCCTTTAACAACATCAGCTAAAACAGCCCTATCTTGAAAACCAAGTAATTTTTGTACCCCAACTCTTTTCATCTCCATCATTGGCTGATAAACTGTTACTAACACAAGAAGTAAAATAGCCAAGACAAAGACAATGGCAGACAAAAGCAAATCTCGATTTATGACTTCCACTGCACTTTTGTAGGTCGGCTCTAGCAAGGTCGTCTGGTCTATCTTGAAAAAATCGCTCCATTTCTGTACAATCCTATCCTTGTCCATCTCTTGTGTAGAAGTTATCGTATAGCGACCATCTAAACTACGAGATGTATCCTTGATATAAGTTTGAAAAGTCATAAGCTGAATAGGCTTGGCTTTTAGAAAAGTCGGAATCGTACCAAGTTTATTGGAAATTTCTTTATTACTGTAGACTCCTTCACCATCTGTGGTAAAATCAAGAGAAGAAATCCCAAACTCTTGGTAGGGGAAGGTATCTTTATCAAAAACACCAGACTTGATCACCTCATCACCACTGTCTGTTTTGATGATGGAGACCTTGTACTCCTTTGATACATCCTCAAAAAATCGAAGAACAGACGCTGCAGGTTCGTTAATATCTTTCAAATACAAATCCAAAGAATCTACAGTCTTTCCCATTTCCCGAATCCGAACCGTTTCACGTGTGAAGTTTACATTAAAAACAAAAAAAGTGGTACACAGCAACAGCAGAAACATACAAAGATGACTGATTTTTTTCATAGAGATACCTCCCGTGAAGAGACGAAAGTGAGCTAGGTACAATTGCTTTTTATTTTTTACTAGATTTTAAGTAGGTGTAAATAAATCCTGCACTTATAGCCAGAGTTATCCACCATTTAAAATCAATATGCAAAAATGAAAAGATTACAAAACTGGTGATTAGCGAGGCTAAAATATAAACAATGATTAAAATTTTATTTTTCATAGAAATTTCCTTTCTGAATGGATTCTAGTATATACAGCTTATTTGCAAAGTTTACAATAAGCTGTTAGGGCAATTGGCTATCAGAATGTTCTTTTATCTGTCAATAATCCTAAAAAATCTTGTCGTTTCAAGTCTGAGAAATGTTTGATGGAAAGACTTCCTTTTTGAAGTCCATCATCTCTAACCTGTAAATAATAGCTATGTTGGTTTGTTTTGATTGTCAAAAAATCGCCAAATACAAAAGCTCTTTTCCAGTTGCGAATCTCAAATTCTTTCATCTCTGATTTTGGAATGCGGATAAGTCCTTGCCGCAAATCGCGATGATGCTCATTTGTGAAAGTCATCCCATTTCCAAGATCTCTTATCAGTAGTTCATCTGGAGTTATCATCACTAGTGCTATTTTAGTTAAGAGAATTTCAACTGTTGGTGGTAAAATCGCTAGATTAAACCAAGGGTGTAAGTAGCGATAAGCTAAGAAATAGTGAGGCCCCTCACCCAATCCTAGTTGTTTATATAAGGTCTTGACCTCACTGTCTAATCTCGATTCAAAAGACACATCCGAATGCGCTTCTTCCTTCTTCTGATTAAAATAACGCATCCAGACTAGGAAAGCTATAAAGACTATGCTAAATATTCCTGATAAGATATATTTTAAATTGTAGTCCATTACTTAACCTCCTGATTCACGCCTCTGCCTAAAACAGAGGCCTATTTATTTTGAAAATAGTTCCATCATAACTTTAAATAAGACTGGTAAGATTGTATCAAGCTAGAATTCTTTCTTATCTAGCTACATCATAATTCTCGACTAAATACAAAGTTAAGGGCACTGAATTTGTCAACGCTTACATGCCCCCGTTTCACCTCTATTATAAATCAACATATATAAACTGTCAAGCGATTTAAGCAATGATATAAATATTTTTAAAAAGAAGAATTATAGTTATATTTTACACATAAAAAAGATAGCTTCTGCTATCCTTATATATTCTCTGACTACTTATCGATCAGATATTGTTCTACCTTGAGTGCCATGACTTCATTATTTTCAATTAGATAAAGCACCTTAGCTTTCATATAATAGTCCTTAGCAACAGAGAGATCAAGATCTTCTGTTACATTTCCCAACAAACAATATAAATCTGCTAACCTAAAGCTACTATGATATTTGTTACAAAATTCAATTATCTCCAATAATAGGGCTCTGGACTTATCCATCTCCTCCTGTTTCCAAAGGTGGTAACAATAATTGTATTTTATTTTGATATACAACTCAATTTGTTCACGCACATTGGTATCGATTTTTGAAAGAGCTACGGAAACCTGATCATATAGTTGTTCAAATTTCTCCTTATCCTCATCATAGCCTAAGAAAATCAGCAGGGTATTCAAAATATACAAATAATCCACTTTATCAATACTAATCCTACTGAGGATGTCCTCTATTTTTGAAATAGCTAGTTTTAATTGATGTTCACATTGATAGGTTAGAATGGCATCTATCCAGTCCAGATAAATCTTTTCATCAAAAGATAAAGAAGTCTGTTGCTTTCTTTCTCCCTCAAAAGCATATTTCAAAGAGGCATAATCTTGATTTTCCAACAATGTTTCAGACAATCTCTTGAAAGCAGACAAGCTTAGAAACTCTTTCGAAATTTCTCCTGAAAAGAAATAGTCCATATTTAATCCCATTTTTTCAGATAATTTATATAACAAATCTGCTCCTGGCATATATTTGCCTTGTTCCATGCGACTATCTGAGTTTGTTGGCAAATTCCTTCTGCCAACTCTTTTTGCGACCATCCCAGCTCTTTTCGCTTATTTTTTAATCTCGTTGCTAATAATGCATGCATGCTAACCACCACTATTTATATTCTATAAAAACATTATACTACTTTTTTGAGAAGATTATGTCATATAGTCTACAAAGAGTGAACAGGATTCTAAAAAGGAAAGAAAAAAGAGCTATTCAAAGCTCTTTCCCCTATTTCTTAATACCAGCCGTTGTTAAGCCAGAAGTTTTTAGCGGCTGACCATGAACCGTAACGTCCTGCAACGTAGGCATCTGCTACACGTTCTTGGTTTTCAGCTGAGTAGTCACCATTCAAGTATGAATCTGTCAATTGGTAACGTCCGATGTAACGGCCATTTGTAGCTGTATAGCTACCACCTGATTCTTTTTGTGCAATCCATTCTTTAGCTTCTGCTTCAGATCCGCTTACAGTTGCAGCTGGTGCTGAAGTTTCTGCTGCAGCAACAGTTGCTTCTTCTACAGGAGCGCTTGCAACTGGTGTTGCTTCTTCCACTACTTCTGTAGTTTCTGCTACTGGAGCTGAAACAGTTTCATCTTGAGCAGCTGGTGCTGCATAAGTAGATGGAGCTGGTGTTGCAACAGGCGCTACAGGACCATCAATAGCCAACTCTTGACCAACATAAATCAAATGAATGTTGTCGATGTGATTGTTTTCTGCTAATTTCTCAACAGTTGTGTTGTGAGTTTCAGCGATTTCTGAAAGTGTATCACCTTCTTTAACAGTGTAAGTTGATGATTCTTGAGCAGATACAAATGATGGAGCAAATACTGCAAACAAGGCAGCTACTCCTGCAAGAGTTGTTTTAATCTTTTTAGTTGTTGTTTTCATATTTGAAAATTCTCCTTCTTTCTATAGTTCTATCATACTCTTTGAATATTACCGTTTCTTAACGCCTTTATGTAGAAATATTACAAAATTATTTTTTATTTCCCTAAATAAGGTATTTTTTGTCATAAAAGATACTATTTTTATGCTACTTGAGGTATTAGAAAGGTTTTCATCCACAATTAAAGTCAAGACCTTTATTCTTTGATATAATAGAGATAAGAATTTTTGTAAGGGGAAACTGATGAAATCACTTCGTTTTCAATCTGTCTTTGATATCATCGGACCAGTTATGATTGGCCCATCTAGTAGTCATACCGCTGGCGCTGTTCGTATTGGGAAGATTGTCTCTTCCATTTTTGATGATACTCCGACAGAAGTCGAATTCCAACTATTTAACTCATTTGCCAAGACCTATCGTGGTCACGGGACAGACCTAGCCCTTGTTGCAGGTATTTTGGGCATGGATACAGATGATCCTGAAATCCCAAACAGCCTGGAAATTGCCCACAAGCGTGGTATCAAGATTGTCTGGACCATTCAAAAAGACAGCAATGCTCCTCATCCAAACACCACTAAAATTACCGTCAAAAATGCCCACAAGACCATCAGTGTAACTGGTATTTCTATCGGTGGAGGAAATATTCAGGTCACCGAACTCAATGGCTTTGCCGTCTCTCTCAGTATGAATACACCGACTATCATCATTGTTCATCAAGATATTCCAGGCATGATTGCCCTCGTAACAGAGGCCCTTTCCCGCTATGGTATCAATATCGCTCAGATGAATGTTACTCGTGAAAAAGCTGGTGAAAAAGCTATTATGATTATCGAAGTTGACAGTCGCAACTGTGATGAGGCTATCGAAGAAATTCGAAAAATCCCTCATCTCCACAATGTCAATTTCTTTAAATAGGAGGAAGCATGTTTTATTCTATCAAAGAATTGGTCGAGCAAGCAGATCTAGACTTTCAAGGAAATGTCGCAGAACTCATGATTACAACAGAGTTTGAATTGACCGGTCGCGAACGTGAAGAAGTCTTCCTTCTCATGGAACGTAATCTGGAAGTCATGAAAGCCTCTGTCCAACTTGGCCTCAATGAAAATAAATCTCGTAGTGGCCTGACAGGTGGAGATGCTGCCAAATTGGATCACTACATTAAAAACGGAAAAACTCTGTCAGATTACACGATTCTCTCTGCTGCCCGAAATGCCATTGCAGTCAATGAACACAATGCCAAAATGGGCTTGGTTTGTGCCACTCCGACCGCAGGAAGTGCTGGCTGTCTGCCTTCCGTTCTCACTGCTGCTATTGAAAAATTAGACCTCAGTCACGAGCAACAGCTGGATTTCCTCTTTGCTGCTGGTGCCTTTGGACTAGTCATCGCAAACAATGCCTCTATCTCAGGTGCTGAGGGTGGTTGCCAGGCTGAGGTTGGTTCGGCCTCTGCTATGAGTGCTGCCGCCTTGACTCTAGCTGCAGGTGGAACACCTTATCAAGCCAGTCAAGCTATTGCCTTTGTCATTAAAAATATGCTAGGCCTCATCTGTGACCCTGTGGCAGGATTGGTCGAAGTTCCCTGCGTCAAGCGCAATGCCATGGGAGCTAGCTTTGCTTTCATCGCAGCAGACATGGCCTTGGCAGGTATCGAATCTAAAATCCCTGTGGATGAAGTTATCGATGCCATGTACCAAGTAGGAGCAAGCATGCCAACTGCCTTTCGTGAAACAGCTGAAGGTGGACTAGCTGCTACTCCTACTGGTCGTCGCCTCCAAAAAGAAATTTTCGGAGAATAACTTATCAAAATAGGAGAAACCATGACCTCTATCACAGCGATTTTTTTCGATCTGGATGGAACCCTCGTTGACAGTTCTATCGGGATTCACAATGCCTTTACCCATACCTTTAAGGAGTTGGGGGTACCTAGCCCTGATGCCAAAACGATTCGTGGTTTTATGGGACCGCCTCTTGAAAGTAGTTTTGCGACCTGCCTTCCCAAAGACCTAATGTCTGAAGCCGTGCAGATATACCGTTCTTACTACAAGGCAAAAGGCATCCATGAAGCTCAACTCTTTCCTCAGATTGTAGACTTGCTTCAAGAACTATCTAAGAATTACCCTCTTTATATCACCACTACAAAGAATACCTCTACCGCTCAAGATATGACTAAAAACTTGGGAATCCATCATTTCTTTGATGGCATTTATGGTTCCAGCCCTGAAGCACCTCATAAGGCAGATGTCATTCGCCAAGCCTTACAAACACATCAACTAGCCCCAGAACAAGCCATCATCATCGGAGATACCAAGTTTGATATGCTAGGTGCTCAAGAAACAGGCATTCAGAAATTGGCTGTCACTTGGGGATTTGGAGAGCAAGCAGATCTACTAAACTATCAACCTGATTATATCGCCCACAAACCCTTAGAAGTTTTGGAGTATTTTTAATAACATAGACTGGGCAACAACCCCATTTCAGAAAAAAATGAGGCAAGCTTCTACATAATAAACCGCATATTACCAAGGTTCTCACAAACACCTTGATAATATGCGGTTTTCTTTTTTAGTCAACGTGGGTGGTTTGATTGGCAAAGGCGATAATGGCTTGCTTCAACTCATCTCCACTAAGAGTACGGAACTCTTCAATCTTTTGATCGATGGCTTCTAGAGGCATGACATTAACCTTACCAACGAAAATCTTATCCATAACTTGGTTATCAATAAGTTCTGTTGATACCAAAAGTTCTTCGTAAAGTTTTTCGCCTGGGCGGATTCCCACTTCAACGATTGGAATTTCGCTTTCAGTATGACCACTTAGTAGCACCATTTTCTTAGCCAAGTCATAAATCTTGACTGGTTTGCCCATATCAAGGATAAAGACTTCTCCATCTTTAGCATAAGCACCAGCATGGATAACCAGACGGCTAGCTTCTGGAATAGTCATAAAGTAACGGGTCATACGGAAGTCTGTCACCGTTACAGGCCCACCTTCAGCAATCTGGCGTTCAAAGACTGGAATCACACTACCACGGCTACCAAGAACATTCCCAAAACGAACTGCACAGTAGGTCGATTGGCTACTTTGGTTAAAGCCAGTGACAATCAACTCAGCCACGCGCTTGGTTGCTCCCATAACATTTGGTGGATTAACCGCCTTATCTGTCGAAATCATAACCATCTTAGGTACTTTGGCTTCATCAACAGCCTTAGCAACGTTGTAGGTTCCGCGAATATTGTTTTTGAAGGCTTCTTTTGGATTGCGCTCCATCATAGGAACGTGCTTGTGGGCTGCCGCATGATAAACAATAGCTGGCTTGTACTGCTCAAAGACTTGCAAGAGACGGTCGTAGTCTTGAATATCCGCAATCACAGGTACATAATCAATCCCTTGGAACTTACGAATCAATTCATGATAAACAAGGTAGATTGAATTTTCCCCATGTCCGAGTAAAACGATGCGTTCAGGATTGAAACGACTAACTTGGCGACAGATTTCAGAACCGATTGAACCACCAGCACCTGTAACTAAGATTGTCTTACCTGTCAGTTCTGCTCCTAGACGTGATTCGTCAAGACGAATTTCCTGACGGCCTAAAAGGTCTGTGATATCAATCTTCTGGAATCCTCCACCTGCTTGGTGAAGTCCTTGAACAACAGTTTCAACCTTAGGCATCTTGTAACATTTGACACCCAGCTTATTGCACATCTGCAAGATACGTTCATATTCTGACGGGTCAAGCGACGGAATCGCAACGATAACTCGCTCGATTTGATGGCGTTTGGCTAATTCAGGCAGATTATCATAAGAACCTAAAACAGGGATTCCACCAAGTTTTTGACCCTTTTTCTTTTCATCCTTATCTAAAATACCGACAAGCTCCAAATCACTGGTTGGATGTTGGTAGCTGTTCATAAAGAGGGCTCCACCATCGCCAGCTCCAATCAAGAAGGTCCGACGGTGTTCTCCATCACCACTGCCTTGTTTGCGTTTAGAGTAGATTAACTGCCAAGTAATCCGTGGCAATAAAATCAAGAAGGTACTCAACAAGATAAAGAGCACGATAAAACGGATAGAAAAGAGTGGCAAGAAAGCATAGCAGATACTATATGACAAGATACTGCTCACAGTCACACCAAAAAAGATTTTCATGAAATCCGTAATCTTGCTGTAACGACTAATACTAGCGTTTAACCCCCAAAATCCAATCATCAATTGATAGAACAGGAAGGCCAAACTCGTATAGATGATGTAGTCAACAGGTGCTGGATTAATCAAGCCGTAGAATAAGATATAAGATACAATGATGGAAACCACCATACTCAAAATGTCAAATATTCCCCAGAAAACCTGTTTTTGTTGTTTATTTAAAATTTCCACCAGATCAATCACATAATCTGTGAGTTTTTTATTCATAGAAATTTACTCCTCCTTAAAAGAGCTGGATAGTTATGTTGTTATTATAACACTTTTTATCCAGTTTACGATTGGCTACAATCTTTTACTTGCTTTTTCGTAACAGTTTCATAAAAATAAACTGTCGGATAAATCCTGGACAAAGGGCGACCACCATCTGAATGGCAACACTCTTGGCATACTCCATGTAAGAAATTTGCCCTCGCTCTAGCATGCGCTGACGAGCTTGACGATAGAGTTTGAGGTAACGCAGTCCCCCACGACGCTCAAACATCCCTGCTCCGACACGAACCTTACACAAGATTTGATCCAGATTCCCAGTCTTAGCTCCTGCAGCAATCATATTGAGCCAGAGGAGGTCATCCTCCATATAAAGGCCATCTTCATAATTGCCTGCCTTGAGAACCATGTCCTTCTTGAACATGACAGTCATGTGGTTAAAGGCACTTCTCATCCTTTGATAAGCTACAATATCTGCATGTTGAGTCGGAACACGACGGTAAGAAACAATCTCATCAGGATTGTCAATAAACTCTGCAATATGTCCACCTAATAGGTCGAGCTTGTCTTTCTCCATTAGCTGAACCTGTTGCTCAAAACGGTCTGGAACAGCTATATCATCTGTATCCATACGAGCGATGATAGCGTACTGACACTGCAAAACACCGTATCGAAGAGCCAGACCCAGGCCTTGATTCTGCTCAAGAGGATAGCGTTTCACTGGAATATCAGACTCAGCTTCAAGCTGGTCTAAGACCTGATAGAGTTCAGGCGTCAAAGGTCCATCCTCGACCAGAACCAATTCGCTCGGTTTCAGGGTCTGATTTTGAACACTCTCAATAGCATCCTTTAAAAATATCGGATTTTCCTTGATATAGACCGACATCAATACGCTGATTTTTTGCTTTTCAGACACAGTTTTTCTCCAATGTATAGATTTCCTTCCACTATTTTATCATAATTTTCAAGACTTTCCCATTTTTATCTTGAAAGCCCAAAACCTTACTTGACATTATAAGGAAAAAACCTTAAAATAAGCTGTTATTAAAATCAGCTAGAAGAGGTATTATATGAAAAAGCAATCACTCTTTTTTATTCCAGGTATTATCCTGATCGGTGTTTCCTTGCGGACTCCTTTTACTGTTTTGCCCATTATTTTGGGAGATATTTCGCAAGGGCTGGGGGTAGAAGTTAGTTCACTCGGTGTTCTGACCAGCCTTCCTCTCCTCATGTTTACCCTCTTCTCACTCTTTTCTACCCGACTGGCTCAGAAAATCGGCTTGGAGCATCTCTTTACCTATAGCCTCTTCTTCTTGACTATCGGTTCTTTCATTCGACTAATCAATCTGCCCCTGCTCTATCTAGGAACCTTGATGGTTGGGGCAAGTATCGCAGTCATCAATGTTCTGCTTCCTAGTCTCATCCAAGCCAATCAACCAAAGAAGATTGGTTTTCTGACCACCTTATATGTAACGTCTATGGGGATTGCGACGGCTCTGGCCTCCTATCTAGCCGTGCCTATTACACAAGCCAGTTCTTGGAAAGGACTTATCATCCTCCTCACCCTGCTCTGTCTAGCAACTTTTTTGGTCTGGCTCCCAAATCACCGCTATAATCACAGACTGGCTCCGCAAACCAAACAAAAAAGCAAAGCAAAGGTCATGCGTAATAAACAGGTCTGGGCAGTGATTGTCTTTGCAGGTTTTCAATCCTTGCTCTTTTACACTGCTATGACTTGGTTACCTACCATGGCCATTCACGCAGGTCTATCCAATCACGAAGCTGGCTTGCTGACTTCTATCTTCTCTCTGATTAGCATTCCTTTTTCAATGACCATCCCAAGCCTGACAACCAGCTTATCTACTCGTAACCGTCAGCTCATGCTCACTCTGGTCTCACTGGCTGGTGTGATCGGTATTTCCATGCTCTTTTTCCCAATCGGTAATTTCTTTTACTGGCTTGCCATCCATCTCCTCATCGGAACCGCAACCAGCGCCCTCTTCCCTTATCTCATGGTCAATTTTTCACTCAAAACAAGCGCACCTGAAAAGACTGCCCAATTGTCTGGCTTATCTCAAACAGGAGGCTATATTCTAGCAGCCTTTGGACCGACTCTCTTTGGTTACAGTTTTGACCTTTTCCACTCTTGGGCACCAGCTGTAGCTGCTCTCTTACTCGTCGATATCCTGATGACTGTGGCCCTCTTTACAGTGGACAAAGCTGATAAAATCCTCTAAACTTCTAGTTTTTACTAGGAGTTTTTTTATATATAAAATTTTTACACATTTCCCTTGACAGGGCTTTCTTTTAGATGTACAATGTATATGTAGAAAAAATATATATAAAAATCTTATACATTAGAAAAGGAGGTTTCCCATGTACTTTCCAACATCCTCTGCCTTGATTGAATTTCTCATCTTGGCTGTACTGGAGCAGGGTGATTCTTATGGTTATGAGATTAGCCAGACCATTAAGCTGATCGCTAATATCAAAGAATCTACGCTCTATCCTATCTTAAAAAAATTGGAAGGCAATAGCTTTCTGACAACCTATTCTAGAGAGTTCCAAGGTCGCATGCGCAAATACTACTCCTTGACAGATCGTGGTGTGGAGCAGCTCTTGACCCTAAAAGATGAATGGACACTCTATACAGACACTATCAATGGCATCATAGAAGGGAGTATCCGCCATGACAAGAACTGAATACCTGACTCAGCTAGAACTCTATCTCAAAAAACTGCCTCAGGCTGACCAAATTGAAGCCATGGACTATTTCAGAGAACTCTTTGACGATGCCGGAGTCGAAGGAGAAGAAGAACTCATCGCTAGCTTGGGAACTCCCAAAGAAGCGGCCCACGAAGTTCTCTCCAATCTTCTCGATAAAAAAATAAATGAGGCACCCGCTCAAAAAAATAATCGACAAATTTTGCATATCGCCTTGTTAGCCCTCCTTGCTGCACCCATCGGTATTCCTCTGGGAATCGCCATCCTCACGGCCCTGTTCGCAATCCTTGTGGCTGCTTTGACTGTCATTCTGGCTTTCTTTGCAGTTTCCATATTGGGTATCATCGGCGGATTCCTATTTTTAGTTGAAAGTTTCACTGTCTTAGCCCAAGCTAAATCAGCCTTTATCTTGATTTTTGGTTCTGGTTTACTGGCTATCGGTGCTTCTTCACTAGTCTTACTAGGTATTTCCTATGTAGCCCGCTTCTTCGGCCTACTCATTGTTCGCCTGGTGCAATTTGTTCTCAAAAAAGGAAAGAGAGGTGATCATCATGCATAAATGGACAAGAGGATTTCTCATTTTTGGTGTGGTGACTACTGTTGTCGGCTTTATCCTGCTCTTTGTAGGTATCCAATCTGACGGAATTAAGAGTCTACTTGCCATGTCTAAGGAACCTGTCTATGATAGTCGGATGGAAGAGCTGACCTTTGGCAAGGAAGTCGAAAACCTAGAGATTACTCTCCATCAACACGCACTGACCATCACAGACTCTTTCGATGATCAAATCCACATTTCTTACCATCCATCTATTTCTGCTAACCATGATGTTATCACAAATCAGAACGATAAAACGCTGAGCCTAACGGATAAGAAACTGTCTGAAACTCCATTTCTTTCTTCTGGAATTGGCGGGATTCTCCATATCGCAAGCAGCTACTCTCGTCGTTTTGAAGAAGTTATTCTACAAGTTCCAAAAGGAAGAACTCTAAAAGGAATCAACGTGTCAGCCAATCGTGGACAAACCAGTATCACTAATGCTAGTCTTGAAAATGCGACCATCAATACCAATAATGGCTATCTCCTCCGAATTGAAGGAAGTCGTATCAAAAATAGTAAACTCACAACCCCTAATATCATTAATATCTTTGATACAGACCTTACAGATAGTCAGCTAGAGTCAACAGAGAATCACTTCCACGCTGAAAATATCCAAGTACATGGTAAGGTTGAACTAACTTCTAAAAATGAACTCAGCATCACATTAACTCAAAAAGAAAGCCAAGAAATCAACTTAGACCTATCAAGTCACTATGGTCCTATTTATCAGTTATCAAGAGATGAGAGTCAACATCACCCAAACGAATTAAGCAACCCTTACAAAACTGAAAAAACCGATGTAAAAGGTCAACTCATAGCTAGGGCTGAAGATTATATTAGTCTTGAAACTACAGCCAACAGACCTTAACAAATCTACTTATATCTACCAAAATGATGTATATACAACTAAAAAGGAGGTTCTACCATGAAACAAGAATGGTTTGAAAGTAATGATTTTGTAAAAACAACAAGCAAGAACAAGCCTGAAGAGCAAGCTCAAGAGGTTGCAGACAAGGCTGAAGAAACGATAGCCGATCTCGATACACCAATTGAAAAAAATACTCAAGTAGAGGAGGACGTCTCTCAAGCTGAAGTCGAACTGGAAAGCCAGCAAGAGGAGAAAGAGGAGAAAATTGAAGCTCCTGAAGACAGTGAAGCGAGAACAGAAATAGAAGAAAAGAAAGCATTAGATTCTACTGAAGAAGAGCAAGATCTTTCTGGGGAAACAGAAAAAGTCACTATAGCTGAAGAAAGCCAAGAAGCTCTTCCTCAGCAAAAAACAACCACGAAAGAGCTCCTTCTTATCAGCAAATCCTTAGAAAGTCCTTATATACCCGACCAAGCTCCAAAATCTACGGACAGATGGAAAGAGCAAGTGCTTGATTTTTGGTCTTGGCTAGTGGAAGCGATCAAATCTCCTACAAGCAAGCTTGAAACAAGTAGCAAACATAGTTACACGGCCTTTATCTTGCTCATTCTATTTTCTTCATCCTCCTTTTTCTTTAGTATCTACCACATCAAACAAGCCTACTATGGGCATATAGCGACTATGCATAATCACTTCCCTGAACAATTTGCTTCATTAAATCTCTTTTCGATTATCTCTATCCTAGTAGCAACAACACTCTTCCTCTTTTCATTCCTACTTGGTAGCTTTGTTGTGAGACGATTTATCCACCAAGAAACTGACTGGACGCTAGAAAAGGTTCTCCAACAATATAGTCAACTCTTGGCAATTCCAATCTTCCTCACTGCTATTGCTAGTTTCTTTGCCTTCTTTGACAGCCTACGATTTACAGCCCTCTTGTGTGTGATAAGCATTGGAATCATTCTACTTGCTAGCCTCCATATCATTACAAGACCTAGTCAAGCAAGTGAAACCGACTCCTTCTATCAATTATTCTTATCTGTCCTTGTGAACGGAGTTATTATCCTCCTCTTCTTTGTAGCCGAAGTCGCACTGATTGGAGATTATCTTCGTATCTTGGCCTTTCTTTAAGATTCAATCCTGTCTTTCATGGCAGGATTTTTTCTATACCAAAAAAGCAAGTCGATTGACCTGCTTCTGTTTTACTTTTCTTGTGCTAATGATTTAAAATCTTTGTCTAAGATAGGTTGTACTTCTAATTGATTGGCGTCTAGTTGGTGGTAAGATGCTGATGGTAGTGACTCTAGGAATTTTGCATAGTCCAAGCGGGCAATGGCTTCATAGTCTTCTGGTTTAGAGCCGTCTCCTGTGATTTGAACCAAGTCAATCTCCCACTGGACTTCCTTATCCAGCAATTGCTCCATATAGGCTGCAGGAACAAATGGTTCTCTCGGTAAAACAGTCTTGACTCCTTGAGCCAGATGGTAAACACCGTGCACTTTGTCTTCTCCATCCTGATAGAAGGAAACTCTTGCAAAGTAGGCGTCTGTCTCTTGAACCGCACGTACACGCGCTTCAAACTGTACCAAACCATCTTCCCCTAAAAAGCTTTTCAAATCCTCATGACTAAAGAAAACAGGATTAAAAATTCCTTGGCAAATCGTAAAACGGGCTGCAGTGTCTGCTAGATGGGCTTGAATACTTGCTCGGAAATAAGCTTTAAAATCAAAACCATCTAGTCCCTCAATCTCAGTTCCTGTATAAGCAAGTAGGGCATCTAAAAATGACTTGATGATTTCCCAGTCTGTCTTCGTTAGTAGATCAGGAAGATCGACACGATATGCCTTTTGATCATCAGCATAACTGACTTTAAAAAGAAATTGTGATTGCCCCACTATCGCACACTCGATATACTCAAGACGATTAAGAGGCTGACGGAGATAGACTGCATCATAACTATGCGACTCCAAACCATCTAGCAAGGCCAAGATAGACTTGGCAGTCAAAATTTCCTGTTCTCCTAAAATGCTCTGTTTATTTGGAATAAAAAATGTTTTCGTCATAACTGGACTCCTTTGAAATCGTTTACATATAGTATACCCTATTTTCCTGAAAGATACAGAAACAAACTTTAGATTTTTGAGTAAAAAGCATAGAAAAACAGCCCCTGAGGACTGTTTATACTCTTCGAAAATCTCTTCAAACCACGTCAGCTTTATCCCCAACCTCAAAACACTGTTTTGAGCAACCTGCGGCTAGCTTCCTAGTTTGCTCTTTGATTTTCATTGAGTATTAATCTTATACAGTAGCTGCTTGATCCAAGCTTTCACCGATAGCGGCTAGGCGCTCGATCACTTCAGCTTGTGTCAATTCATTTTCTGAAACATAGCGGTTACGTGGGTGAACACGGCACTCGTGTGAGCATCCACGAAGGTACTTGTCTTCATTTTCTTCTGATGACAAGATACGACGGTTACAGAATGGATTTCCACAGTTGACATAACGTTCACATGGTGTTCCATCAAACCAGTCTTTCCCTACGATAGTTGGATTGACATGGTTGACATCTACGGCGATACGCTCGTCAAATACGTACATTTTCCCATCCCAAAGTTCACCTTGAACTTCTGGGTCTTTACCGTAAGTTGCGATTCCTCCGTGCAATTGACCAACATCTTTGTAGCCTTCACGGACCATCCAGCCTGAGAATTTCTCACAGCGAACACCACCTGTACAGTAAACTACGACACGCTTGTCCATGAATTTTTCTTTGTTGTCACGAACCCATTGTGGCAACTCACGGAAGTTGCGGATATCTGGGCGGATAGCCCCACGGAAGTGTCCGAGGTCGTACTCATAATCGTTACGTGTGTCAAGGACAACGGTATCTTCGTCAAGAAGGGCTTCTTTGAACTCTTTTGGAGACAAGTAAGCACCTGTTGTTTCAAGTGGGTTGATGTCGTTATCAAAGTCGTTGTCTTCCAAACCAAGGTGGACAATTTCTTTCTTGTAGCGAACAAACATCTTCTTGAAGGCTTGTTCACTTTCTTCGTCAATCTTGAACCAGAGGTCTTCCATGCCTGGGAGGCTGTGAACGTAGTCCATGTATTTTTGAGTTGTTTCGTAGTCACCTGAAACGGTTCCGTTAATTCCCTCGTCAGCGACTAGGATACGGCCTTTAAGGCCGATTGATTTACAAAAAGCCAAGTGGTCTGCAGCAAATTGCTCTGCATTTTCAATTGGAGTATAAAGGTAGTAAAGTAAGACACGAATATCTTTTGCCATAAGATTTGTTCTCTTTTCTATTCTTAAATTTTCAGAATTTTTCATCTAACTATACTAGTATACCTGCTTGAGAAAACGAATGCAATTTATTTGACTGGAAATTGTAGAGGGTTCTCGAAATTTCCTGAATGGTTAAAATAAGGATAAGAGAAAACATGGATATCTATATCCTTGTGCCAAAAAATCACTGCCTCCCCCAGATAAGTCTGAGGAAAACAGTGATTCAGTTTTTAGGAGTTAGGAATGAATACACGAAATCAATTGATCTTATGATTTTTTGTTTTTCAAGAATTCATCGTATTGTTTTTGCATTTCATCCAATACTTTTTGGTAAGCACCTTCAGATTTCAATTTTTCCATCAATTCTGGAATAGCTTTGTCTGGGTCTACAGTACCAGTGTTGATAGCTGTATCGAATTGTTGCATTGTGTTAGAGATAGCTGAGATTTCAGATTTCACACTGTCAGTGTTAAAGATGAATCCAAGCGCTGGAGATTCTTTAGCTTCTGCCAATTGTTTCTTAGAATCTTCGATTTGTTGGTCTGTAACGTTTTCGTTGATGTAAAGGATCCAGTTGTTACCAGTGTTCCATCCACCCATGTGAGTGTTTCCTTTGTATCCTTCAAGGACGCGAACACGGTTTTCTTTACCTTCAATTTTCTCCCAGTTCTTGCCTTCTGGACCATAAACAAGACCGTTCAAGAGTTCTGCGTTCGTGTTCAAGAGGTTCAACACTTCCATTGATTTTTCTTTGTTCTTAGAGTTGTTTGAGATAACAAAGTTAGCAACTTGTGTTGTTTGGTTTTTCTTGATGAAGTTAGTGATTGGTTTGATTTGGATATCTTTATTAGCAACACGTGAGAGCAAGCTGTTACCGTAGTCAGCTGGTCCTACTGTTTCTTCACGAACGAACCAAGTATCTTGTTGAAGGTCAAATGAAGTATCGCTGGTTGCTACGTCTTTTGGAATGTATCCTTCTTCATAGAATTTGTGAAGAGTCTTCAAGTGTTCTTTGAAACGAGGTACTTCGTAACGGTTTACGATCTTAGTAGTGTCCCCTTCAAGGTCGATAACGAATGGAAGTCCATTTGGAACTGGATAGTCAAAGTTATCAGATGGGATGAAGTTCTTAGTAACCGCAAATGGCACTACATCTGGAGCTTTTTCTTTGATTTGTTTCAAGACTGGTTCAAGTGTTTCGTATGAAGTGACACCTGAAATATCGATACCGTATTTAGCAAGAAGAGTTCCGTTGAAGGCAAAGTTTTGAGATGATGCAACGTTGGCTGCAACTGGAACTGCGTAAATTTTACCATTAATGCTGTTACCTTTGATGTAAGCTGGGTCAAGTGCTTTGTAAAGCTCTGCCCCTTCTTTCTTATACAAATCAGTCAAGTCAGCATAGGCACCTTTTTGAGCATTTACAACATAGTTATCTGCAAATGCGATATCATAGTTTTCACCTGATGATGTGATAACTGACATTTTCTTACCGTAGTCACCCCATCCAAGATATTGGATATCCAATTTAGCACCAACTTTTTCACCGATGATTTTGTTAGCAGTTTCTAGCAATTCATCCAAGTTATCTGGTTTGTCACCGATTTGGTACATTTTGATAACAGTTTGTTCACCTGAAGCTGAGTCAGCAGCTTTCTTGTTACCTGAAAGGTTTCCACAAGCAGCGAGACCAGCAGCCAAAGCGACTACACTAGCAGATGCAAAAGCATATTTTTTCCAGTTTTTCATGACAAAAACTCCTTTTTTTATTTTTAAACTTATAAACAATGTAATGATCTTAACTTCACACAAGGGAAGTTTGGAAATGAGAAATGTTCTTCTCAATAAGCACTATTCTTTCACACCACCGATAGTCAAACCTTTTACAAAGTAGCGTTGGAAGAATGGATACAAAATCGCGATTGGAAGGGTTGCGACCACAACCATGGCCATACGTCCTGTTTCTTTTGGTAGAGCAACTCCCAGTTGACCAGATAGGCCGACTGCTTTAGCGATGTAGTCCATATTTTGCTGGATTTGCATGAGCAAATATTGCAATGGATACAAGTTGTCACTCTTGATGTAAAGAAGGGCGTTGAACCAGTCGTTCCAGAAACCAAGAGCTGTCAAGAGCGTGATGGTTGCGATACCTGGTAGTGACAATGGCAAACAGATTTGGAAGAAGATCCGGGCCTCACTAGCACCATCGATACGAGCGGATTCTAGAATGGCTTCTGGAATGGTCTTCTTGAAGAAGGAACGCATCAAGATGATATTAAATGGTGAGAGAAGCATTGGAACAATCAAGGCCCAAACTGTATCACCAAGTTGAAGCAAACGAGTGACCACGATATAGCCTGGTACCAAACCAGCGTTGAACAACATACTAAGAAGGGCAAAGATTGTAAAGAATCTGCGATATTTAAAGGTTGTCCGTGAGATGGCGTAGGCATAGGTTGTTGTGATAAAAACGTTTGTGATCGTTCCCACCACTGTTACAAAGACTGAGATGAAGAGGGCTTGGAGGATTTTATCCTTAAACTGTGCCAAAAATTCAAAACCGTCTAAGCCAAATTGGGATGGGAAGAAGCTATATCCATTTTGGAGAATACTCTTTTCATCTGTCACCGAAATAATGATAACGAAGATAAAGGGCAAGATACAAGAAAGAGCAATCAAACCTGAGATGATACTAAAGAAGATATCCGCCTTCTTACTAAAGGAGTGAATGCCGACATTATCGATTTTTTCTTTTTTAATTTTCTTTTCTGCCATATTCTCCTCCTTTCTAGAATAAAGCTGAGTTTGGATCGACTCGTCTTGCAAGCAAGTTTGATAGAATAACCAGTATCAAACCGACAACGGATTGGTAAAGACCGGCCGCTGAAGCCATCCCGATATCCGCTGTTTGAGTCAAACCGTTAAAGACATAGACGTCCAAGACGTTAGTTACATTATAAAGCTGACCAGCGTTGTGTGGGATTTGGTAGAAGAGACCGAAGTCTGCACGGAAGATGTTTCCGACTGCAAGGATGGTCAATACGGTTACCAATGGTGTCAACTGCGGAATGGTTACATTGCGGATACGTTGCCATTTGCTAGCTCCGTCCACTGTCGCTGCTTCGTAGTAGGTTGGATCAATCCCCATGATTGTTGCATAGTACATGACACTGCTATATCCAAAGCCTTTCCAAATACCTAGGAAAAGTAGGAGATATGGCCAGATGCCCAAGTCAGCGTAGAAATTGATTTCCTTCATTCCAATAGATTCTAGGAAATGGTTGAACACCCCTTTGTCAATGTTTAGGAAGGCATCTGTAAAGAAACTGATGATAACCCAAGACAAGAAGTAAGGGAACAACATAGAAGTTTGGAAGATCTTAACCATTTGCTTAGAACGGAGTTCACTGAGGATGATGGCAATCCCTACAGATACAATCAAACCGATAAAGATAAAGCCGAGATTGTAGAGGACAGTATTTCGTGTGATAATAAAAGCGTCTTTTGAACTAAACAAGAATCTGAAATTATCGAGTCCGACCCATTTACTATTCACGATACTATCTATGAATCCATTACTGGTCATGTGGTAGTCTTTAAAGGCAACCACGTTTCCAAATACTGGAATGTAGAAGAATAGAATCAACCAGAGTGCCCCTGGCAAAACCATCAAGAGAAAGATCCAGTTGTCTCTCAAGGTTTTTGAAAACTTATTCATAATTTCCTCCCTTTTTTATTTTGATATCAACCTAAAAATTCCTTTTTAGACTTTTGATAACGATTACATTATTAGTATACTCCTATTTGAAGATTAGGTTAAACTACTAATTATAGAAAAAACTCCACAAATTATTTTATGTGGAGTACTTTTTAAGAAAGGGATGTTTCACGAGAAACACTCTGCCCAAGGTAAGGTGTTCTTGTTTTTAGGTCGTGTAGATGGTTGAAGCTGTCGCAATAGTATGCCACTGGTTGGCTGTTGTGGCTGCGAAGTCCTTATCTGTGTAAAAGTCAGTAAATGGCAGGATTTCCACTTCTAGCTCGTCGATGCGGTCAAGCTGACCAGCCAGATAAGCTTCGATACGGCTTTCTGCTCGCTTGATCCGTTGCAAGAGTCCGCCCATGCGGATATCGACCGTATCCAAGCCAAAGACCTTGTTTTCTTTCAGCCATTGATGGCTAAAGAGGGCATGGAAGTGCTCGATTTGGCTTCTAAGTTTTGGCAGTTCTTCTCTAGCGATTTGTTTCAAGCTTTCTTTATCATCCGCTTGGTAGGCCTGACGAAGGCGTCGTCCCACATCCACTTTACTGCTTAAAATCTGGTTCAACTGGGCCTGAGTTTCAAAGAGGTAGGCATAGTTGCCAGCTTTTTCTTTAATGTTAGCAAGCGTCTCAGCAGCCTGAGCGAAGTGCGGTTTGTCCTGTTCAGGTGTCATGTGTCGGTCAAGGAGCGGACAGAGAATATCCTGATAAAAGACATAGCGGTTGGGATTGATGCCGCTGAGATTGCCTGGTAGATCTGACAAGAGGTTAGCAAGGTCAATCTGCATAAAATCTTCAACCGATAAACCTGTATTGGTCTGGAAGTGTGCAGACAAACGGTCTAGATCATTGCGATAGCTGAGTTCTGCCCAGATTTGTAGACTTGGTAGGACAGAGAATTGGGCTGTTTCTCCACCATTATCTCCCCAACCTGTCACGATAACTTCTTTGATATCATTGGCACGGCAGGCTTTATTGGCTTCAATAGCGATAAGACGGCTGAAATGGTTGTTGGGTGTGAAACCAATCCACTTCCAAGCACCACCTGCAAAGGCAAGGTCATGGCTAATCTTGTGATGGTTGCGGAAATTGCGGTTGTATTTTTCCTCGCTATCCTGGTAATAATCCCAATAAACCAAAGTCACTCGGTCTTTGAGACGGTCTAGGTAGACACGAGTTTCCTCTGGAATTTCGACATCACGGTCGTACTGGCCATCTGCTGACATGAGTTTGAAGAACATATCGCTCCACATCTGGCAGTGGAAACCATACTTATCGGCAATATCCAGCACGCGCTCCAAATGTTGACACATGAGGAGGCTACGGTCCACAACACCGTTTAAGATAAGATAGCGACCCAAACCAACCAAGTGGGCTTCGTCCATGCCGATATTGACCTTGCGTGTCTGCAGTTTAGATAGAGTAGCAAACATGCCATCAATCAGATCATAAACCTTTTCTTCGCCAATGAGGAGGATGTCCTCTACATCACGGAGTTCTTGCACTTCTTTGACACCCCATTTGACAAAGGCTGACAAGTGGGCCAGGGTCTGGATGCAAGGCACAAAGGTCATGTCAAACTGCTGGGCATAGGCTTCGATTTCCTGTAATTCTTCGGCTGAATAAGCTCCACGGAAATAACCAAAATAAGGTTGTCCCTCGATTTGATAAGTGTCTTCCATGTAGAGCTCAAAGGTTGAGTAGCCCATGAGAGCCAAGACTTCAATCATCTGCTTGGCAGAAGCCACATTCAGCACCGCATTTCGCGAACAGTCAGCCATGTAGGCTAAATCTTCATAAGCCGCTTGCTCCTCAATCTCCACCTTGTCACCTTCTACTAGAGCTGTTGCCAATAAGGACAAGGCACGATAAAGTTGGTGGGGTTTGCGATAGGTTAGTTGATAGTGGCCACCCTCACCCTTGGTAGAGATAGAGGCTTGGTCAGACTGAGCAACTGCTACCTCTACATCTGGTAAAGAGATGTGACTTTTTAAAACCTCAATAGCTTGCTCTTGTTTGGAACTAAGTCCTGTAAATCTTACCATTGATTTTCCTCCTGTAGCCAGTTGACAAGGGCACCGTAGAGATTAGCATCTGCATGATAAGTGCAGGCTTGAATGAAAGGTGCGACCGTGTATTCTTCGTAGGTAGCAACAAAGTCGTCAACAGCTTCCTTGACACCTTGGATAAAGTCTGGATTTTGACTGATAGAGCCTCCCAGATTGATGACATCTGGGTCGATGAGATACTGGATATTGAGCAAGCCTTGCGCCAGATTACGGTTCATACGCTCAATAGCTTCTTGACAAAGGGCATTACCTGCTGCAGCCTCTTGGTAAACCTTTCGGCCATCCCAATCGGTTTGACCAGATTTTTCAATCACGTATCGCACCATATTTCCAGTTGATGCTAGTTGCGACCAGTTGTTGAGCTTTTCAGCAGGGGCAAGGGTGGTCATGTAGCCAAATTCCCCACCCAGGCCGTGACGACCTCGATGAAGTCTACCATTGATAATCATGGCTCCGCCAATCCCTGTCCCAATCACGACACAGGCTGCATTTTCAAGTTCTGGATGAGCCAGTAGTTCACTGAGTCCAACGCAGTTTGCATCATTTTCTAGATGGACAGGTAGCTGATAAGAGCTAAGCGCCTCATACCAAGAAAATCCGTGAATGTAGGGCACCGCACTGAAGCCATCAATCACACCTGTCTCTTGATTGACCGCACCTGGAACACTCATAGCAATCCCACTGTAATCCTGCTCTGACAAGCGCTGGTCTAACCAAGCTAGTAAATCCTCCAAACTTTCAGGCGTTGGAATGCTTGTCTTATTCAGTATTTTCCCATCAGGAGTTAGACTGGCAAACTTAATCCCAGTCCCTCCGATATCAATCGTTGCAATAGTCATTGTTTTTACCATAAATATGTTTACTTTTTGAAATTAAATTTCTTCTTTTTTGATGAATTCTGTACGAATCTCTTGTGGTGCCAATAGTCCTGAATGGACTGGGTATGGGCGTTCCAACAAGTCAAGAATAGTTTGTTGTTTTTCAGACACACGGATATTTTCTTGACTCATGTTGTAGTAACGAAGGACATAACCTTCTTCATTCTCAGCCACCTTAAAGGCTGTTGGGCAGACTTGTGGCAAGTTCAGTGCCGGATGGTTAAAGAGGCTACCCGTTGCTGCAACGCTACCCTCTTGTTTTGCAACTTGAAGAGCTGTAAATGGCACCTGGAAGGCTTTGGCACGACGGAAAGCTGAGAAGCGTTCCCCTGCTTGGTGACATTCGAGAGCATACTCGACTTCAAACTCACGCAAACATTGTGCTTCTGGTGTTGGGAAGTAGCCCCAGTCACCTAGCTCACCGGATGCACGCAGAATAGTCACTGCAATAGTGTCGTCTCCAAGGATTTCGTATTCATTCAATCCCTTGTTGGATACAGTCACACCTTTTTCATCGTCATACAGGCTGACAAAGGCTTGTTGGTGTTGAGGATTTTCAGGATTTTCCCATGAAGCTGCTGGTTTGTTTGGTCGTGTCACCACCTCATAGATGCTTTCAGAATCATTGCTTGGACGCGAGTTATGAGTCTTGACCAAGAGACGGATACGGTGGTCTTGGGCAGTATTGGTAAAGCGAGTTTTAAAGCGAATTTGTGGATTATCAATGAAGATAGTCATCTCAGTTTCAAGAGGAATGCTTGTCAATTCTTCTGAACGTCCAGCTTCACGCTTCATAAACTCGATTATGCCTTTTTGCTCTTCTTCTAGCTTTTCATCGGCACTGACAGGTACGGTCAATTCATGTTTGAGCAAAATCTTAGCGTAGCGAGCTGTGTTTTCCAAGACCTCATAACCCTTAAGCTCTGCATAGATTGGCTCTGTTCCTTTTGGTTGGAAATAGATATACTCGTTTCCGATGTCCCCACGGTCTTCGAAGCGGATAAAATCTTCATAGGCTTCGTGAGTTGTCTTGTCATAGACTGTGATGTTGTCGTCCACACTCACCGTTACAAATGGCGTATCAATCACCCCGTTTTGGTAAATACCGTCGCGGTGTTCTTGCTCTCCTTCCAGTAATTGGAAGGTTGTCCAAGAAAGTGGCGCTAGGTGAACTGGAATGGTCACGCGCACTTGTCGAGCAATACGAGCTTGGCGGAACTTGTCTTTTGGTAAATCGTACTCAAAATTAGCTCCCAAATCTTCGATTTTAGCCTCTACAGGACGCCCATCCAAGTCCTCCACACGATAACTTGGCAAGGTTAAGGCAGCCATCTTCTTGTAACCTTCTGTTGGGTGCAATTCCTTGAAATCACAAGTCGCCACATCAATCACTGTGCTGACAGTATCGACCTTATCATGCAGGCCTGTGTTAATGACAGTAAAGAGATAATCACTTTGAGCCTTAGCTGTAGCGATTTTACCCTTCCATTCGTTAAGAAGATTACTCTTAACAAAGTTTCCAACTTGGTTGACCTTGGCAAAACGCGTTTCCATCTCGCGGTGAACTTCGTCCACGCTACAGCCACAGATACTATCGTGTGGCGCATTCTGCAAAAGTGTTTTCCAAGCATAGGTCAACTGGTCCTTGTGGTTATGACCCCCAGTGATAATCGTCAAGGGTTCTACAACTTGCTCGAGGAGATTGCTATTTTCTTGGAAGGCTTGTTTGAGGTAAATACGAGATGAAGAAGTGTTGGCAAGTGTGTACCAGCCGTCTGTTTCCTGACTGGTCAACTCACCTGTAACCGTTGATAATTGCTCTGGTAGGGCACTTTCCACAGCTTGGACATATTCATCAAAAGAACTATGAACAAAGGTCACATCTGGGAAGAGTTCATTTGCCACACGAATGGCTTCACTCAGATTTTTCTGCACAGGCTGGTGGTCACAGCCGTTCATCATCAACCATTGGTTGGTCGAAGCGTAGTCACTCACGTCTGCCAGTTTTTGTTTCCAGAAGGTCAAGGCCTCGTCTTTATCAACTGGAATTTCATTTCCATTACTATACCAGTTGGCAAAGAGGATACCGAGGACACGACTTCCGTCTGCACCCTGCCAGTACATTTCGGAAAACTGGGAAGTAAACTGCTCATCTTCGAGGACTTGGTTATCAAATCCAATCGGTTTGACACCGCGACCAAAGGCTGCTACGTGAATGCCTGATTTTTGAAGGATTTGAGGAGCCTGCCCCATATTTCCAAAGGTATCTGGGAAGTAACCAATCTGAGTAGATTTGCCCCATTTTGCAGCCTCCTGCTGACCGATAAGAGTATTACGGACATTGGCTTCACTTGAAATCAAGTAGTCATCTTGCAAGATGTAGAAAGGCCCAATCTTCAATTTGCCTTCGTCGATGTATCGTTGGACTTTGTCGCGATTTTCAGGGCGAATCTCCAAGTAGTCATCAAGGACAATGGTTTGTCCATCCAAGTGGAAACTCTTGAACTCAGGGTCATTTTCAAAAAGATCAAAAAGATTGTCAAAAAGTTCCACCAATTGCATACGGTGACTTTCAAAAGGTAGATACCACTCACGATCCCAGTGACTGTGAGAGATGATATGTACAACAACATTTTCCATGAGTAAAACCTCATTCTAACTTAAATTTAAAAATAGATTTGTGATTCTGTACGAGAACCTATTGAGCTAAGGCTCATTAGCGAATATCTAGGTAATCCAAGACCAATTCGCAGAACATCATGTTGGCCCATGAGAACCATTCGCGTGAGTAGAGTGTCGGATCGTCTACGTGGAAGCTTTCGTGCATCACACCTGTTCCGCCATCGCAGGCAACCAACTGATCTAGCAAGAATTTTTTCTCAGCTTTATCTGTAGCTGTTAAACCTTGGATCGATAGGGCAATCGGCCATATATAACGATAGAAGGTATGAGAACTTCCGAGACCGCTAGCGTACTCCCCTTGGTAGAAGTAGGGATTTTCAGGACTGAGAATAGTGCGACGAGTTGCTTGATACACTTCATCGTTGACATCACAGTAACCAAGATAGGGAGCAGCTAACAAGCTTGGCACGTTAGGATCGTCCATGATGCTAGCATTTCCTAGACCATCCACTTCAAAGGCATAGATTTTCTCGCCTTTGCTGTTAGTCGTGTAGGCATAGTTTTCGATTCCTTCTTGGATCTCAGCCTGCAGGCGTTTAGCATCAGCAATGATGCTTTCACTATCAGCTAGATTCAATGTAGCAAAGATTTCTTGGACATAACCTAAGACAACGACTGCAAACATATTGGACGGAATCAAGTAACTATACTGACAGCAGTCATCACTTGGACGGAAGGCTGACCAGGTCATCCCTGTCACCGCAAAATCAGGGCCAAAGCCATCATTTACCAGCGTATCCTCCTTACGATCGGTATCACGGACGAAACGGTATGGTGAGTTCTTGTGGTCTTGCTCCACCGTCCAGAGATGGAGAATCTCCTTGGTCGCTGCGACAAAAGTCTCATCAAATTGGCTCGTCTCACCAGTTTCTTTCCAAAGGAGATAAGCCAATTGCAAGGGATAGCAAAGAGAATCCACTTCATACTTGCGCTCCCAAATCCAGCCATTCAATTCTGTATGGTCTGTTTCGTGGTGACCCTTCCAGTTTTCCTCAATATTAAAAGAGTTGGCATAGGGATCTTTGAGAATCAAAGTCATCTGATGTTTGACCAGACCTGCAATGGTCTGACGCAGGAGGGCATCTCTTTTAGCCACATGAAGGTAGGGTCTGAGTTGGGCTGTTGAATCTCGAAGCCACATAGCAGGAATATCACCAGTGAGTACAAAGGTTGAACCATCTTCTAGGATTTCAACCGTATTGTCCAAGGTGTCTGTGTAGCAACGCTCAAAGACATCCACCCACTCTGGATAGTCCTTAGCCCGCTCTGCCACTTCATCTAGCCACTCGCTAACAATTTCTTTTGAATAAATCATCGTGCAGTATCCTCTTTCAAACAAGTTTCATTTTCAGTATATAGCTTTTGAGACAGAAAATACATACACAAATGATAGTCATTTTTCTACAAAATTGTTATCTTTAAAACTTCTTTTCTAAAGGCCCTCTTTTTCTGATATAATGTAGAAAAACAGCTAAAGGAAAGGCTATGAAACCACTACTTGAAACCATTGATACGCGTTTTGGAACAGCCAGTAAACACGCCTTTTCACGAGGAAACACCCTCCCCTACACAGGTGTTCCTTTTGGCATGAATTACTTTGTGCCTCAGACCAGTGACCAGAAGGGCTCTTGGTTTTTCGATCCGCATCTACCTATCTTTCAGGGGATTCGACTAACCCACCAGCCCAGTCCTTGGATTGGGGACTACTCTTGGCTCTTATTGACACCTGTCACAGGCCTGCTAGGTGGAGACAGCCTCTTCCATCGTCAGTCTTCTTATGATATGGACAATACCTCTTTCCAACCCCATTATCTGAAGCTTTTTTCTGAGCGCTATCAGATCGAAACGCAGTTAAGTCCTACTTGCTATGGTGCTTCTATTCGTTTGGAGCAAAAGCAAGGCAAAGCCCTCTTCCTCTATCTTCACGCAGCAGATGAACTGACCGTAGAGCAAATCGATAAGCGAACTCTGGCCCTACGACAAGAAGGTGAAACCAAAACCAACAAAAGTCCTCTCGTCATGTTCACTGCCCTCGCATTCTCTACGGATATTTTATCTATCAATCAAGTGAAGCAAGATTGGCGTATCGACTTGGCTGGAGCAGAAGCTCTAGTTCAACTAGCTACTTCTTTTATTTCTAAAGAACAGGCCCTCTTTAATCTGCCTAGAAAAGACTTTGAAGAAACGAAATCAGAGGCTAAAACAAGTTGGGAAAACCTTCTAGGCCGTTTTGATGTCGTGGAAACTGGCTCTGTAGACCGAACATTTTTTGATCATTGTCTATACAGACTCTTTCTTTTTCCACAAACCTTTTATGAGGTTAGTGAACAGGGAGAAGAGATTCATATAGACCTCGCTTCAGGAACAATTAAACCAGGTCCTCTCTTTACCAATAATGGTTTCTGGGATACCTTCCGCACTTCATTCCCACTCTTTGCCCTGATTATTCCAGAGCACTATCGTCAGTTCCTTGAAGGCTTCCTCAATAGCTACCGCGACACTGGATATCTTCCTAAGTGGCTTGCCCCTGATGAAAGAGGAATGATGCCTGGCACTTTGATTGATGGTCTTATTGCAGATAGCGCCTGCAAAAACATGGCACCTGAGTTTGAAGAAGAATTTCTCAAAGCCATGATCAAAACTGCGACCAAGGCAGATCCAAAAGCTATCAATGGACGACACGGCCTGGTCCAATACCAAAAGCTAGGATACCTATCTACGGACTTCCATGAAAGTGTCAGTCATACACTGGACTATGCTTACAGTGATTTTTGCATCTCTACCTGCGCAGCAAAATTAGGTCAAGAAGAGCTGGCACAAGCCTATGCTCAATATGCTAAGAATTATCAAAACTTATTTGACCCTGAAACAGGCTATATGAGGGCGCGTGATGTAGATGACAACTTTCGTCCTGACTTTTCTCCCTATAGTTGGGGGCGAGATTACGCCGAATGTTCAGCTATTCAAGCCAGTCTAGGTGTCTTACATGACATCCCAGGCTTAATCCAGCTTATGGGTGGAAAAGAAGCCTTTAGCAACTATCTTTTGAAAACCTGTCAAGATGCTCCCCTCTTTGAGACAACAGGCTATGGTTACGAGATTCACGAAATGAGCGAAATGGCTACTGCTCCTTTTGGGCAACTTGCCATTTCCAATCAGCCGAGCTTCCACATTCCTTATCTCTTCCGTTACAGTGACTACCCTGACTACACTGCCCTTCTTATCAAGACACTCCGTCAGAAGGCCTTTCACCCAAGTTGGGAAGCCTATCCTGGCGATGAAGACAATGGCAGTCTCTCAGCCTGGTACATCTGGTCTGCTCTTGGATTTTATCCGACCTGTCCAGGCAAACCAAACTATGCCCTCGGAATCCCTCTCTTTGACCATCTTCGTATCTACCTGGCTAGAGAAGATAAATGGCTGGATATCTATGCTAAGCAAAACCATAGCCACTTCAACTTTGTCAAAGAATGCCGACTGGACAAAATACTCGTATCAACTATTCAACACCAAGACTTCTTAAAAGCTGAGCAACTAACCTTTACACTTAGCTGGTTGCCAAGTCACTAGCTAGTAGACAAAAGAACCTTTGTATCCTGCAAAGGTTCTTTTATTTTATGAAACTTGTACTTGAGCTTGATCAATCAGTTGTCCATCCACAGTCAGATTTAGATAGAAATCCAAGGTCTTATCAGCAGCAAAATACAAGGTTGGTATAGTCAAATCTTTTTTGCTTTCCCCAGCTTGAAACGCAAGGACTTGAATCTCGTCCTGATAGGCGACACCATGGACACCCGTCCCCGGTTGAATCGAAATCTTAGCCTTCAAAGGAGTATTACTTTCGCTACGTTCAACCCTAAAATGAAGAGCCTCTCCCTTTGTCACAACTAGACCTTTTTCTACAAATGTTAGGCCCTGAACAACTTCTTTTTTTGATAAACTAGGAGTTTTATAAAGTGAAATCTTGGTTAATACAGGCATAGCTTGTGCCTTGGTAATGATCACGCGCACCTTCTGTGCCTCTACTAGCGGCCCTCGCAGAAGGCGCTTATGACCAACTGTAAAGCCTGTACCAAATTCTTGCCAGAGACCATCCACCTCTACTTGCACATGAAAAGCAGTGATTCGTTGCCCTAGCTTCAAATCTTCTCGTAACTCAATTACATCAAAAGTTTTAGGTGACCCTAAGTCGAGTTCTAACTGGATTGGCAGGCCTACGTCGCTTGCCCAAGAGCTAGTCTTAAGGCTATCTGTCAAATGGTGACAGGCAAAGTCTGCGGAAAGAGCAGGACCAAATACCTCAGCTCCCAGAGCCAAATCTTCTTTATAGAGCTCATTGCGATAATCCGCAAATTCATAAAGGCGTTCAATATCCTTTGCATCAAATAGCCCAGCTTGATTCGGCGGAATATTGAGCAAGAGTGGAGTTCCTCTCCCCACCGAGTGAAAATAGATTTCGACCAACTCCTCAAGAGACTTAGGATCCTGGTCCTCATGGTAAAACCAGCCCGGTCGGATGGAAACATCTGCCTCACCGATTGAAAAAATCGTGCCTGAGGGATCTCCGTGTTGAAGATAGTCCAGCGCTGCTTCTGTCCCTAGCTGGTCTGGTTTCACCTTTTGCCATAGGGGATCACCTGCATACCCTCGTTCATTGCCAATCCAGCGGATACTGGTGCCTTCTGTTGAAAAAATCAAGCAATCTCCCTGCAGGTCACGAGTGGTTTCAAACCATTTTTCAAATTCATAATTGACCTTTTGAGCGCCCTCTCCTCTGGCACCATCCATCCAGACCTCAGCAAATTTCCCTCCATTTCCATAGTCAGGATTTGATAAAATCTCCTTCAGCTGAGCCAGATAATAGGCATTATAGTCCACTTCTCGGTCCACATGATAGAGAGGACTATGGGCATCCCACGGCGATAAATAAACCCCCATATCCATATCAAACTCTGTGGCAGCTTGAGATACTTCAAGGAGCAAATCCCCCTCTCCATTCCTCCAAGGACTAGCCTTGACCGAATAATCTGTGTGAACTGTCGGATAAAGGACAAAGCCATCGTGGTGCTTGACCACCAAAATCAACTTCTTGAAGCCCGTTTCCTTGAGCACGCGAACCCACTCACGCGCATCTAACCTTGTCGGGTTAAATCGCCTAGGATCCTCCTGACCTGTCCCCCATTCCTGATCATAAAAGGTATTGGGCCCAAAATGGATAAAGGCTGCTAGTTCATTCTCTAAATAAGCTAGCTGGGCCTGACTAGGCAAGGGGCCATGCGATTTTACTTCTCTTACCATACTACTTCCTATCTACATTTTTCTTCACTTTTTTAGCATGTACTTGCAATTCTGTTAACGCTAGAGGGCTTGCCAAGCCTTCAAATCGAAGACGAAGAGCATAAGTTTCCACCTTGTCAAATTCGAAACGAAGCTCTTCATCCTTGCCGCTTGAAACTTTTCGGATAGCTGATACAGATCGCCAATTCTCCTCTTGCATGAGCAGGGAATCCTTGTCTAAATGGTTTGGAGTCCGAGGCAAGGCAGGCTCATTCCCTATGTAATAATCAATAAAAGTAGGCTCCATCGCCACGTATTCTTGATTCTCAACATAATACAAGGTCACGTTATCCACAAATCGCGGTTTTAAAATCCCTGCATCTCCAAAAAGAATACCGACGCTTGCTTTCTCTGATTTGGCAATCCAGGTATTGGCTGTCGATTTCTTCCGAGCAATGACCTTGTCATTGAGGTAAGAGGCTGGGTGATTTGGCTCTGAGTGGGAAGCAAAGACCAGAGGCAGATTGGACCCTGTCCACTGATTGGAAATAACTTCCCCAGCTACACTGGCAGCTGTCACATGAATGGTGACTGTTGCTGGTAACTCACAGCCCGCTACTTGTCCTGTGAGCACACATTCTCCTACCTGAGCAGAGACTTGAGGATCGAGTTCATTCCAAGTCACCTTGGCCCTATCTCGTCTGCCATCTGATAAGACTAGCTTGACTCGGTCTGGTAAGTGTGGGACTTCCTTGACAAGCGTCCAAACCCTTTCAGGTTCAATAGCGCAAATCCCTTGAACACAAACCTGAGCAGAAGCCTTTAAATCCAGACCCTCTAACTGGCCAGATACCGTAAATTCATGAAATTTTGTCAAATCATCTTCAGGGATTCCTTCCCAAACAACCTTGACTCGTTTTGCATCCCCGGACTCATAGTCCACCAAAACTGAAGATGGCAGCTGTGGATAAGTTCCCTTAGCTGTATGCAAGCGAAGTGGTCGTACAGAAACTGCCTGCCCTAGTGAGCTATTTTCTGCGACCTGCAAATGAGTTTGATAGGTTTTCCCTTGATAAATAGCACTGATAACCAAGTCGCCTGCAGACAAGCAATGAAGCACTCCTTGCTTGATAATGGCGTGGGCACTACCACTCGTCTCCCAAATCACTTCACTATTCCCCACCTTGTTCACAGGATTATCCACAGTTTGTGGATAAAGTCCAATAGCTGGGGAATCCCCTTCTTGTAATTCTCCCTGCTTGTCCACTCGAATCTCAAACAAGCGCTTATTTTTCACTGGTTGGGAAGCCAAAATCTCTCCCACTAAGAGATTAAAACTTGCTGGCTCTAGCCCTCTAGCACTAGCTTTTACTCTGACTAGACCTGCCTGCTCCAAGCTCTGAACTAAGAGGACACCTCTGCCATGAAAGGCTTTCCTCTTAAAACGACCATTTTTCTGAGCCTTGTAACGTTCACGACTAGCCTGCCTGCCATTATCCACACCCACAATGCGAGCAGGGCCCTCAATTTTAAAATGAATCTGATTGGAAGCACTCGGCACCCAATTTCCATCCTTATTCAATACATCAAAATAGAGATAGAGGAGGTCTTGCCCATCTGGCTCCAGTTGTATTTTCTCGGCATGTAACCCGATTTTGGCTGCCTTACCTGCAGTCACCACCCTATCTTCTGCCACAATCTGACCTTGACGATCATAGGCCACAGCACGCAATTCTCCTGGTTGATAAGCCAAACGCCATTCGAGATAGAGTTGATCAGAACCTGCTCCCTCTTGGTATTTTCTGCCATCTGAAGTCCATTTCTCCTGAAAAGTCTTCCTGCCTTGAGATTTTCCATTGAGAAATAGCTCTACAGAACCAGCATTTGAATACACTCGAACAGGGATATCCCCATACTTATCCACAACTTGTTGATAACTCTTGTGGATTTCCCAATTCCAGTGGGGCAGGATATGAACCATGGGATGCTGATTTAGGTCCAACCACTGACTTTGATAGAGATAATAGTCATTTTTCGGAATCCCTGCTGTGTCTACAAGCCCAAAATAAGAACTCTTGACAGGCGTATCATTTTGATTGTGCCAAGGAGTCGGCTCACCGATATAGTCCACTCCTGTCCAGATAAATTGACCTGCATAGTCTAGCCGATTTCTATCTGCTATCCAAGCAGCCGTCGCTGTCTTCCCCCAAGGAACTCGATCATTACCATAGTCTGACTGTTCAAAATTCCGCACGCGACGATTATCTCCAACCCATTCCTTATCTGGGCGAAAATAGCTATCACGCGTCCTTGTAGCCGATGAAGTTTCAGACCCATAAAGTCGCCACTTGGGATGTCTTTTGCGAATCCCATCAATATTGTCTTCTGAGTAATTCAAGCCCACCACATCCAGCAAATCAGCTATCTTTTCATGACCTCCAGACCCATCTCCAAAGCGGAACTGATCCATTCCCATGGTCACAAAACGGCTATCATCAACTTCCTTGACCCTTTCTAGCAAGCGTTTGATAGTCTTCAATGAATGAGCATCTCCATTTGCTTCGCTAACTTCATTTCCCAAGGACCACATAAAAATCGCTGGATTGTTCTTGCCACGCTCAATCATGGTGCGCAAATCATAGTCTGACCAGAAATCGCCTGTTTTCGCTTCTGGATGAGTCGCTTCTTCCTCAAAAAAGCGACCATAGTCATATTCTTTCTTGCCTCCATACCAAGTGTCAAAGGCTTCTTCTTGGATAAGTAAGCCCATTTTAGCAGCCACATCCAGCAAAATACTACTAGCTGGATTATGGGTGATCCGAATCGCATTGACGCCCATGTCCTTCATCTGGCGCAAGCGTCTCTCAGCAGCTGACCTGTTTTCCACAGCTCCCAGCGCTCCATAGTCATGGTGCAAACAAACCCCATGAATCTTCAACCAGCGACCATTTAGAAAGAAGCCCTTATCCGCTTGCCAATCCATATAACGGTAACCAAAGGTCTCCTCTTCTTCATCAACCAAAATGCCATTTTTGTAAAGGCGAGTCTTCAATTGGTAAAGGTGAGGATAATCAATATCCCAAAGCAAAGGTTGGAACATTGATATGGCGTGTTTGAAATGATGTTTTTCCCCAGACTCAATCACTAAAGAGTCTGTCGCCTGCCAGTCTGACAGCTGCTGTCCATCATACCAGATACTCTGCTCCAAATTCACCGACACGGACTGAGGCCCATCATTTGAAACCTTACTTTCAAGCTGAGTTTCCACCCATCCATCTCTTTGTTCCTTGAGCTTGGGACTTTCTATCTTAATCCCATATAAATCCAGATGCACCGAATCTGTCATCAACAATCTCACTTCTCGGTAAATACCGCTACCAGAGTACCAACGACTGCTCGGTTGCTGATTTTCCACAAAAACCGCAAGCTGGTTGGCCGTCCCATCATTTCTTAGATAAGGCGTGATATCATAAGAAAAAGGTGTATAGCCACTGGGATAATAGCCCAGCGCTTGCCCGTTGATATAGACTTGGGCATTCATGTAAACCCCATCAAACAACAAACGTACAGAAACAAGACTGGCATCTTCTTCCAAGTAAAATTGCGTCCGGTACCAGGCTTGACCTCCGTTTAACTGACCACCCTCATTTTGCGCTGGCGAATACTGGTCAAAATCATTGTAAATACTCCAGTCATGTGGCACTTGAATAGCCTGCCAATTTTCCATATGAAAATCCGGTGCCAAGGCCTCTTCTTTTCCTACCTCTTGGCTAAAAAACCAGTGATTTCGTAAAACTTCTTCTCTTCTCATACAAGCATTCCTCTTTAAACGACACGATTTACTTGACTATAGCACAAAACAAAAGCGCTTTCAAGGCTTCCTCCATCACTCCCTAAATACTCAGAAAAGATTCTATAATTTGTACAATATACATTTAAATTAGACTAGAAGAAAAACTTTTCTGATATGTTTCATATAATTTTCTAAGTAATTTTCAATCACAACTTCTCTCAATCCCTCGTCATAACTGAATTAAAATCTGGACATTTCTTCTTAAAATATGAAATTTAGCATAATTTTTTTAAAAAAATTATATTCTTTTTGGTAGAAATTTATACATTTATTTCCTGTAATTTCTTTTGCTATCGTATAATAACATAAAATATTACTAAAACCTTGTTTTGTCCAAATTTTTAATTATTTTTTACTATTGACATGCCTCTGAGAATATGATATAACATAAATGTAAGCGGTGCCAAAAAGGTAGCGCCGTAAAGATTTTTAAGGAGGAAAACATATGTCTTCACATCCAATTCAGGTATTCTCAGAAATTGGGAAACTGAAAAAAGTTATGTTGCACCGTCCAGGCAAAGAGTTGGAAAACTTGTTGCCGGACTATCTCGAAAGGCTTCTTTTTGATGACATTCCATTCTTGGAAGATGCTCAAAAAGAACATGACGCATTTGCTCAAGCTCTTCGTGATGAAGGAATTGAGGTCCTTTATCTAGAGCAATTGGCTGCTGAATCATTGACTTCCCCAGAAATCCGCGATCAATTTATCGAGGAATATTTAGACGAAGCCAACATCCGTGGCCATCAAACCAAGGCGGCTATTCGTAAATTGCTTCACGGTATCAAGGACAACCAAGAATTGGTTGAAAAAACTATGGCTGGTGTTCAGAAAGTTGAATTGCCAGAAATTCCTGAAGAAGCAAAAGGCTTAACTGACTTGGTTGAGTCAGACTATCCATTTGCTATCGACCCAATGCCAAACCTCTACTTCACTCGCGATCCATTTGCAACCATTGGTAATGCCGTATCGCTTAACCATATGTATGCAGATACTCGTAACCGTGAAACTCTTTATAGTAAATACATTTTCAAACACCATCCAATCTATGGTGGAAAAGTGGAGTTGGTTTACAACCGTGAAGAAGATACACGTATTGAAGGTGGAGATGAGCTCGTTCTTTCTAAAGACGTTCTCGCAGTGGGTATTTCTCAACGTACAGACGCAGCTTCGATTGAAAAACTCTTGGTAAATATCTTCAAGAAAAATGTTGGGTTCAAGAAAGTATTGGCATTTGAATTTGCTAACAACCGTAAATTCATGCACTTGGATACTGTCTTTACCATGGTTGACTATGACAAATTCACAATTCACCCAGAAATCGAAGGCGATCTTCGTGTGTACTCTGTCACTTATGAAGATGAAAAACTCAAGATTGTTGAAGAAAAAGGTGACTTAGCTGAACTTCTTGCGAAGAACCTCGGCATAGAAAAAGTTCATTTGATCCGTTGCGGTGGTGGCAATATCGTAGCAGCTGCGCGTGAACAATGGAATGATGGCTCCAACACTTTGACCATCGCACCTGGTGTAGTAATCGTTTATGCCCGCAATACCATTACCAACAAGATCCTAGAAGAATACGGACTTCGATTGATTAAGATCCGCGGAAGTGAATTGGTTCGGGGCCGTGGTGGACCTCGTTGTATGTCTATGCCATTTGAACGCGAAGAAGTATAATCGCTGTTTAGTATTTGTCAATAAAAAATGTAAAAAATAGAAAGAGGAAATAACAGAATGACACATTCAGTATTCCAAGGACGCAGCTTCTTAGCAGAAAAAGACTTTACTCGCGCAGAGTTAGAATATCTTATCGGTCTTTCTGCTCACTTAAAGGATTTGAAAAAACGCAATATCCAACACCACTACCTTGCTGGTAAAAATATCGCCCTCTTGTTTGAAAAAACGTCTACTCGTACGCGTGCAGCCTTTACAACTGCAGCTATTGACCTTGGTGCTCATCCAGAATACCTCGGAGCAAATGACATTCAGTTAGGTAAAAAAGAATCTACTGAAGATACTGCAAAAGTTTTGGGTCGTATGTTTGACGGGATTGAATTCCGTGGTTTCAGCCAACGTATGGTTGAAGAACTAGCAGAATTCTCAGGTGTTCCAGTATGGAACGGTCTAACTGACGAATGGCACCCAACTCAAATGCTCGCTGACTACTTGACTGTTCAAGAAAACTTCGGACGCTTGGAAGGCTTGACATTGGTATACTGTGGTGATGGACGTAATAACGTTGCCAATAGCTTGCTTGTAACAGGTGCTATCCTTGGTGTCAATGTTCACATCTTCTCACCAAAAGAACTTTTCCCAGAAAAAGAAATCGTTGAATTAGCAGAAGGATTTGCTAAAGAAAGTGGCGCACATATTCTCATCACTGAAGATGCTGACGAAGCAGTTAAGGGCGCAGACGTTCTTTACACAGACGTTTGGGTATCAATGGGTGAAGAAGACAAATTCGCAGAACGCGTTGCACTTTTGAAACCTTACCAAGTCAATATGGACTTGGTAAAAAAAGCAGATAACGAAAACTTGATTTTCTTGCACTGCTTACCAGCATTCCACGATACTCACACTGTTTATGGTAAAGACGTTGCTGAGAAATTTGGCGTAGAAGAAATGGAAGTAACAGATGAAGTCTTCCGAAGCAAGTATGCTCGTCACTTTGACCAAGCAGAAAACCGTATGCACACTATCAAAGCTGTTATGGCTGCTACTCTTGGTAACCTTTATATTCCTAAAGTATAATTTTAGATAATAAACCGTCTACCAACAGCTATGAGGGCTGCGACTAATAGCTTTAGTCCGGCCCTCTTTTATATAATAGTAATATATTATTTCTTGTAAAATATGTGAAAATTCATTAAATTTAAATCTAAACGCATTCTATTGAGTGTGATAAAGGAGAATTTATGGCAAATCGTAAAATTGTAGTAGCTTTGGGAGGAAATGCGATTCTTTCTTCTGATCCATCAGCAAAGGCTCAACAAGAAGCTTTAGTTGAAACAGCTAAGCATCTTGTAAAATTGATTAAAAATGGAGATGATTTGATTATCACTCATGGTAATGGACCTCAAGTTGGGAATCTCTTGCTCCAACATTTGGCATCAGACTCTGAAAAGAACCCTGCCTTCCCACTCGACTCACTTGTCGCTATGACAGAAGGTAGCATAGGTTTCTGGTTGCAAAATGCTTTGCAAAATGCTCTCTTGGATGAAGGCATCGAAAAAAATGTTGCCTCTGTTGTAACGCAAGTTGTCGTAGATAAAAATGATCCAGCTTTTGTTAACTTGAGTAAACCAATCGGTCCTTTCTATTCAGAAGAAGAAGCAAAAGCAGAAGCCGAAAAGAGCGGAGCGACTTTCAAGGAAGATGCTGGTCGTGGCTGGCGTAAGGTAGTTGCTTCACCAAAACCTGTTGACATCAAAGAAATTGAAACCATCCGTACTCTTTTAAATAATGGTCAAGTCGTCGTAGCTGCAGGTGGTGGTGGTATTCCCGTCGTCAAAGAAAACAATGGGCATTTGACTGGTGTCGAAGCGGTTATTGATAAAGACTTCGCTTCCCAGCGTTTGGCAGAATTGGTTGATGCAGACCTCTTCATCGTTTTGACAGGTGTAGATTATGTATTTGTTAACTACAACAAACCAAACCAGGAAAAATTGGAACATGTGAATGTTGCCCAGCTGGAAGAATATATCAAACAAGATCAGTTTGCACCAGGCAGCATGCTTCCAAAAGTAGAAGCAGCTATCGCTTTTGTCAATGGTCGTCCAGAAGGAAAAGCAGTTATTACTTCCCTTGAAAATCTAGGCGCCTTGATTGAATCTGAAAGCGGAACAATTATTGAAAAAGGGTAAGTTGTTTTACTAATAAGATGTATTTTTTTTCTAGCGTTTCTATATTAAATTAAGAATAATTCTTGAAAATAAGTAGGATATTTTCACAAAATACTAATTTTTTAGACTTTAATATGGTAAAATAAATATATATAGAAAACGCTTTCTTGGCTATTTATTTAAGAAAGTAGTTGATTTTTTACATTTTGTTAGACATTAGGAGGAAAAACAAATGAGTGAAAAAGCTAAAAAAGGGTTTAAGATGCCTTCATCTTACACCATTTTATTGATAATCATTGCTATTATGGCAGTGCTAACTTGGATTATCCCTGCGGGGGCCTTTATAGAGGGTGTTTACAATGCTCAACCTCAAAATCCACAAGGAATTTGGGACGTCCTCATGGCACCGATTCGGGCTATGTTAGGTACTCATCCAGAGGAAGGCTCACTGATTAAAGAAACCAGCGCAGCGATTGATGTAGCCTTCTTCATCCTCATGGTTGGTGCTTTTCTTGGTGTTGTCAATGAAACTGGTGCTCTTAACGTAGGGATTGCCTCTACCGTGAAGAAGTATAAAGGCCGCGAAAAAATGTTGATTTTGGTACTGATGCCTTTGTTTGCCCTCGGTGGTACAACTTATGGTATGGGTGAAGAAACAATGGCCTTCTATCCACTCCTTGTGCCAGTTATGATGGCCGTTGGTTTTGATAGCCTGACTGGTGTTGCAATTATTTTGCTCGGTTCTCAAATCGGCACTTTGGCATCTACTCTGAATCCATTTGCGACAGGTATTGCTTCAGCGACTGCGGGAGTTGGTACAGGGGACGGTATCGTACTTCGTCTGATCTTCTGGGTTACCTTGACTGCTCTTAGTACTTGGTTTGTTTACCGTTATGCGGATAAGATTCAAAAAGATCCGAGTAAGTCACTGGTTTATAGTACTCGCGAAGAAGACTTGAAACACTTTAACGTAGAAGAAACTTCATCTGTAGAATCTACACTTAGTAGCAAACAAAAATCAGTTCTCTTCTTATTTGTATTGACATTCATCTTGATGGTATTGAGCTTCATTCCATGGACAGACCTTGGCATTACTATTTTTAATGACTTTAATACTTGGTTGACTGGTCTTCCAGTTATTGGTAATATTGTCGGGTCATCTACTTCTGCGCTAGGTACTTGGTACTTCCCAGAAGGTGCAATGCTCTTTGCCTTTATGGGTATCCTGATTGGTATTGTTTATGGTCTTAAAGAAGATAAGATTATCTCTTCCTTCATGAATGGTGCTGCTGACTTGCTCAGTGTTGCCTTGATCGTAGCGATTGCCCGTGGTATTCAAGTTATTATGAACAACGGTATGATTACCGACACCATTCTCAACTGGGGTAAAGAAGGCTTGAGCGGTCTATCTTCACAAGTCTTTATCGTTTTAACTTATATCTTCTATCTACCTATGTCATTCTTGATCCCATCTTCATCTGGTCTTGCCAGCGCAACTATGGGTATCATGGCTCCGCTTGGAGAATTTGTAAACGTTCGTCCTAGTTTGATTATCACTGCTTATCAATCTGCTTCAGGTGTCTTGAACTTGATTGCGCCAACATCTGGTATTGTGATGGGAGCTCTTGCACTTGGACGTATCAACATTGGTACTTGGTGGAAATTCATGGGCAAATTAGTGGTTGTTATTATTGTAGTGACAATCGCCCTTCTCCTCCTTGGAACCTTCCTTCCATTCCTATAAAATAGTGAGCGAGGTGATTCCATGAAAATAAATATAACAAATCAAGTTAAAGATGAATTTCTTACATCATTAAAAACCTTGATTTCCTATCCTTCGGTACTCAATGAAGGAGAAAATGGAACACCTTTTGGGCAAGCAATCCAAGATGTCCTAGAAAAAACTTTAGAAATTTGTCACGGCTTAGGTTTCACTACCTATCTCGACCCTAAAGGTTATTACGGATACGCAGAAACCGGTCAGGGAGCAGAGCTCCTGGCCGTTCTCTGTCATTTGGACGTTGTTCCATCAGGTGATAAAGCAGATTGGCAAACGCCACCATTTGAAGCAAGCATTAAAGAAGGAATCCTCTACGGAAGAGGGGCACAGGACGATAAAGGTCCTTCACTTGCAGTTCTCTACGCAGTGAAAAGCTTGCTTGACCAAGGCATCCAATTTAAGAAACGCGTGCGTTTTATCTTTGGCACAGATGAAGAAACCCTTTGGAGATGTATGGCACGCTACAATACCTTCGAAGAAACAGCCAGTATGGGATTTGCACCGGACTCGTCATTTCCTTTGACATACGCTGAAAAGGGGCTCCTTCAAGTCAAACTTCATGGCCCGGGATCTGATCATATCAAGCTCGATATCGGAGGTGCCTTTAATGTCGTACCAGACAAGGCAAGTTACCAAGGTCCTCTTCATGAAGCGGTTTGTAGAGGTTTAACAGAAGCTGGTTATGATTATCAAACTGCAGGCCAAACTGTAATCGTACTCGGGGTACCTAAGCACGCCAAAGATGCTAGTCAAGGTGTCAATGCAGCCACTCGGCTTGCTAGTGTACTCGCACCTCTCCAACCACACCCTACCCTCCATTTTCTAGCCGATAAAGCAGGGCAAGATGGTAGAGGGCTTGGAATCTTTGGAGAGGTTACTGATGAACCGTCTGGTTCCCTTTCCTTTAACGTTGCAGGGTTGACTATCAATCCCGATTGCTCCGAGATTCGAATTGATATACGCATACCTGTGCTAGCAGATAAGGAGAAACTGGTAGCACAGCTCACTCGGTGCGCCAAAGACTATCAACTTAACTACCAAGAATTCGACTATCTAGCACCCCTCTATGTCGCAAGAGATAGCCAACTTGTTACTACCCTTATGCAAGTCTACCAAGAAAAAACCGGAGATAAAACTCCTCCTCTCTCATCAGGTGGTGCTACCTTTGCCCGAACCATGCCAAACTGTGTAGCCTTTGGCGCTCTTTTTCCAGGGGCACAACAAACCGAACATCAAGCAAATGAGGCAGCTGTACTAGACGATCTTTATCGCGCTATGGACATATACGCAGAGGCTGTTTATCGTCTCGCAACCTAACCAGATAAAGGGTTCTACCAAAAAAAATCGGCTCTTTGTCAACTGTAGTGGGTTGAAAAAAGCTAACACCTTGAGAGGACGATCGTCGTCCTCTCCATTTTTATATTCAGAGAGATGAAAATCCGTTTTTTGAAGTTTTCAAAGTTCAGAAAACCAAAGGCATTGCGCTTGATTAGTTTAATGAGATTATTAGTGGCTTCTAATTTTGCATCAGAATAGTGTAACTGAAGGGCATTGATAATCTTGTCTTTATCCTTGAAAAAAGTTTTAAAGACAGTCTAGAAAAGAGGATGAACCTTTTTTAGATTGTCCTCAATGAGTCCAAAGAACTTCTCTAGTTCCTTATTCTGAAAGTGGAAAAGCAAGAGCTGATAGAGATTATAGTGGTGTTTCAAGTCTTCTGAATAGCTTAATTGTTTATTAAGAATCTCTTTATTGGTTAAATGCATACGAAAAGTAGGGCGATAAAATCTCTTATCGCTGAGTTTATGACTATCCTGTTGGATGAGCTTCCAGTAGCGCTTGATAGCCCTGTATTCATGAGATTTTCACTCAAGTTGATTCATGATTTGAACACGCACACGATTCATGGCACGGCTGAGATGTTGGAGTAAAACAGTCCAGTGGACTGTTTTAGCCTGAGTTTAGAAATAGAATAACGAAGGGTGAAAGCAACCAAGTACAATTTTTGCATTCGGGAATGAAACAGTCTGGGAGACTGTTTCAGCCTGAGCCTAGAAATTCTAAAGCGAAGTTATCTAGCCAAGTCATAGTAAGGACTAAACATATCCATAGTAATGATTTTCACCTGACAACGAACGGCTCTATCGTAGCGCAGAAAGTGATTTCGGATGATAGCTTGTGTTCTGCCCTCAAGAATAGTGGTGATATTGAGCTTATCAAAATCTTGAGCAATGAAACTCATCTTCCCCTTTGTAAAGGTATACTCGTCCCATGACATAATCTTAGGCAGACGAGAAAAATCATGCTTAAACCGGAAGTCATTGAGCTTGCGAATAACAGTTGAAGTTGAAATGCCACGCTGATGGGCAATATCGGGCATAGAAGTTTTTTCAATCAGCTTTTGAGCAATTTTTTGTTTGATGATACGAGGGATTTGGTGATTCTTCTTTACTAGAGGAGTCTCAGCGACCATCATTTTTGAACAGTGATAGCACTTGAATCGACTATTTCTAAGGAGAATTCTAGTAAGCATACCAGTTGTTTCGAGGTAAGAAATCTTAGACGGTTTTGGAAAGTCGTATTTCTTCATTTGACTTTCACAATCAGAGCAAGATGGAGCTTCATAGTCCAATTTAGCGATGATTTCTTTGTGGGTATCCACATTGATGATATCTATAATTTGGATATTAGAGTCTTTAATGTCAAGAAGTTTTGTGATAAAATGTAATTGGTCCATATGAATCTTTCTAATGAGTTGGTTTTCGCTTTTCATTATAGATTTTATGGGACTTTTTTTCTACAACAAAATAGGCTCCATAATATCCATAGGGGATTTACCCACTACAAATATTATAGAGTCTGAAAATCAAAGAGCAAACTAAGAAACTAGCCGCAGGTTGCTCAAAACACTGTTTTGAGGTTGTGGATAGAACTGACGAAGTCAGTAACTATATCTACGACAAGGCGACGCTAACGTGGTTTGAAGAGATTTTCGAAGAGGATTAGTCTATTATTTCTTCTCAGCACGGAGGGCTGACAAGATTTGTGTACGGATATCATCCACACCATTTGGCGTATTTGGTAAAAAGATGGTTTGATTTCCTTTAGAAGCAAAGGTATTCAAGGTGTCCAAATACTGGTTGGTCAAGAGGATGGACATGATTTGCTCTTCTGTCATGCCAACATTGGCTTCCTTGAGTTCTGTGATAGACTCTGCCAATCCATCCACAATCGCCTTACGCTGTTGGGCAATCCCCACACCATGGAGGCGGTCTTTTTCTGCTTCGGCTTCAGCTGCAGTGACAATTTTAATCTTGTCGGCTTCCGCCAATTCTTGCGCTGCGACCCGTTTGCGTTGCGCCGCATTGATTTCATTCATGGATTGCTTAACTTCTGCATCTGGTTCGACCTTGGTAATCAAGGTTTTTACGATAATATAACCGTAAGTAGTCATTTCTTCTGCTACTTGGTGTTGAACTTCAAGGGCAATCTCATCTTTTTTCTCAAACAATTCATCCAAGGTTAATTTGGGAACAGAAGAGCGAAGAGCATCTTCGATATAAGATTTAATCTGAGATTCGGGACGCATGAGTTTATAGTAGGCATCTGTCACGCTCTGCTCATTGACACGGTACTGAGTCGCTACATTCATCATAACGAACACATTGTCCTTGGTCTTGGTCTCAACCACAATATCACTTTGCAACAAGCGCAACTGAATCCGCGCTGCAATCGAGTCAATCCCAAAAGGCAAGCGAATATGAATACCACTATTGGCAACCTTTTGGTATTTCCCAAAGCGTTCAATAATCGCCACCGACTGCTGACGAACCACATAAACTGTACTCAGTGTGACTATCACCAATAGGAGCACACAAACCACCACAAAAATCATCAAAAATGTTGCCATTATTGCGACCTCCATTATTATTTTTCCTGTATTATAGCACATTTAAAGAAGGTTGTGCAGTTTTTACTGCGATTTTTCCTGAAATGTCACTAATTAGAGGTGAATTGTCACATTGTCGTCAAATCTCTTGCTAAAACAACTCTTTATAAAAGGCAATCGCTTTTTTTCATTACATTATCTTCTATAGAATCTTCATCCATATCCAGAGAATGACTTGCCTTAACTTTTCTCTCGTGCTATACTAGTGATTGAAATGAATAAATAGGAGATATTTCATGAAAACAGCAAAAACTACTGTTACAATCCTTTCTACACTTGCTTCTGTCGTCTTATTGGCTAGTTGTGCAACAAAGTCTACAGAAACACAGACAAGCAATAATAACTCATCTGATAATCAAATTACAATGACATATGACCAACTACGGTCAAGAGAAAACACTATGTCAACTCTTTGGTACCAAAAATCAGCTGAAACTAAAGCTTTATATATACAGGGTTATAACGTTGCAACAAATCACCTAAAGGAATTGCTCAAAACAGAATCAGACAAACCTTACTCTATCGTTTTAGACTTGGATGAGACTGTCCTAGATAATAGCCCTTATCAAGTACAAAATGTCAAAGATGGGACAGCATTCACGCCCGAAAATTGGGATGTTTGGGTTCAAAAAGCTTCAGCAAAAGCCGTTCCAGGTGCCAAGGATTTTCTTCAATTTGCTGATCAAAACGGTGTCCAAATCTACTATATTTCCGACCGCGCAGCTAATCAAGTAGATGCTACCATTAAAAATCTTGAAAGTGAAGGAATTCCTGTTCAAGGACGTGATCATCTCATGTTCTTAGAAAGTGGTGTAAAATCCAAAGAAGGTCGCCGCCAAAAAGTTCAAGAAAAAACAAACCTTATCTTATTATTTGGTGATAACCTCGTAGACTTTGCAGATTTTTCTAAGACTTCTGAATCTGACCGTGATAAACAACTTGAAGAATTGCAAAAAGAATTCGGTGAGAAATTCATCATCTTCCCAAATCCAATGTACGGATCATGGGAATCAGCTGTATACGCTGGTAATAAACTAGATGCTAAAGGTCAAGTAGAAGAACGCCAAAAAGCCTTGCAAGGTTTTGATAAATAAAACAAATAAGCTGATTCTATATAAAATAAAGCTAACTTACAATCTTCAAAAAGTGGATAGGAAGGAATTCTGATAATCAGAAAACTTTCCTATCCACTTTTATAATTGATATAACATCAAGATTTTATATATCTGATACTATACGTTCTCTGATTTTAAAGACTTTTTGCCTATCCCCGATATTTCAAGAATTAAGCACTGTTGATGATCTAAATTTGATGTGTATACTATTTTGGTCATCGGTTACCGATTACGTTCCTTACGGTTCGTGAGAGGAGGTAAAACTAATGAGCCTTATCCCAGAGCTCGCTCTTACTATTATAGCGGATGTAATAGCAGGAATGATCTTGTATTTCGTCTGCAGATGGCTAGATAGTAAAGAGTAGACCGAGTGACTAGCCTATCAACACCCGTTAAATCGCTAAGATACGTCAAAAAAGCCCTTAACTACTGCAATAGTTAGGGGCTTTGGTGTTCTAATGAACCTTATACACTAACTATAGTTTAGCATATACGCTCCATGTTTTCAAGAATTAAACAATGTTGATGATAGGAATCTAATGTGATATACTATTTTTGTCATCGGTTACCGATTACGTTCCTTACGGTTCGTGAGAGGAGGTGAAACTAATGAACCTTGTCCCAGAGCTCGTTCTTACTATTGTAGCGGACGTCATCGCAGGAATTATCTTGTATTTCGTCTGCAAATGGCTAGATGGTAAGAAGTAGACCGAATGACTAGCCTGTCTGTAAACACCCGTTAAATCGCTAAGATACGTCAAAAAATCCCTTAACTAGTGGCATAGTTAAGGGATTTGGTGTTCTAATGAACCTTACCCATTAAATTCATTCTAACACACAAGCGCTAAGATTTCAAGAGTTTTATTTATTGTTTAAAGTTCTGAAAGATCTATAATGCAGTTAGCTAACTAGTACCCAAAAACCGACTAGCTCTTATGAACTAGTCGGTTTCTCATCAATGCGCCAACATTTCTTGGGCGATTTCTTGGCCAGATAGATTATCTGGATAGTAGGTTGGCCAGTTATCCATTTCTTCAAAGAGGGCTTCTTGGCTTGTGCCTCCAAAGAAGATATGGAAATGTTCTGCCTTAACTGGGGCGATATTGTGGTCACTAAACTGAACATACTTGAATTGTCCAGCATCAGCATCTGTGGCTTCAAAGAGGAAGCGCACACCACGATTGCCTTTCTTGTAAGTCAAGATTTTCTTACCAACATACTTGTAAGTATATTTCTTGCTTTGTCCACCTTGAACAAATTCCATAGTGTTATCAGTAATGTTAATCTTAGTCACATCTGTCTGATAGCCTTTTGTATAGTAAGCCTTGTACTCAGACTGAGTCATCTTACCAGTCAACTTAGCCTTGTAGTCAAAGACTTGATCAAACGTACCATCTTCAAGGAAAGGATAAACTGATTGCCAGTTACCTGCATAGTCACTCAAGGTGCGGTCCTTGACGTCTGCATCCTCAAAGTAACCATTTTGGACTGTCTTGGTATCCTCTGCCTTTTCAGGCTCAATTGCTGGGCCTTCTTGGTCTGTTGTTTGTTTCAGAGCCTTGAGGTTTTTCTCCATCACGGAGATGTAGTTTTCGCCAGCCTTGGTATCTTCTTCTGTCAGACTTTCTAAAGGATTAAGGACATCTGTTTTGACACCTGCTTCTTTTGAAAGTGTGTTAGCAAGGGCTTGTGAAGCATTTTCTTCAAAGTAGATATAGGCAATTTTATTTTTCTTAACGTACTCTGTCAATTCTGCCAGACGAGCAGCTGATGGTTCTGCATCTGGAGAGAGACCTGAGATTGCGACTTGTTTGAGTCCATAGTCCAAGGCGAGATAGTTAAAGGCTGCGTGTTGAGTCACAAAGCTCTTTTGTTTAGCTTGAGAGAGACCATCTGTGTAGGCCTTATCCAAGGCTTGCAATTTTTCGATATAGGCAGCAGCATTCTTCTCAAAAGTCTCTTTTTTATCAGGATAATCTGCTGACAAGCTATCACGGATGTGCTCTACTAGTTTAATGGCACGAACTGGTGATAACCAAACATGGGGATCGTACTCATGGTGATGGCCTTCCTCTCCATGGTCATGATCTCCCTCTTCTTCCTCACCACCTGGCAAGAGCAACATATCGCCTGTCGCCTTGATGGTTTTGACCTTTTTCTTATCCAAGGTATCTAGCAATTTAGGAACCCATGTTTCCATGTTTTCATTTTCATAAACGAAGGTATCTGCGTCTTGGATTTTGGCAACTGCCTTGGCAGACGGTTCATATTCATGGGGTTCTGTACCAGCACCGATGAGGAGTTCTACATTAGCCGTATCTCCTGCGACTTGCTTGGTAAATTCATAGACAGGGTAAAAGGTTGTCACAATATTTAGTTTGCCATCTGCCTGCTTTTGATTGGAACAAGCCACTAAAAACAAGGCACATAGACTGGCTAGCAATAAGCTAATTTTTTTCACGTTAGTCTCCTATTTGATAAAACGTCTTACTAAACTGATTAGCAAGAAAACAGTTACAAAAATAATAGTAATACTTGCACTTGCAGGTGTTTCTGCATAGTAGGAAATGTAAAGTCCTGCCACCATTCCCAAAAATCCAATCGCACTGGCAAGCAGCATAACCGATTTAAAGTTTTTCCCCAGACGCAGGGCAATACTAGCTGGCAAGACCATAATGGTCGATACCAGAAGAGCTCCTGCTGCAGGAATCATAAGGGCAATGGCCACCCCCGTCACCATGTTAAAAAGAATGGACATGGTACGAACTGGCAAGCCATCCACAAAGGCCGTATCCTCATCAAAGGTCAGGATATACATCGGACGAAGGAAGAGGAAGGTCAAAATCAAAACAACCGCCGCAATGACAAAGAGGGAAATAACTTGCTCTTCACTGATCGTCACGATTGAACCAAAAAGATACTGGTCCAAACTCATAGAACTCGAGCTTTTACCCTTGCTCATGACAATCAGAGAAACAGCCAGTCCTGTCGACATGAGGATAGCTGTCCCGATTTCCATAAAGCTCTTGTAAACCGTACGGAGATACTCCAGGAAGACCGCCGCAATCAAGACAATGACAATAGTAGAGACAGTCGGAGAAATCCCTAGTACCAACCCAAAAGCTACACCTGAAAGCGAGACGTGGCTGAGGGTATCACTCATCAAACTCTGACGGCGCAAAATAAGGAAGGTTCCCAATACTGGCGAGAAAAGACTCATAGCAATAACGGCCAGAAAGGCACGTTGCATAAAGTCATAAGATAATAAACTAAGCATGACCCACCTCCTGATCACTCTCATGAACATTGAAACAACGCCATGGTGAATCTTGATTACGAACTAGATGAATATTGCGGTCCGCATAGTCCTTCACTTCTTCAGGGTCATGGGTAATCATCAAAACAGCCTTGCCGTGATGATGGGCGCTGTGGTGCATGAGTTCGTAAAATTCATTTTTACTTCCTGCATCCATCCCAGTTGTCGGCTCATCCAGAATAAATACATCTGGGTCCGAAGCAAACATACGTGCGATCACCGCTCGCTGCTTTTGTCCCCCAGATAGAGACCCCAAGCGTTTGTCTCTGTGTTCCCACATACCAACTGAGTCCAGACTAGCCTTGATATGCTCCTCATCATGAGCATTCAAACGACGGAACCAACCTTTTCGCGGATAGCGACCTGACTTGACAAATTCATAAACCGTACTTGGAAAACCAGCATTAAAACTGGCAATCTGTTGAGGAAGGTAAGCTATTCTCAATTTCTTACCCTGCGTATTTGTTTTTGAAATGGTCACCTTTCCAATGCGTGGCTGGAGGATTCCAAGACTGGCCTTGATCAGTGTCGTCTTAGCCGCTCCATTTTCCCCTGTCAAGGTAACAAATTCCCCACTATCAACACTATAATTGATATGTTCAAGAACGGGCTCCTTATCATAATAGAAGGATAAATCCTCTACCGTAATATATCTCATTATTTGATTTCTCCTACTAAAGCAGTCAAAAACCGCTGAATCACTTTTTGTTCATTTGGAGTAAACTGAGTCGCCACTTGTTCATAGGTTAAAAGTGTATGCTCATGATGATGATGGTGCTCCTCAGCGATTGGACGAGCCAAATCAGTCAATTGATAAAAAATCACACGCGCATCCTTAGGATCTTTAGATGTTTCTAACATCCCTTCCTTGACCAAGGACTTAATGGCCTTGGTAACCGCCGCCTGACTGACATTGAGGCGACGAGCCAACTCTGAATTTGTTAAAGATTCCTCCGACAAAAGCATGAGGATATGCTCCTGAGTATTGGTCAGAGCCACCTCACTAGTGCAATGACCTATTAGGATTTCATGCTGATTTTCTGCTTGTAAAATCACCTCATTCAAAAAGGCATCGATATCCTTCGCTAGCTGTCTCATATCTGACTCCATTCCTTTTGGACTTCTCTTTTTAAGAGAAAAATACTATTCTTTGAAAAATTATTTACTGGTTAATTATATCACAACCAAAAAAAGAGTCAAGAAAAAACGTGAAAACTAGTTTCATCCTTTAACTCTTCTATACTATTATCTATTGAAATTCCTTGACATCTCCATCATAAGTTGCCCAATCTTTGCTGAAAAAGCGCTCATTCAGATGGTACGTCGGAGCTGGGGTGGGATTGGATAGGAAAGGATCAACAGCCTTATCAAATGCCAACCAACCCAACCAACCAAGGTGAATGGTATCCTTCATAAAGAAAGCTTCCCCACCGTCCTTAGAAAAATCTGCTATATTGGTAAAACCTTGACTTTCTAACTGGTAGCGAATCTTCTGCACCGTTTGTTGGTACATATCCTCCCGCAAACCAGCGTAGTCCATCCATTTTTTATTAACAGGCGGAATGACAAAAATCGGATTTACCTTGGATTTGGAAAATTGGGTTAAAACTAACTGTAAATCATTATACTCTGGCGATTTGAGATAAGTATGAGTTTTCTGAGAATCCTTTAATTTCGTCAAATCTTTCTTAATCTGCGTATTATAGAAATAATTCTCCATTCCCAGATCATTATTAGAAGTATTCTTTTCTGCATCTGCTTTGACAACATCTTCTATCACTTGATAAGAAAACTGGTCTGGCAAGGTCTTTAAATACTTAGCTACATGCTTATCGTATTTGAAATAGCCTCTAACCGAAAACTGACCAAAAAAGGAAGCTTGACGTTCATTAAAACGAGCCAATAATTCAATCATTTCATTGTCTGCCGTCGACAATTCTTCTTTACTTGCCAACTTCTGAACCAGATCCTTCATATCTACATTTGGAAACTGCTCTAGTAAGCGAGTCGCTGCATATTGACTAGCCTGATCTCCAGATTGATGTTCCAGAAAACTCGTCAACTGATCCCCATTAAAATACTGCTGGAAGGCTGCTGGCTCATAGCCATTTTTACTAAACCACTGGGGCGAGATAACATATACAACTTGTTTATTCTCCAATTGTGGCAACATCTGTTGCATCCCAAAATACTGATTGAGCGAGGCAGCTCCCCTCTGTCCTAAAAGATAGGGGCGATAAGAGCGGTTGTATTTCTCAGCCAATACCGCAGGATGGGCGCCGTCAAAACGAAGCCATTCACTGGAGCCAAAGAAGGGAACAAAACGCATATTTGGATCAGATAAGGCTCTGACCTTTTGACTCCGCTCCTTAAAACTTTCAATGGTAGTAGCCACCGCCGAACGCTTTTCAGCTCCCAGATCATGGTGCATCTCAGCAGGATAGAAAAAGATAAGCAGACAAACCAACAAACCAGCTATCAAGACCGGTCCGAAGATCATCCATAAGCGTTTAAGCATTTTGTAGCTCCACAATACCGGCTATGATTTTATTGGCTGTATTCCAGTCGTCGCGACCGAACTCTGTTACAGGCACACGAATGTCAAAACGGTTTTCAATCTCCACAATTAATTCAACCGTGCCCATGCTATCCAAGACACCTGCATCAAAAAGATCTTCATCCATCATGTCAGAAACATCTTCCATAAACAACTCATCAATGATTTCAATAACTTCTGATTTGATATCCATTTTTTAATTCCTTTTATTTTTTAAACCATAAATCATTCAAGAATCCAGAAAAGATCAAGAATGAAAACATGACGACATGGAAGGTGACAACCATGCCAAGCAACTGAATCCAGCGATTATCAGGTAAGGTAGCCTTCCCTGCTTTTTTGCGTTCTTTATTGAGTGCTTTTTTCTTGCGAACCCAAGCGTCATTGATGACCAGTCCAATCCCATGAAAGAGTCCATAGGCGATGTAGTACCAGGTCACACCGTGCCAAAATCCCATAATCAGCATATTGACAATATAGGCTACACTTGAGGTCACATTGCGATTTTTAAAGACCTTCTTTCTGGTCAACAACATCACCATTCGCATAAAGACAAAGTCACGAAACCAAAAAGACAGGCTCATATGCCAACGATTCCAAAACTCCTTTAAATCCCTTGATAAAAAAGGCTTGTTGAAGTTGATCGGGCTACGAATCCCCATCAAGTTTGAAATGGCTAAGGCAAACATAGAGTAGCCAGCAAAATCAAAGAACAATTCCAAACCAAAGGTATACATGACTGCTAGGGCATAATGGTTAAAGAAGCCACCTGACTGTAGGGCTAGATTCTTCAGAGGAGGTAATAAAATCTCTCCTAAAATATGGGCTAGGATAAACTTGTATAGAAAGCCAAGCATGATGTACTTGACAGCTTCTTCCAGCATATCCATCAACTCATCTCGCTCAGGAATGGTCCGATAATTTTCATTAAAACGCTTAAAGCGATCGATTGGACCACTTGAAAAAGTCGGCATGAAGAGAAGGAAACGGAGGAATTCCCAGAGAGTAAAATCCTTAATCACTCCATCTCTCAGCTCGATGATAATCCCAACCGAACGAAAAGTTAGATAAGAAATTCCCAAGAACCCAAGCAAAGACTGCGTTCCATTGATAGCCGGTTGCACCTTGACAAAGATAATCGGAAGTAGGGATAGAAAGCTAACTAAATAGAAGACCCACTTGCCATCCTTGCTTTTTCGATAATGCTTGTAGAAAAGCAGGAGCAATATTTCCCAGCAAAGGTAAATACCCAAGGCAGCCAATTGATTGGTCTTCCCACCTACCAACATAGTGACGATAAAGAAGATACTAACCAACACCTCGTACCAGGCAAAGCGTTTCTTGAAAAAGAGACCGATAAAGATGGGCAAGGTTGCAGCAATCACATAGACAAAATACTGAGGATTGCCGTATGGCTCTAAATGAGGAAGCTGTTTGAAAAATTCCATCATCGACTGTTTACCTCATTGATCAAGCCTTTGATGTCAATCTTACCATTAGGAGTCAGTGGTAAACTGTCTCGATAAAGGAATTTAGATGGCATCATATAAGACATCATGATATCTGCTAAGTCTTCTTTGATAGCCTTGGTAATATCGATATCACGTTCAAACTGCTCGCGAACACCATCTTTTAAGATGATATAGGCCAGTAGATTTTGTACCTTGTGATCCTTGTTATAGCGTGGGACAGCTACAGCTGACTCTATAAAACGAGACTTATTAAGATTTTGAGAGACATCTTCAAGCTCAATGCGATAGCCATTAAACTTAATCTGGAAATCCATGCGCCCACCATAGAGAAGCAAGCCCCCATCTGTCATAGTCCCCACATCGCCTGTGTGATAGGCTGGCAGCCCTTCAAACTCAAAGAAGGCTTCTGCTGTTTTTTCAGGATTGTTCATATATCCTTTTGAAACAGCTGGCCCAGAAACAATGATTTCTCCCTGTTCGCCATTTGGCAATTTATTGCCGTCTTCGTCAATGATAAAGGTTGGAGAATCAGCCTTGGTATAGCCGATTGGTAGGCGTTTGAGAGTCGCTAGCATCTCGTCTGTCACAGCAACAGCTGACAAGGCTACTGTTGCTTCTGTTGGGCCGTAGGCATTGATAATACGGGCATTCGGGAAACGCTCACGTAGTTTTTGAGCCGTTTTGACCGTCAATTCTTCGCCATCAAAGTAGAAATGCGTAATTCCAGGCATTTTCTCGCTATTGAAGTCTTCAGACAACATAGCCATATCCACAAAAGAAGGCGTTGATGTCCAGATAGCGATTGGTAATGAAAAGAGGGTCGCAAAGAGTTGCTTAAAGTCCTGAGTAATAGCTGAAGGAAGGGCAAAAAGTGTACCACCCAGTGCCAAGGTCGGCGCCCAGTACATGACGGATAGGTCAAATGAATAAGGTGGCTGAGCCAGCATTTGTGGACGACTTGGCGTTGAAAATTCCTTGTCCGTAATCATCCAGTTGGTAAAGCTGAGGAGATTATCATGTGAAATCTGCACTCCCTTTGGCTTACCAGTCGTACCAGAAGTAAAGATAATGTAGTAGTTATCATCTCCCTTGACTGGATGCGTGATTTCATAGCTAGTCCCTTGAGCAAAGGCTTCTTGAACCTGATTTAGGTTCATCATCGGTGTCGAAACCTGCTCCAATGGAAAGTCTGAGATGGCAATAATCAAGCTTGGTTCTGCTACTTCTATAATAGCTGAGATTCTTTCCAAGGCTGAATGACTGTCAATGGGAATGTAGGCATGACCTGACTTAGTCAGCGCTACAAAAGTTGCCAACATTTCATATTCTTGGCCACCAAAAACAACCACAGGAGACTTCTCTGGTAAATCCAGTCGATCGATCGCTGCAGCCAAACTATCCGAATCAGCCTTTAAATCTCCATAAGTGTGTTCCTGACCTAAAACATTGTAAACAGGATAGTTAGGCTGGGTCTGAGCAAAATACTCAATGGTTTCAATCATATCTACTATTGGTTTATTTGACACAATAGGAATTCTCCTTCAAGTTAAAATTCATTATAGATAAAGCTTCCTTGACCCTGACCAAGATAGCTAAAGAAGTAAATCAGCCCTAGAAAGATAAGAAAATACAAGGCTGTCCGACCAAGAAAAAGGTACAATTCTTTTCTCTGTTTCATCAAGAAAAACCATTCATTTCTGTAATTTTTGCTAAATAAGATAGATTCTTACTATAGTATTTTTCTACCATTGTACCACTTTATAGACTAGTTTTTCAATTGTTTACCGTACATTTTCACTAGATTTCAGATTATTTTAAGGATTATGCGGTTTTTCTATGTATATTTTAAAAAAAGCCTGAGATTTTCATCTCAAGCTTTATCAACATAATTGTTTTCTAGATTAGAAAAGTGAGAATACAAGCACGGCCAAGGCTGCACCGAGGATAGGTCCCACAACAGGAATCCATGCATAAGACCAGTCTCCATCTCCCTTGTTTGAAATTGGAAGGATACTGTGCATGATACGAGGTCCAAGGTCACGAGCTGGGTTTAGGCGGGCTGTGCAAAAACTCAATTGCAGGAGAAAATGAAGTAAATCTTCCTCTAATAAAACGCACAATATAAAGTTTTTTTCAACACCTGATACTATGCGCTTTTCTGATTCTGAAAGACTTTTTGCCCAGGTTCTCATTTAAAATAGTCTCGTCTAATATAAATTAAAATAGCTTCTATCATCAGACAAATGGCTGATAGCCCAAAACTTATGCTAATGCCAAAACTCTCAGTAATATAGCTCATTAGCAAAACAAATACTGAAAATGCTAATGTCGAAATCACTTCAAGAACGGAATAAACATTAACCAAGTTATTTTCCTCTACTGTTTCCTGAAGAAATACACTTTCAGGAACTTCTTTTAGTTGCGATAACATACCAACTAAAGCTGAAAATAATAAAAACATCTGTGCGTTTGGAAAATATAGAATAGTCAGTGTCACTATTGCCATGGCTACAAGAGGAAAAAGAATACTTTCCCATTTAGCAGCGAGTAACTTTTCAGATAGCCTAAAAGCAATTAAGCCACTAATTATAATACCAATAGAGTATGCTGTATTAGAATATCCCCAGTAACTTTCCGTTTCATTTAATAACTCAGTTACAAAGACAAGTATGATAGACGAAACCCAAATCGTATTTGAGAAAATTTCAAATAAATTTGCTGATACAAAAAGTCTTAATCTAGGATCTCTAGCAACTAACTTCCAACCTTTGAGCAAAATTTCAAGATTTGTCTCTGACTCTAGCACCTCCACTTCAGCCTTAGGAAGAAATAACATCAGAAAGCTAGAAATGATATACAAGATTAAAATGATAAACGTGGTAGGTAACAGACCAATTGTTGCAAACAAGAGTCCACCTAACCCCCACCCCACCAATTGAACGGCTTCACCAGTCATTGACAAAGCTGAGTTAGCCTTACCCAAATCGGTCGCATAGCGTGGCACAATAGCATAGGAAACAGGTGCTGCAAAACCATCTAATATGGAAATTGCAACAACAAATAGATAAATTACCAAAGGCGCTACTGATTGCATTACGGTAAACATTCCTACCAATATCGTCAATAATATAGTCTTTCCAAATTGGGATAAAGATAAAACCCTATTTAGCGCTAACCTTTTAGTAACCAAAGGAACTAAAAGACTCGCAACAAAAGAGGATATTCCTATTAAAATGGGAACTAGTGATGTGGCAATTACTGATTTTGAAATAATGTATATGTTAGCAATGATGGTTACTCTAAAGAAAATATCTGCTAAATTTGCAAACAATTGAGAGACTAACAATTTGATAAATGAATTAGACATATAGCTCTCCCATCTTTGTTTCCAACTTTGGAATTAAAATTTGATTTTTAATATTTTAGCATAAAATAGCAGAAAACAAAAGTGATGGTTTTCACATGAAAAAGCCTGAGATTTTCATCTCAAGCTTTATCAACATAATTGTTTTCTAAATTAGAAAAGTGAGAATACAAGCACGGCCAAGGCTGCACCGAGGATAGGTCCCACAACAGGAATCCAGGCATAAGACCAGTCTCCATCTCCCTTGTTTGAAATTGGAAGGATACTGTGCATGATACGAGGTCCAAGGTCACGAGCTGGGTTCAAGGCATAACCTGTTGTCCCACCTAGTGATAGACCAATACCGACAATCAAAGTTCCCACTGCAAAGGTTCCGATTCCTGCTTGAAGGTCATAAAGCCCCAAAGCAAAGATTGTCAACACCAAAACAAAGGTTCCAAGGATTTCGCTGATCAAGTTTGATACAGTATCTTTGATGGCCGGTCCTGTGCTGAAGGTAGCCAAAATATTTCCTGCATTTTCTTCTGCCTCATAATGCGGTTTGAATTGCAACCAAACCAAAATCTGACCCAGCATAGCCCCTGCGAACTGGGCTAAGATATAAGGCAATACGGAAGCCCAAGGCAAGTCACCTTTTAAAGCTACACCAATTGTCACAGCTGGGTTTAAATGAGCTGGACTGAGCTTGCCAGATACAAATACTGCAACCGCAACTGCAATCCCCCAACCCATAGTAATCACAATCCAACCTGAGTTGTTGCTCTTGGTTTTAGGAAGAACCACACCTGCAACAACACCATTTCCTAGAAGAATCAGGATTAAAGTTCCCAAAAATTCTCCAAATAATTCATTCATCATCTCTCTGTCTCCATTAAAAAGGAGGAGAGGGTGGACTAGGAGTCCTGCCCTCCACCTCTTTTATTTTTTCTTAATTTTTTAATTCTGCTAAATCATTGTTAGCAAGAGCTGCTTCGACATCAGCACGGTAAGCTGCTTTTTCTTCTTCTGTCCAGTCATAGAATCGTCCCATTTCATCCAAAACTGGCTCAACGATGCTATCCAAACTATCACGCATAAAGAGCATGTGATTGGTACGACGAAGGAGGAAGTCAACTGGGCTCAGAGCCAACTCATTGCGCATTGCATAGTGAAGTGACAAAGTATCTGCCAAGCTGAGTCCTGGCGCTTGTTCTAAGCTGTGAGCAAGAGCAAAGACTTTCGGTGCATTTGAACCGTAAAGATTTGCTAGGTAATGAGCTTCCTTGCTATCCAAACCACGTGACACTCCAAGTTGCGCAAAGGCTTCGATTTCTGAGTCCACATTTGCTGGGTTCAATTCCCCACCTGAAACAGGGTATGTCTTAGAGTTGATCAGTTTAAAGCTGCGGTCAAATTCTGCTTTGAGGATATCAACCACGCGCTCCATAGCTCCTTCAGCCATCTTACGGTAGTCTGTGATTTTACCACCAGCAAGGGTCAAGAGACCATTGTCATCACGGTCCAAGCTCGAACCACGTGAAACTGCAGATGGGTCCAAATGTTTCTCAGAGGTACTGCTTTCAAGCTTGCTAACAGCAGACTCAACATCTTCACGCGTTTTTTCTTTAGAAAGATAAGATTCAACAGTCGCAATCAAGTTGTTAAAGCTTTCATCACTAATAGTTCCGTTATTCCCTCCATTGTAGTCAGAAGCGCTGTTGCCTGCGATCAATGGACGAAGACCTGCCCAGCTACTCTCAATATCTTGAACAGTAATGTTTGCTTCTGGGAAGCGGTTGTTGACAATGCCAAGTAGGTAATCTACATCTTCTTGAGTTACTTTTGGATGTTCCAAATCCCCTGTGTAGTCTGTATCAGTTGTACCGAAGTAAGTCTTGTTTTCACGTGGGAGAACAAAGACCATCCGGCCATCACCCAAACCTGTGTCAAAGTAAACTGGCTGTGAAACCTTGATCTTGCTTGAATCCACTACCAAGTGAACTCCCTTAGTTGGACGCATTTGTGAGAATTGGGTTCCCTTATTAGACAAATTGCGTACCTTATCGCTCCAAGGACCTGTTGTGTTAATCACCAGACGGGCCTTGATTTCAAATACTTGGTCTGTCAACAAATCACGAGCTACAACACCTGTAATCTTGCCACTTTCGTCAAAGAGGAAGCCTTCTGCCTTCACGTGGTTGGCAATGAGGGCCCCGTCTTGGTTGGCACGTTTGATGTTTTCGATTACGAGACGCGCATCGTTGTTACGGAAGTCAAGGTAAACTCCACCTCCTACCAAACCTTCTTTCTTCAAGTTTGGCTGGCGTTCCAAGACTTCTTCCTTGCTCAAGACCTTGTTTGCCGCTGGCGTGTTATTAACCCCTGCCAAAAGGTCGTACAAGTCCATAGCTACCTTAAGACGGAAGAGGCTAAAGGTTGCTCCATCTTCTTCATAAACTGGCAAGAGCATTGGATCTGGTTTTGGAATATGAGGTGCAATTTGTTGTACCACTGCACGTTCAGAAACCGTATCTGATACTACTTCTACGTCGAATTGTTTGAGGTAGCGAAGACCTCCGTGAACCAATTTAGTTGAGCGGCTAGATGTTCCTTCTGCAAAGTCTTGCATTTCAATCAAACCAGTTTCAAGACCACTAGCTGCTGCCTGCAAGGCTACACCAGCCCCTGTGATTCCTCCACCGATAATCAAGAGGTCCAAGGTACGTTCCTGCATTTTTTTAATTGATAATTCACGTGTTTTCTTTGAAAATTCCATTTTTACACACTTTCTAACTAAGTCGCTTTATTCTTCCAGTATTAGTCGTCTACTTCCGCAAAGACTTGGGTTGCTTTTACAGCCTTCTTCCAGCCCTTGTAGAGTTGTTCCTTGCGCGATTCGTTCATAGATGGCTCAAAGAGTTCTCCTGTCTCGTTCAAGAGTTTCAACTCATCCAAGTCTTTCCAGTAACCTACTGACAAACCTGCTAGGAAGGCTGCCCCTAGAGCTGTTGTTTCCAAGTTTTTGGCGCGTGCGATATCGATTCCCAAAATGTCAGCTTGGAACTGCATGAGGAAATTGTTCATAGCTGCACCACCGTCCACTTTCAAGACTTGGATAGCTGTCTGCGCATCCACTTGCATGGTATCGATGATATCACGCACTTGATAAGCAATAGATTGAAGAGTTGCCTTGATAAAGTCTTCTTTGCTTGTTCCACGAGTCAAGCCAAAGACAGAACCGCGAGCATTTTGATTCCAGTATGGAGCACCTAGACCTGTAAAGGCTGGAACGACATAAACTTCATCGTTGTTGTGAGAATCACGAGCGTATTTTTCAGATTCTGGTGAATTTTCGACCATGCGAAGTCCATCACGAAGCCACTGAATGGCACTTCCTGCGATGAAGATAGACCCTTCCAAGGCATAGTAAACCTTGCCGTTAATTCCGTAACCAATGGTTGTCAAAAGATTGTTCTCAGACAACTGCATCTCTTCCCCAGTGTTCATGATGATGAAAGAACCTGTTCCATAAGTATTTTTAACCATACCAGGTTCAAAGGCCAACTGTCCAAAGAGGGCTGCTTGTTGGTCCCCAGCCATACCTGAGATTGGCACTTCTCCACCATAGAAGTGGAATGGCGCTGTTTTACCGTAGATTTCAGAGTTAGAACGAACTTCTGGGAGCATAGCCTTAGGAATGTTGAGGATTTCCAAAATCTCATCATCCCATTTGAGTTCTTTAATATTGTAGAGCATGGTACGAGCTGCATTTGAGTAGTCTGTCACGTGAGCCGCACCGTCAGTCAATTTCCAAACCAACCAAGTATCGATGGTACCAAAGAGCAATTCACCCTTTTCTGCTCGCTCTTGAGCGCCTTCGACATGGTCCAAAATCCAACGAACCTTGGTCGCAGAGAAGTAAGCATCGATGATCAAACCAGTCTTTTCATGGAATTTTTCCACATAACCTTGGCTTTTTAGTTGCTCAGCCAAAGGGGCTGTCTGGCGTGACTGCCAAACGATTGCGTTGTAGATAGGAAGCCCTGTTTTCTTATCCCAGACAACAGTTGTTTCACGTTGGTTGGTAATTCCGATTGCTTCGATTTGATTTGGCTTGACACCACTTTCGATGAAAGCACCCGCAATAACTGACTGAACAGAGTTCCAAATTTCATTGGCATTGTGCTCTACCCAACCTGCCTGAGGGAAAATCTGGGTAAACTCTTTTTGACTCGAGCTAACTTTTTCTCCTTTTTTGTTAAAAATAATGGCACGAGAGCTTGTAGTCCCCTGGTCAATCGCCATGATGTATTTTTCTTGTGACATGTGCTGTCCTCCTGATAAAGATCTTGAGGATATTTCCTCTTTACACTTACTAGTATACAAAATAAAGCGCTTTCTTGTTTATCAACTTTTTTTAATTTTTTAAAAAATGTGAGGAGATTGTGTGAATTTCACAAAAAAGACCTGGAATGACCAAGCCTTTTAAGTGAATAATAAGTGGCGAATAGCCGCCAAATCTTCCATATCCAAGTCATTTTTTAAATAATAGACTGGTGTTTGTTCCTTCTTATGAATCGGGTTATTGGTAACCAGCAAATCATAATGTCGAGTTCGGTCATAGGCTTCAATGGTAATAAAACGATTGTATTCCAAATACCGTTTCAAAATGGCTGCCATCCTTGAAAAGACAAGAAAACCAGATGTCAAATCCAGACCAATCCGCATATGTTGACCACCATTTTCAGCCATATATTCGATTAACTGGAGCCATTCCCAGAGAATTTTCTTATCCAAATCCGTACCTTGCTGAAAAGCAGGTAGAGCATGAAAAATCTCCTCTGCTGTCTCTTTAAAATCATGTTCCATCAGGAAATATGGATGACGATTCTCCAACTGGTACTTGTAGCGATCCTGTAAGATATAGCCCTTATAGAGATAGACTTGAGCACAAAGCTGACTGAGTTCATAAGTGACATGGTCCTCTGTATAGTCCCCCAATAGTTCCTCCTTTTTCATTTCTTGAATCAATTGCGTCAGCAAATCTGCCAACTGCCCTCCAAAACCAAGGATATACTCCATAGTATGAAGAGGAAGAATGCGATGAGATAGGAGGAAAGAGAAGAAAATCATCATCTCACCATCCTCAGTTCCCAGAGGAAGGTGTTGCCCAGCAAAAAAGGACGGAGCCTTTCGATGCAAACGAAGGTAGAAAATATTGTCAAAATACCCTCGCATTTTCTCTTCTATCACTTGAAACTGGCAGGCATTGACCCGGAGACGCTGTTGACTGATGTGGGACCAGAGAACCAAGTCCAGTTTTTGCCCCGAAGACAAACTTGCACCGCAGATTTCTTCTAAACTGGCAATTTCCTGCTTTCTCTCTGGTTTCTGCATGTGACCTTCCCACTCCTGACTGGACCAAACCTTGCGGAAAAGACAGAAATAGAAATAACGAATCTGATGCTCTGGACCTCGCCAACGGCCATTTTGGATAGATAAATCAAACTCTGACAAAATCTGATTTAGACTAGCCAAATGACGGCCAAGCGTGGCCTCACTAATCATTAATTCTTGAGCCAACTGATGGGCTAAAAACTGTTGGTGGTAAAGAAGATAAACGAGAATCTGATATTTAACAGCATTCTCCAAAAACAAGCTCCGAATGTCTCTCCCCTTAGTAGTTGCACCGATTGACAGGCGCAGATTTTCATCTTCTAAGGAGATGGTCAACTCTAAGCCACTGTCCAAAGCCTTGTCATTAAGCAGGGTGACATATTTGGTTAGGGTTGCTTTTGAAAATCCTGTTTCCTCCATTACAGCCTTGACAGTCGTCTGAGACTCTTGTAATAGAAAGGAAAGGATTGAAAATTGGCCAGATTCGACCTTTTCCATCAAATCTCCTAAATACATTTGTTACCCCTTTCATTTTCTACCTTAAGCATAGCATAAATCTTAGAAATGCTGAAATAATCTGTTTCTCTTTTTATTTTCATGCTGATTTCCTAGTCCATTATCCTGAAAATCGACAAACACACGGCTCCCCCTTTGGGCATTTTTATGCTAAAATAGTAGCTATGGATAAAATTATTAAAAGTATATCAGAAAGCGGAGCCTTTCGTGCTTTTGTTCTTGATAGCACAGAAACCGTCCGCACTGCTCAAGAAAAACACCAAACCCAAGCTAGCTCAACTGTAGCACTTGGTCGAACTCTTATCGCCAGCCAGATTCTCGCAGCCAATGAAAAAGGAAATACCAAACTAACAGTGAAGGTACTGGGATCTAGCTCTCTAGGGGCCATTATCACGGTCGCTGATACCAAGGGTAACGTCAAAGGCTATGTTCAGAATTCTGGTGTTGACATCAAAAAGACTGCAACTGGTGAAGTTCTAGTTGGACCTTTTGTTGGAAATGGTCAATTCCTCGTTATCACAGACTACGGTACTGGAAATCCTTACAACTCTATGACTCCCCTCATCTCTGGGGAAATCGGTGAAGATCTTGCCTTTTACCTGACTGAAAGCCAACAGATCCCTTCAGCAGTAGGTCTCAATGTCCTTTTGGACGAGGAAGACAAGGTCAAGGTTGCAGGTGGTTTCTTAGTCCAAGTCTTGCCAGGAGCCAAGGAAGAAGAGATTGCTCGCTTTGAGAAACGCATCCAAGAAATGCCAGCTATCTCAACGCTTCTGGAAAGTGAAGACCATATCGAAGCCCTCCTCAAAGCAATCTACGGTGACGAGCCATACAAACGCTTGTCTGAAGAAGAAATCCGTTTCCAATGTGACTGTAGCCATGAGCGCTTTATGAACGCTCTTGCCAGCCTTCCAAGTTCAGACTTACAGGAAATGAAAGAGGAAGACCACGGGGCAGAAATCACTTGTCAATTCTGTCAAACTACCTATAACTTTGATGAAAACGACCTGGAGGAACTCATTCGTGACAAATCTTAATACACCCTTTATGATTGGCAATGTTGAGATTCCCAATCGTACCGTTTTAGCGCCCATGGCTGGCGTGACCAACTCAGCCTTTCGTACCATCGCAAAAGAGCTCGGAGCTGGACTCGTTGTCATGGAAATGGTCTCTGACAAGGGAATCCAATACAACAACGAAAAAACTCTTCACATGCTTCATATCGATGAAGGCGAAAACCCTGTCTCTATCCAGCTTTTTGGTAGCGATGAAGACAGCCTAGCACGCGCAGCCGAATTCATCCAAGAAAACACCAAAACCGATATCGTGGATATCAACATGGGCTGCCCAGTTAACAAAATCGTGAAGAACGAAGCTGGCGCTATGTGGCTCAAGGACCCAGACAAGATCTACTCTATCATCAACAAGGTCCAGTCTGTCCTTGATATCCCACTTACTGTCAAAATGCGTACCGGCTGGGCTGATCCATCTCTTGCAGTAGAAAATGCCCTCGCTGCTGAAGCAGCAGGTGTTTCTGCCCTCGCCATGCATGGCCGTACCCGTGAGCAAATGTATACAGGTCATGCAGACCTTGAGACCCTGCACAAGGTTGCCCAAGCTCTGACCAAGATTCCCTTCATCGCCAATGGTGATATCCGTACGGTCCAAGAAGCCAAACAACGCATCGAAGAAGTCGGTGCTGATGCAGTCATGATTGGCCGCGCTGCCATGGGAAATCCCTACCTCTTCAACCAGATCAATCATTACTTTGAAACAGGAGAAATCCTACCTGATTTGACCTTTGAAGACAAGATGAAAATCGCCTACGAACACTTAAAACGATTGATTAACCTCAAAGGGGAAAACGTCGCAGTTCGTGAATTCCGTGGCCTCGCTCCTCATTACCTCCGTGGAACATCTGGCGCTGCCAAACTCCGTGGAGCCATTTCCCAAGCCAGCACCCTAGCAGAGATTGAAGCCCTCTTGCAATTGGATAAGGCTTAAAATGGTTCATACTGCTCTACTAGTTATCGATATGCAAAAAGCATTTGATAACCCTATCTGGGGAGAACGGAACAACCCTCAAGCTGAACAACAAGCATTGAGGGTACTGGCATACTTTCGTAAACATGCTCTTCCAGTCTTACATGTTCAACACATATCTGACAATCCCCAGTCGCAATTTCATCACAAACAAAACCAGGAGTTTAAAAGTGGATTTGAAGCAATTACTTCAGAACCTGTCTTTCAAAAAACGGTTAATAGCGCCTTTATTGGAACAAACCTTGAATCCTATTTACGAACAAATCAGATTTGTCGTTTAGTCGTTGTTGGTTTGACCCTGCCTCATTGTGTATCTACTACTACACGAATGGCAGCAAATCTTGGCTTTGAAGTCACTTTACTAGCAGATGCTACTGCCAGTTTTACCCTATCTAACAAAAACGGTCAGGCCATCTCGCCTGAGACTATCCATGAGATTAATCTCCTTTCTCTACAAGATGAGTTTGCGCAAATTCTTACTACAGAAGAATTTTTAACCCAAGTAAAAGTATAAAATAATCCGTCAACTCTTATTGAGCTGACGGATTTTCTTTGATTGTAAAAATTCAAATACTGATAGCTATTATTGATTCAGAGCAACACTGGAAACCTTACCATCCGCTCCTGTTGTAATTTGGATGACTTTTCCTCCACCAATTTTGGCATTATATTTACCATCATCAAGAGTATAAGAATAACCTTTGATAGAGTAATTTTCTTTCTTTCCATCAGCAGATTCTACTGTAAATTGACCACCTGATGAAACTGTGATAGTTTCGCCATTTGCTCCCTTCCAATTGCCTGCTGCAGCTGAGAAATCACCATCTACCATGGTTAAAACACCCTTGTAGCGTTTATTTTGCTCTGCTTGCTTGTCTTGAAGTTTGCGGTCAGTTGTAGGATCATAGCTTGATTGGTTAGACTGGGCTTGAGGAGACTGTTGAGTTGATGGAGTCTGAGCAGGAGTTTGTTGACTAGCCGCCTGTTGACTAGCTACCTGTTGATTAGACACTTCTTGACCCTGTCTTTGCTCTGGTACAGGTGCCGCTTGTGATGGTGTTGCACTTGCTGAAGACTGGTCGGTAGATGCCTTGGCCTTTTCAGATGAAGCTGAACTTGAGGATTTCTGAGTCTTGCTTTCTTTGCTCGCAGAAGCTGCTTTAGAGCTTGATGATTGGCTTGTCTTAGCAGAACTGCTTGCTTGAGTTGTTTCCTTTTTATTTCCACAAGCTCCTAATAATAGGGTAGAAGCCAATACAGTCGCTGCCATCAATTTGATATAGGTTTTCTTTTTCATTTTTCTACTCCTTTGTAATATTTTAGAAATATAAAGAAATATTTTTGTAATATAATTGTAACATTGAGATTTAAATATGTCAAGAATTTATCTAAACTATTTTAAAAATATCACATAATTTAGATACATTTACTCCTCCTACTCTTTTATTCGTAATAAAACAGAAAAATAGGAGATTTTCCTGTTAAAAATTTGAATTTGTTTTTATGTAATCGCTTATATCTTTAACTGCAAAGGAATATAATAACATTGAAATAGAATATAGGAGGTGCATTCTTATGCTAAATAAGTATTACAAGTATCTTCCTTGGTTGATTTTGGGAGCTATTGGCTCTTATCAATCAGCCACTCACTATGGCAAAACTGCATTTAATGTCTACTATCTGACTACAATCTTTGGATTGTTTATATAGCTTTGTTATTTCTACACAAGAACTATCTCAAGTATCGATACAAAGACTTTTTTTACTCACCTGTTGAGCAATTCTAGGAGAGATAGCCATCCCTAAAAGCAGGCACAACACAAAACCATCTCATGATGGTACATAAAGAGGTCGGGAACTTTGTCCCGACCTCACTTTTTATTTCAATCGATAGGTTTTTCTTGGTTTCTTTTTAGGCACTCGTTTGAGTCCAACTTCTTCTACATATTCTCCGTATTTTACGAGAAAGTTATTGCTTACGATTGGGCGACCGGGGTTGATAAGATTGACCAGTTCAGTTCCTTCGTAGACAGTGAACTCCTCCTCCAGCAGATAGAGGAAGGTCGGATTCCAGTCGAGACGCCCTTGGATTCGTTTGATGGATTCTTGGATAATGGCATAATGGTCAAAAGCGAAGGCTTGCTCCTCCAACTCTACTCCCTCTAAGAAGCACTTGCCTGTCTGAAAATCGACATCTACGAAAACGACATCCTTGGCATCGTCTCCTGCTTGAACAAGTTCTAATGCACGACTAGGCAGATAAACCAAGTGGGCAATGGTCACTGTCCAGCCCCGGGGGTCACGGCCGGGGGTCGATACGGTCATCAATTGCTCAATTTTTTCCAAAGGAAGATCGAGATTGACTTCTTCTCTCACCTCACGCTGACAGGCATGCGCAGCATCTTCGTCCTTGTCCATAAATCCTCCAACTAAGGCCAAACAGTTTTGATAAGGGTGAGCCTTGCGGCGAATTAATAAGAGCTTGATTTTTCCGTCGACAAAGCAATAAGCTACCATATCCACCGTCACGCTCGGTTTTTCATACTGAGGAAGATCCTGTTTGCAGTACCAGTCTAAAAATTCCTTCTCAGTCGCATGAATTTCAAAATATTCTTTTTCCGTCATCCCTACTGGAATCATCGTGTCCTCCATTTTATGCCTCCTTACGAACTGCCTTGGTCCATTGGTACCAACCGACTAGACTATTGATGGTGTAGACCCAGTACATTCCTTGGATATGGATGTTTTCACCCCACCAGAGATAAATACTAAAGAGATTGGTTGCAATCCAGAAAATCCACTGCTCACGGTAAAGACGTGTCATCAAGAGCTGACCAACACCATTGGTCGCATCGGTAACACTATCACGGAAAGGGCGAGCACTATGGATACTTTGGTAAGCTAATCCCATGCCAATCCAGATGATAGCAGTCAAGGCTAAGTACTTGAGCCAATCAAAAACAGATAATTTCTTGGCTTCAAAGTGAGATTCTTCTACTTTTCCTTGGTCATTAATACGGTTGGACAGCCAAGCATAGAGACCAATCGGCTGCATGACAAAGAAGTAAACGGTCGTCAAGACTTCGCCATAAAAAGTCGCATTCATGGCCAAAACCAAATAGATAGCTGAGTTAATAGCCCCGAAGAGATAATTGCTTGCACGTCCTTCTGCTACTAAGATAACACAGACAATCCCAGTCCAAGATGCAAACAAGCTTAACCAATCGTGACTATCTATATTTTGAGTGAATTCCAAGATCAAGGGAACACTTGACAAGGCGATGAGATACAACCACTGGAAAAGGCTACGGCCGACAAAGAGATCTTTCCAGAGCAGGCTCATGATTCCTGCAAACCCGATCTTACGAGCTTCTGCATGAACATTTTTAAAGTTTTCGATAAATTGTGTGATTTTTTCAGTTAATTTTTTCATATTTTTCTCCTAATCTGCTTGGTAGATGGCATCAATAGCCACTTTTGCTGCTTCATAATTTCCTAGATAGTCATCAGCTAGATAAACATGAGGAATATTGCCTAGATATTGCTCCCTCATCTGGTCCAAATGCTGGGAAAAACTATGACGAATATGGTCTTCTGCCATGGTCATATCTCTAAATCCATCATTGACATAGGAGCCGACAGGTTGCACAAAGAGAATCAAGTCCCATTTTTCCTTAGCCAAAATCGAGACAAAGAGATTATCAAAAGTCTCTCCCGATAAGTCCTCTTGATCCTCAGTCTCCATGTAATAATCATAGTAGCCCTTGGTTACTAAGGAGTTGGTGTCTGCTATTACCAGTCCCCTATTGGCATTGCTATCGATTAACTTAGAGGTCTGGTCATACTGCCCTAAAAGGAGATAATAGTAATCCTTTGGAGTCAATTCATCATCGCGGACATTGTTTTTGATCTGGTACTCACGCGCATATTCCAGACTAACGGGCGCATCGTAATACCTTGCCAAATCCTTAGCCAGAGTGGTCTTCCCATTGCTGGCACTTCCCATAATCAACACTTTCTTTGTAAACTGACGTCGGAAAGGTTGAGCAATATATTTCCAATATTTGCTTGGATTTTCACGAATCATAGTCGCTGAGATACCAAATTTTCTTTCTTGCAAGACAGTCTCAAAACCACGATTAGACAATTCTTGCTGGTAGTCTGCTTCTCCCACAAAGAAGATTAGTTCTTGCTGGGTTTCATTATAAGAAATCTCCGCTAACATCTGATTCAACCACTCCTGCCAACCCATAGGGTAACGGGGAAGATTGGTTTCATCTAATTTGCAGACAGAGGTCAACTCGTCATCACGAAAAGCCTCTCGGATATAGCGAAATCTTTTTTGAAGCGTTAACCCTACCTGCTCCCCTCGGTCTCCCTCATAGCCTGAAACGACAACCCAGACCCGGTCACACTGCCGCTTGGCTCGCTGGATCAAATCGATATGTCCTTGATGAAGTGGAGCAAAGGTTCCAAATACCACTGCTGTTTTCTTTTTCATAAACGTATAGCCTTTTTATATTTTTTGATATTTTCATTATCTATGTTTTTATTATAAACTATATTTTTGCTTTGTCAATAGTTTTTTATTATTTTTTATAAAAAAGTAGCAAAAAAGAGAATCAAGATTGCTCCTGATTCTCCATTTTTATACAATATCAAATTTTAACTGGCCTGCTTTAACACCAATCTTAAGTGTGTTGCCTGCCTCTAATTCTCCCTTGAGAAGAAGTTCTGCCAACTTGTCTTCCACTTCTGTTTGTAGGGTTCTGCGAAGCGGACGAGCTCCCATCTCTGGGTCATATCCTTGATTGGCCAACAATTTCAGTGCGGAAGCTTGTAATTTCAAGTCAATGCCTTTTTCAGCCAAACTTGCCACTAAAGGTTTGACCATAATCTTCACCACTTCCTGCATATGATCGCTAGAAAGGCTATGGAAGACCACCTTTTCATCAATACGGTTGATAAACTCAGGTCTATAAGCTTTTTTCAGCTCTTCAAACATGCGTTTTTCCATATTTTCCTGGTCAAAACGAATATCCTTTGCCCCAAATCCAACTGTCTTGTCATCCCGAAGGGCTGTCGCACCAAGGTTTGACGTCATGATGATAATGGTATTTGAAAAGTCAACCTTGCGGCCCTTGCTATCGGTCAAGACACCGTCATCCAAGACCTGCAAGAGCACATTAAAGATGTCTGGGTGGGCCTTTTCTACCTCGTCAAAGAGGAGAACAGAGTATGGTTTATTGCGAACCTTCTCGGTCAACTCCCCACCTTCTTCGTAACCAACATAACCCGGAGGAGCTCCATTGAGACGGCTGGCTGCGAATTTCTCCATATACTCACTCATATCAAAGCGGATAAGAGCTGATTCGTCGTCAAAAAGAACTTCTGCCAGAGCCTTGGCCAATTCAGTCTTCCCGACACCTGTAGGCCCTAAGAACATAAAGGAACCAATAGGACGCTTATGACTGCGAATCCCTGACTGGTTGCGGCGAATGGCACGGCTAATACTTGAAACAGCTTGATCTTGACCGATGACACGTTTGTGCAGTTCAGCTTCCAAGTTTAAGTATTTCTTAGCATCAGTCTGAGTCAGTTTTTGGACTGGAATACCTGACAAGCGACTTAAGGTGGTCAAAATATCAGACTCTGTTACCAAGTCTTGATAGACAGGCAATTCCTCTTCTTTTACGATTAGCTGAGCTGCTTGTTTCCACTTGCCATCCATCAAGGCCTTGTCAGCTGAACTCAAGCCAGAATCGTCTGCTGTTACATGCTTAGCCTTATTTTGCACTGTTGCTGCTGCCTCATCCAAAAGATCAATAGCGGAGTCTGGCAAGTGACGACTAGTCAAGTAACGATGAGCCATCTTGACAGCTGTTTCAACCGCATCATCTGTGATTTGCACACGATGATGCTTCTCATAGGTCGCTTTCAAACCTTGCAAAATGGCCATGCTGTCTGCCACACTTGGCTCTTCAATCGTCACTTTGGCGAATCGACGAGAAAGGGCCGCATCTTTTTCAATGTGTTTTTGGTACTCTTCTTGAGTGGTGGCACCAACTGTTCTCAAAGTTCCACGCGCCAAGGCTGGCTTCAAGATATTGGCCGCATCTAGAGTTGAGTCAATTCCACTACCAGAACCCATGATGGTATGAAGTTCATCGATAAAGAGGATGACTTGGCCATCTTCTTCAATATCCTTTATGATATTGTTCATGCGTTCTTCAAAGTCACCACGGAAGCGTGTCCCTGCAACAACATTCATCAAATCAAGCTCTAACACGCGCATCTTAGCCATTTCCGCAGGCACATCCCCTCTAGCAATACGCTGAGCAAGACCAAGCGCCAGAGCAGTTTTCCCGACACCTGCATCCCCAACCAAGACAGGATTATTCTTGGTCTTCCGACTCAAGATTTGAATCATACGTGAGATTTCCTTGTCCCGACCGATGACTGGCTCTAACTTGCCAGAACGCGCTTGCTCTGTCAAATCATGCGTATAGTCCTCGAGACCACCACTTGAAGTCTGGGGCATGCCCATCATATTCGCCATAGAATTTTGCTTGTCAGCTACTGTACGATGGCGTTGGCGTAAAGCCTTGAGGTCTTCACGAGTCCAGCCTGCCCGTTCTTCTAAATTTCGACGAAGAGCAGCAATCTTGACCTGATCTTTCTTGTCTTCATAAGAAAAACCAGCCCTCTCCAAGATACGAGTCGCCAAGGCATTGCCATCATGCAAAATCGCATAAAGGACATGCTCTGTCCCTAGCATCTTAGCATGGACCACTGATGCTACATACTCTGCTTCGTCAAAAAGAACCTGCAAACGATGAGAAAACGGCAATTCCGTAAAGGTTTCATCCTGGCTATAGTCCGTTTCAGTCAGTTCCAAAGCCACCTCTTCTAAACGGTCCATCTCATATGGATAATCATTTAAAGTCGCCCCGGCCACACTATAACTGTGATTGGACATGGCAATCAACAAGTGCCAAGACTCTAGATAACGAGCTCCAAAATGGCTAGCCACCATGTAGGCACTTTCGATACATTCATTCAATGCTTTTGAATAGTTCATCTTACTTCCCTTTTCTATCTACCTCTTGTATGACCTGTCGTAGCATATTAGCACGAAGGATTGGAGCTTCTTCTCCTAGAACGCGATCCAAAGCTACTGCTACCAGCAAATTCATCTCTTGCTTGGTCATCAATTCCTGCTCAACCAAAAGCTGTAGAATATCTTCATAAATCTCTTGACTGAGTCGCTCACCAATTGAGTAAAGCAGCTCCCTGAGCATTTCATGATGACTAGAAAACTCAATCCGTCCTATACGAATATAACCTCCGCCACCACGCTTACTTTCAACCAAGTAGCCTCTACTTTCCGTAAAGCGTGTCTTGATCACATAGTTAATCTGACTAGGAACAACCTGAAAAGTATCTGCCAACTGACTCCGTTGCAACTCCACGATACCAGATTGATCTAAAATCGCCTTGATGTAGGCCTCAATATGATCCGATGTATTTTTAAATCTCATTACAAACCCACCTTTCTCTTTGAACCTTGACCTTATCTGACTATTATACCGAAATTTTCTCATTTTTAAAAGAAAAAGGGCGTCGGTAAAGGATAATCTTCACCAACTCCCTCTTTTTCTACTTATCTAAGCCTAATTCTGCCAAGATTTGACGTTTGTAGGCAATCTTTTGGACTTCCTTGTCCTCATCTTCAGACCAATCTAGTTTAATTTCTGAAACAATCTGCCCAGGGCGATTTTTCAAGATATAGATGCGGTCACTGAGATTGAGGGCCTCCTCGATACTATGCGTGATGATCAAGGTTGTTAGCTGCAACTGCTTGTGAATCTCAAGATACCAAGCGTGGAGTTCCATCTTGGTCATCTCATCCAAGGCGCTAAAGGCCTCATCTAAAAGAAAGAGCTTGTGCCCGAAAAGATAGGTACGAAGCAAGGCCACACGCTGGCGCATCCCACCACTGAGTTCATGAGGGTATTTATCTCTGACAGCTGTCAACTGGAAGGTCGCAAGAATTTCATCTGCACGAGCAATAGCTTCTGCCTTATCCACCTTTTGAATCAAGAGGGGAAGAATGATATTACCAAGCACCGTCTTGTGCTCCAAGAGCAGATCCTTTTGCAACATATAACTCACGCGCCCTTTGGGATTTTCCTCCCCATCAAGGACAATTCTCCCTGACTGAACTTCTAAAATCCCAGCGATTAGATTAAAGAGGGTGGTCTTTCCTACACCACTTGGGCCTAAGATAGAAACCACTTCACCTGAAGTCACTTGTAGGTTAATATCCTCTAAAATCTTTTCATCATCGTAGGCGTAGCTTACGTGTTCTAGTCTAATTTCTGTCATTATTTTACAAATTCGTTGGTAAATCCTTTATCTGTCAAGTCTTCCTTGAGGATTCCATTTTCTTTATCCCATTTGTAGAAGGCATTCCAGCGAGCTGCATCAAATTGTCCCCATTTTTCCTTGTCGCTAGCATATTCTTTTGACAAGTATTTTTGAGATTCGATGACAAAGTCACGTTTTTCCTTGAGTTCAGGTGCATTTTTGATGAGGATATCAGCTGCTTCCTCTGGATGCTCCATGGCATATTGGTAGCCTTTTTTGATAGCTTGGATGACTTTACGAGCTTCTTCTTTGTTGTCTTTCAGATAGTCATTGTTAGCAATGATAACTGGTGAATAGTAGTCAAATTCTTTAACGTAGTCTTTCAAATACATGAAGTTAGCATCTACACCTTGCGATTTAGCAAGGATACCATCCCAACCGTAGTAGATCCAAGCAGTATCAAAGACCCCATTGGCAATCGGTGTGATCGAGTTTGAATCATTATTTGGTACTTTTTCAACTTTTTCAAAGTCTCCACCTTGAGATTCTACCAAGGTTTTCAACATAGCAAGTTCAGTTGGGTCATTCCAAGTTCCGTATTTCTTACCAACTAAGTCTTTTGGACTGGTTACATTGTCAGACTTACGAGAGATGATTCCTGATGTATTGTGCTCAACGATTGCTGCAACGGCTGTAATTCCTGCCCCTTTTTCCAATTTCTTAGCCATGTAGTCTTGGAAATAGATAGCAAACGGTGCCTTACCATTGATAACTAGGTCTGATGAGCTTTCTTCTGGTGGCAATTTCAAATCAACATCCACTCCAGCTTCTTTGAAATAACCTTTTTCTTTGGCTACATAAAGTCCGGTGTGGTTGGTATTTGGTGTCCAGTCTAGGATAAAGTCAATCTTCTTAAGTTCTGCTTCCTTATTATCCTTAGAAGCAGTTCCTTGACCACAGGCCACAAGCACAACAGCTAGAAGAGCTGTTAAAACAGTTAAAAACACTTTCCATGTTTTTTTCATTTTGATTTCCTCTTTTCTTTTTACAAAACGCTCTATTTTAAGTACGTTTCCATTTAATCACATATTTTTCACTGACATCAACCAGCTTCATACCGAGAAGGCTGATAATCGATACCAGAATAATAATAGCAAACATGGTATCATACTGAAACAGTTTCTTTGACTGAATCATATAGACACCTAGTCCTTCAAAGCCTCCCAACCACTCAGATACCACTGTTGTGATAAAGGCGTAGGAGACACTGACCCTCAGACCTGCATAAAAGTAAGGCAGGCTGACTGGAATTTTAAAATGCCACAGGATTTGCCAAGGCTTGGCTCGCATCAGACTAAACAAGGTCAGCATATCCTTGTCACAATGCCTAAAACCGTCCAAAATGCTGACGATGATAGGAAAGGTTGTCGTTAAAATAATCAAGACAATCTTGGGTAAAATCCCATAACCTAGCCACAAGACCAGGATAGGGGCTATGGCAATAGTCGGGATCGTCTGAACAACCACCATCATTGGGTAAATCAGGTCATTAAGCCAAGTCAAACTATCCATGAGCACAGCCATGAGACAGGCTATCAAGACTCCCAAAACCAACCCCAGTAAAGCCACTCTCAAGGTCGCCCAGCTATGGTGCCAGAGAAATTCTCTATCACGAACAAAGGCCTGGAGAATTTCAAGAGGGGTCGGCAGGATAAACTTAGGAAGAAGTTTAAGCAACCCTGCTAGCTGCCAGATTGACAAGACTCCCAAAAAACCCAATAGACTAATGTGTCGCCTCAGTATACTTTTCAAGTTTCTCATCAATACTTAAAATCTCTCCTACATTTATTTTGACATTGGCAAAGACATTGTCTGCCTCCTGCCCTGCCACTTCTAGCGCTTCTTTGAGAATGCGCATAAGCTCATCAAACTCCCCTTCCAAGACTGTTTCAAATGGTGTCACCACCATCGTCACTTCTTGAGCTTGCAGATAAGCGATGATCTGATCGATAACAGCAATCCGATCAATCCCCTGTGATAGGGGTAAAACTTGCAAGGCAATGCTTGCTTTCATAACAACCTCCTCTTCTCGTTTTCCTTTGACAAAAAGAAAAACCTTTGCCATATATGGAAAAGGTCAAGAGTAGACTAAGTATCGTTCCCTACGCTGGCATTACCCAGATCAGGTGCGGTCGAAGCTTAACGCTTCCTCTCAGACTGTACACAGACTCCCATATATTATATGGATATATGATAGCGCAAAATAAAAAAAATGTCAAGGAAACTGCTTACAGAAAAGAGTAGGAAAAATTTCCTACTCCCATTTTCTATACTCGCTCGCCATCACTATTTACTCTGTAGCCATCCACCGTCGTATTAACAGCTAAGGCACCTGAAGAGTAAGAATAATACCACTTACCAGAGACTTGATACCAGCCTGTTTTCATTGCACCTGAACTATCCAGATAATACCAAACTCCATTTTCCTTTAACCAGCCTGTCTGCATTTCACCAGATGATTTCAGATAATACCAGCTAGAACCATCTTTCAGCCAGCCTGTTGATTTAGACCCATTTGATTTAAAATGATACCAACTACCATTTATTTTCTTCCAACCGACAGTTGAACTGTTATTGGATCCATAGTTAGAGCTATTTCCTGATTGATTCTGATAATTCTGTGAAGAAGTCACACTCTCTAGCTGGATATAGCGACGACTTCCGTTATAAGCCGTATAACTCAACCACTTGTATCCATCTTTTTCGAGAATTTGATCATAATGAACATTCTCCCCAGGATAATAGTAATCAATCGCAGTTGCGCTAGTTAGAGGCTGATTTTTGATAGCAGCCTTAGCCTTAAAATAATGTGTTCCCCCTGTTGAAGTTGAGGATTGACTATTTCCAACACTGCCACCAGCCAAATCTTTAAAATGAATAAAACCGGTCATAGTATTGGCCTTCACGACGCGCTTGTTATAAGATTCCCTCATTCCATAATTGTATTCTTCAATCTCAATCTCATCTCCCACTACATTTGATACCCAGGCAACATGACCATAAGTTCCTGCAGTAGACCAAGCAATGGAGCCAATAGCTGGCGTATTATCTACACGATACCCTTCACGACGAGCACGATAGCCCCATTCATTCGCATTTCCATAAGCAGCCGGAATCTCAAAACCATTGACATTACTCAAACGAAAGGCTGCAAAAGAAGTACATTGACGAGAATACATGCGCCACTTATCAATCTCCTGGCTCCCATTTTTATAATGAGCAGGATAATCATCCCCACGCGCAATTGATCCATTTCCTCCCGAATAAGCATATACACTATTACCCGCTGCTAGCATCATTCCTACTACTAGAAAAGGAACAACCTTTTTAACTGATTTTCTAAAAGAAAATCTTGTCTCTGTTACTGTAAATGGTGAAATTTTCATTCTTCCTCCTTGAAAAATAATATAAATCGAAGTTTGCCTTCACTTAAACTATTCGGAGAAAAAAGAAAAAGTGAGAAAATTTTCTCACTTTAGTCAAGATAATGGATTAGATTTTTTTCGGTAAGGATATCTGAGTAAGTAAAGGATTCAACGTAAACATTAGCTTGTTTATCTCCTTCAACATTTCCAAATTCCACGATAAATAGGGATGGATAAACCTCAATTAACTTACCCAATCTATTTTTTTGACGCTTACGACCATTCTCCAAAGTCATTTCTACGACTTGTCCCTCATGTGCCTTGATTTCTTCTTTGATTTTTTTCATCTTGGCTACATCTGTAAATGCATCTGACATCTTATGCCTCCCTCTTTGAGATACTTGAAAATTTATTGTATTCTTTTTGGAAAATTAATTCCACCGTTCCACGAGCTCCACTACGGTTTTTCTCGATAATAACCTCTATCTTATTATTTGGTATGCCTTCCTCTTCTTCACCACCACGCTCATAGTAGTCGTCGCGATAAAGAAAGGCTACGATATCAGCGTCCTGCTCAATAGACCCAGATTCACGAATATCAGACAAGACCGGTCTCTTATCCTGACGTTGTTCTACACCACGAGAAAGCTGACTTAGAGCGATTACTGGAACTTTCAGTTCCTTAGCTAAAATTTTCAATTGCCGTGAAATTTCAGAAACCTCTTGTTGACGATTTTCCCGACCAGTTCCCGTGATAAGCTGCAAATAGTCTATTAAAATCAAACCAAGATTTCCAGTTTCTTGAGCCAGCTTACGAGAACGAGAACGAATCTCTGTAATCCGAATCCCTGGCGTATCATCGATATAGATACTGGCATTAGCTAGATTCCCTTGAGCAATGGTATATTTTTGCCACTCCTCATCAGTCAATTGACCCGTACGGATAGAATGCGATTCCACCAAACCTTCTGCCGCCAACATACGATCCACTAGACTTTCCGCACCCATTTCCAGTGAAAAAATAGCAACCGTTTTGTCCAACTTAGTCCCAATGTTCTGAGCGATATTCAGGGCAAAGGCTGTCTTACCAACCGCCGGACGAGCTGCTAGAATAATCAACTCCTCCTCATGAAGACCAGTCGTCATATGGTCCAAGTCACGATAGCCTGTCGCAATACCTGTAATATCGGTCGTTTGCTGCGAGCGAGCCTCCAGATTTCCAAAGTTGATATTCAACACATCTCGAATGTTCTTAAATCCACTTCGATTAGCATTTTCGCTGACATCAATCAGGCCTTTTTCTGCCTGAGCAATGATTTCATCAGCTGGTTGCGAAGCCTCGTAAGCTTGATTGACAGACTCTGTCAACTTAGAGATTAAACGACGTAGCATTGCTTTTTCTGCAACAATCTTAGCATAATACTCCGCATTAGCAGAAGTTGGCACAGAATTGACAATCTCAACCAGGTAAGACAGGCCACCAATATTCTGTAAATCACCTTGATTATCAAGAATGGTACGAACCGTTGTTGCATCGATAGCATCGCCACGGTCGGATAAATCAACCATAGCTTGGAAAATCAATCGATGGGCATACTTAAAAAAGTCCCGAGACTCAATATATTCTCGCACAAAAACAAGCTTACTCTCATCAATAAAGATAGCCCCTAAAACGGATTGCTCAGCTAAGATATCTTGAGGTTGTACTCGTAACTCCTCTACTTCTGCCATCAGACTTCCCCTCCTGTTACAATCTTGTCAAGAAGGTGTAAACTTATCCTTCTTTCACACGAAGATTGATTACACTTGTGATATCTTGATAGATTTTCACTGGTACATCAATCAAACCAACTGCTCGAATCGGAGCTTGTACTTGGATATGACGTTTATCAATCTTGATTCCAAATTGCTTTTGCAATTCTTCTGCAATCTTCTTATTGGTAATAGAACCAAAAGTACGGCCATCTGGACCAACCTTTTCAATAAATTCTACAACTGTGTCTTCTGCTTCAAGTTGAGCTTTAATTGCTTTTGCTTCTGCAATCATCTCAGCGTGAGCTTTTTCTTCTGATTTTTGTTTACCCCGAAGTTCACCTACAGCTTGAGCAGTTGCTTCTTTGGCTAGGTTCTTCTTGATAAGAAAATTTTGTGCATACCCCGTTGGTACTTCCTTAATTTCGCCTTTTTTACCTTTTCCTTTAACATCTGCCAAAAAGATTACTTTCATTCTTCTTTCTCCTTTTCCCTTATTTCATTTAATACAATTTCTGTCAGTTTTTCATCTACTTCTGGCAAGGTTAAATCCTTAATTTGAGCTGCTGCCAAATTAAAGTGACCTCCGCCTCCCAGCTCTTCCATGATCCGTTGTACATTCAGTTTACTACGACTTCGAGCTGAGATAGAGATAAATCCTTGTGTATTCTTCGCAAGAACAAAACTCGCTTCAATACCTGACATAGCTAACATGGCATCTGCTGCCTTACTAATAACAACTGTGTCGTAGCATTTCGAGTCCTTAGCCTCTGCTATTAGTACATCTGAAACTAATTTACGCCCCTGTAAAATAAGTTCATTGACCTCACGATATTCTTCAAAATCTGTCGCAGCGATTTCCTGGATAGCAATACTATCGCTTCCTTTAGTTCTGAGATAGCTAGCAACATCAAATGTTCGACTGGTAACTCGCGAGGTGAAATTTTTAGTATCCAACATCATACCAGCCATCAAGACACTTGCTTGCATACGAGTCAGACGATTTTTCTTAGAATTTTGGAACTGAATCAATTCCGTTACCAACTCACTGGCACTGCTTGCACCACTTTCTATATAAGTGATAACTGCATTGTCTGGGAAATCCTGATCCCTGCGGTGATGGTCAATAACAATGGTTTGGGTAAACAAATCATAAAAATCTTTTGATAGAGTTAAAGCTGTCTTTGAATGGTCTACAAGAATCAACAAAGAACGATTGGTCACCATTCCCATTGCATCTTTAACAGACAACAACTTCGTAACGCCCTCTTTTTCTAAGAATGAAACAGCTCGTTCAATATCTGGAGACATTTGTTCTTCGTCATAAAGAGCATAGCTATTTTCAGTCACATTGCTGGCAAATAATTGCATACCTACAGCAGAGCCCAAAGCATCCATATCTAGATTTTTGTGACCAACAACAAAAACCTGATCCACACTTCGAATCTTATCTGAAATAGCTGTCATCATAGCGCGCGTACGGGTCCGTGTACGTTTGGTTGAGGCAGCAGACCCACCACCAAAATAAACTGGATTTTTTGTTTCTTCGTTCTCCTTGACAACCACCTGGTCGCCACCACGTACTTCAGCCAAGTTCAAGTTGAGCAAAGCAACTTTCCCTATTTCATCATGATTTCCATCACCATAAGAAAATCCCATACTTAGGGTCAATGGCAACTGTCTCTGTTTCGACTCTTCTCTGAAAGCGTCAATAACAGAAAATTTATCACTCATCAATTCCTCAAGTACCGTATAGTCCGTAAATAGATAAAAACGGTCCATACTCACTCGACGGGAGAACATGGCATGTTTTCCAGCAAATTCTGAAATAAAATTGGCTACAAAACTATTAATATGACTGATATCAGACTCCGATGTTTCATCTTCTAAATCATCATAGTTATCAACAGAGACAATCCCAATCACAGGTCTACTCGTAACTAACTCAACAGTCGCTTCGTATTCTCCAGACACATCAAAGAAGTAAAGAACTCCAGATACCTTGTCCATATGAACAGAGTAACGGGTCTCACCCAAGGTGGCGTAAGAACCAGGATTCCCCACAGAAGCCTTGATAATAGTCTGAATTAAGGTTATATCAATCTCTCCCTCTTCAGTTGTTAGAATTAGCTCTGCATACGGATTAAACCATTCAACTTCACCAGTTGATAAGTCTAATTTAATAACCCCAACAGGCATCTGTTCTAACAAGGTTGTCAAACTATCCTCAGCTTGATGGTTTACATACTGGATTTGTTCTACCTCACTCCTTGAGTAGTAGTCTCTCTGATGGATAAATAATAAACTATAAGAACCCAAAATAAGTAGCAAAAGAAATAGCGTTACCAGTGTATTCGTTACAAAAACAAGTTGCACAGATAGCACTATGAAAGCCACTATTCCTAATATTACGGGGAAAATAGGATTTACATAAAATTTTTTCATTCCAAACCTCTTGGCACCCATTATACCATAATAACCACCAAAAAGCGACTTTTTAAAAGTGTAATCAGTCATTCTATCAATTATAAGAAAAAGGTAGGTTTACAATTCAGTAAACCTACTTTTACACATATTGAAATTAAGATTCTTTAACTTCTAACAAACCAATTTCACCATCCTCACGACGATAAATCACATTAGTTGTTTGATCTTCAACATCCACATAGATAAAGAAATCATGTCCCAACAAATCCATTTGTAGAATAGCTTCTTCCAAATCCATTGGTTTTAAATCAATTTGTTTTGAACGAACAACTCTAGACTGAGCAACATTTGGATCTTCCACCAAAGCATCTGTAAATAATTTACTAGTTGCTACCTTATTTTTATTTTTACGCTCGATTTTTGTTTTATTTTTACGAATCTGACGTTCAATTTTATCAGTTACAAGGTCAATTGAGCCATACATATCTTGAGACACATCTTCTGCACGAAGAGTAATTGAGCCAAGTGGAATCGTTACTTCTACTTTAGCAGTTTTTTCACGATACACCTTTAAGTTTACTCGAGCATCCAACTCTTGTTCAGCTTGAAAATACTTTTCGATCTTTTCGAGTTTAGAAACTACATAATTGCGAATTGCTTCTGTTACTTCTAGGTTTTCACCACGGATACTATATTTAATCATATAAGTACCTTCTTTCTAAACATTTTTATTTTTCTAACTATATTATAACGCTTTCATTTTCATTTTGCAAATTTTTTCCTCATCTTACTAGAGAAAATGTTTTTACATCTTCAGCACCAGCTTCTTCCAACAGTTTCTTCACACGATTTATAGTAGATCCAGTAGTATAAATATCATCTATAAGTAAAATTTTTTTAGGAATAATGACTCTACTTTTAATAAAGAAAGGAAGTTCTGTTGCCAAACGTTCTGAACGATTTTTAGAAGAACTGGCCCGCTCTTCTCTCTTCTCTAGTAAGTCTTGAAAAGAGAACCCAGCTGCTTCAACAAAACCTTCAACCTGGTTAAATCCCCTCTCAAGTAATCTTTCAGGACTTAGGGGAATTACGACAAATTGATACTCTTTGTACTTTTTCAACTCTTCATTTAAAAATGAAGCGAACACTTTTCTTAAAAGGAAGTCTCCATCAAACTTATACCTACTGAAAAAATCCTTCATAACTTGATTGTAAGTAAAAATTGCTCTATGACTGACCTCAACTCCTTCTTTACACCAAAATTGACAATCTTTACACTTTGTTGACAAGCCTTTTTTCATACAATTTGGACAGTACTCCTCTCCAATTCTCTCAAATGTGGAAGCACAGTCTGAACAAAGATAGGAGTCATCATTCCTCAGAAGTAATAGACTCCTGAAAGTTAAAACAGCCTTCATAGTCTGCCCACATAACAAGCACTTCATAGACCCGCCTCCTTATTCATCTGCTGAATTTCCTTAATTGCCTTCTTGATTGAAGCATTTATCCCATCATGAAAGAAAAGCAAATCTCCTGTCGGTCTATCCATGCTTCGCCCAACTCGTCCACCAATCTGAATCAAGCTAGACTTTGTAAACAGTCGATGATTGGCCTCTACTACGAAAACGTCAACACAAGGGAAGGTAACTCCACGCTCCAATATCGTCGTACTGATAAGTATTGTCAGTTCTCTATCTCGAAATGCTTGTACCTGCTCTAATCGATTTTCTGTGATAGAAGATACAAAGCCAATTTTCTCGTTTGGAAATTGCTCCTGTAAGATTTCTTTTAACTGTTCCCCTTTCTTAATCTCTGAAGCAAAAATGAGTAACGGATAAGCTGTCTTTCTCTGCTTCTCAATATAGGACTTTAACTTTGGTGACAACCTATTTTTCTCTAAACAGTGATTAAAATCCGATAACCAGACAGGCTTAGGAATAATCAAAGGATTTCCATGGAATCGTCTTGGCAAGCTCAATCGTTTTAATTCCCCTAAACGGACCTTCCTATCTAACTCATCGGTAGAAGTCGCTGTTAAAAAAATTCTCAAGCCATTTTCCTTTACACTATTCTTGACAGCGTAGTAAAGCGTAGGATTGTCAACATAAGGAAAGGCATCTACTTCATCCACTATCAGCAAATCAAAAGCTTGATAAAACTTTAATAGTTGGTGAGTGGTTGCTACAACTAAAGGTGTACGAAAATAGGGATCCGATTCTCCGTGTAGTAAAGATATATCGCAAGCAAAATCATCTTGCAATCGTTTATACAGTTCCAAACACACATCAATTCTAGGGCTGGCCAAACAAACTGCACCACCTTTATCAATCACTTTGGCCACAACTTGGTAAATCATCTCTGTCTTTCCAGCTCCTGTTACAGCGTGAACCAAGGTTGGCTCTTGCTTTTCTACCGCTTGAAGCAATCCTTCTGATACTTTTTCTTGAAAAGGAGTTAATTGACCGCACCATTTAAGAACATCTTGCTTCGGAAAATCCTCCTGCGGAAAATAGTATAAAGCTTGATCACTCCTGACTCGCTTCATCAGCAAACACTCCCTACAATAGTAAGCACCGATGGGTAAAGACCATTCTTCTAGAATAGGACTATTACAACGTTGACAGAAAAGTTTCCCTTTCTCCTTTCTCATTGCTGGAAGTTTCTCCGCCAACTGACGATCCTCTTCTGATAATTCATTCTCCGTAAACAAACGACCGATATAATTTGGATTTATTTTCATACTTCTTTATTCGTAAAAACCTAGCACTTTAGATCATTTTTTAGTACAATTAAATTATGGAATTTAGAACAATTAAAGAGGACGGACAAGTCCAAGAAGAAATCAAAAAATCTCGCTTTATCTGTCATGCCAAGCGCGTTTATAGTGAAGAAGAGGCTCGTAATTTCATTGCAGCCATCAAAAAAGAACACTACAAAGCTACGCATAACTGTTCTGCCTTCATTATTGGAGAACGTAGTGAAATCAAACGTACAAGTGATGATGGTGAGCCCAGTGGTACTGCTGGCGTTCCCATGCTTGGGGTACTAGAAAATCACAATCTTACTAATGTCTGTGTAGTAGTGACACGCTATTTTGGAGGCATTAAGCTAGGCGCTGGAGGATTGATTCGTGCATACGCCGGTAGTGTTGCCTTAGCCGTCAAAGAAATTGGCATCATTGAAATAAAGGAACAGGCGGGCATTGCCATACAAATGTCTTACACTCAGTACCAAGAGTACAGTAACTTTCTTAAGGAACATAATCTCATGGAACTTGAGACAAACTTTACAGATCAAGTCGATACGATGATTTATGTTGATAAAGAAGAAAAAGAAAATATTAAAGCTTCACTTGTAGAGTTTTTTAATGGAAAAGTTACTTTAACTGATCAAGGTTTACGAGAAGTTGAAGTTTCTGTAAACTTAGTGTAAATAAAGGAGAAAAATATGGCATTTGGTAAATTCATTCAAGGACTCGCTGGTAACTTTAGCGAACAAAACAAAGAAACTCTTATCAAAGAATATGGACAATATTTACTAGAAAATGAAGAAATTCAAAGTGGATATAAACTGGTTCGTGACTCAATTATATTTACAAATATCCGTATTATCTTTACAGATAAACAAGGCGCTACTGGTCGCAAGATGTCCATTAAATCAATCTTTTTAATGAACATTATTAACGTTGAAATGGAAACTGCAGGAGCAGGAATAGATGATAGTGAAATTACTATTACTTATTTAGAAAATGTCTTTCTAAAAGCGCATAATGAGCATTTTAGTGCTCATAAATTTGAATTCCCTAAGAAAACGGATATCGTTCCACTTTATACCTATTTATTTGAATTAGCTTATCACAATCGCTTAAAAATTAATGGCTTAGATCTTTGATATAAAAAAATCCTATCACTTCGATAGGATTTCTATATTTTACAAATAGTATAGATAGCGTTATACTAGAAATATCTTATACAAAGAGGTATTCATATGTCTATTTATAACAACATTACTGAACTAATCGGCCAAACTCCGATTGTTAAACTCAACAACATCGTGCCAGAAGGGGCTGCGGATGTCTATGTAAAGCTTGAAGCATTCAACCCTGGTTCTTCTGTAAAAGATCGTATTGCTCTTAGTATGATTGAAAAAGCTGAACAAGACGGTATTCTGAAACCAGGTTCTACAATTGTTGAAGCAACAAGTGGAAACACTGGTATTGGACTTTCATGGGTAGGTGCTGCTAAAGGGTATAAAGTCGTCATCGTTATGCCTGAAACTATGAGTGTAGAACGACGTAAGATTATTCAAGCTTATGGTGCTGAACTCGTCCTAACTCCTGGTAGTGAGGGAATGAAAGGCGCTATTGCTAAAGCACAAGAAATCGCTGCTGAACGTGATGGTTTTCTTCCTCTTCAATTTGACAATCCAGCTAATCCAGAAGTGCACGAAAGAACAACAGGAGCTGAGATACTAGCTGCTTTCGGTAAAGATGGATTAGATGCCTTTGTTGCTGGAGTGGGTACTGGTGGAACAATTTCTGGTGTTTCTCATGCACTCAAAACAGCAAATTCAAGCATTCAAGTTTTTGCAGTAGAAGCAGATGAATCTGCTATTCTGTCTGGTGAAAAACCTGGCCCTCACAAAATTCAAGGTATCTCAGCTGGATTTATTCCTGATACACTTGATACAAATGCCTATGATGGTATCGTTCGTGTAACATCAGACGACGCTCTCTCACTCGGCCGTGAAATTGGTGGAAAAGAAGGATTCCTTGTTGGTATTTCTTCAGCTGCAGCTATTTACGGAGCCATTGAAGTTGCCAAGAAATTAGGTACAGGTAAAAAAGTTCTTGCTCTAGCACCAGATAACGGTGAACGTTATCTCTCTACAGCACTCTATGAATTTGAAGTGTAGTCTCCTAAATACACTTAGCCCTTATTATAGGGCTTTTTATTTATACCTTAAAAGTTGGAACATCCCCCCTATAAAGATCGACTGCATAGAAAAAAGGGGCTCTATAATATTTGTAGTGGGTAAATCCCCTATAGATATTATGGAGCTATTTTGTTGTAGAAAAAAAGTCCCATATGACCTATAATGAAAAGCGACAAAACAACTCATTAGAAAGATTCATATGGAACAATTACATTTTATCACAAAACTGCTCGATATCAAAGATCCAAATATCAAGATTCTAGATATCACCAATAGGGATACACACAAGGAAATCATCGCTAAATTGGATTATAAGGCTCCATCTTGTCCTAATTGTGGAAGTCAAATGAAGAAATATGACTTTCAAAAACCGTCTAAGATTCCTTACCTCAAAACGACCGGTATGCCTACTAGAATTCTCCTTAGAAAGCGTCGATTCAAGTGCTATCAGTGCTTGAAAATGATGGTGGCTGAGACTCCTCTCGTCAAGAAGAATCATCAAATCCCTCGTATCATCAACCAAAAAATTGCTCAGAAGCTGATTGAAAAAACTTCTATGACCGATATTGCTCATCAGCTGTCCATTTCAACTTCAACTGTCATTCGCAAGCTCAATGACTTCCGTTTTAAGCATGATTTTTCTCGTCTTCCTGAAATTATGTCATGGGACGAGTACTCCTTTACAAAGGGAAAGATGAGTTTCATTGCTCAAGATTTTGATAATCTCAATATCATCACTGTTCTTGAAGGCAGAACACAGGCTATCATTCGAAATCACTTTCTTAAATATGATAGAGTCGTTCGATGTCGAGTGAAAATCATTACGATGGATATGTTTAGTCCTTACTATGACTTGGCTAAACAGCTTTTTCCAAACGCTAAAATCGTGTTGGATCGTTTCCATATTATCCAACATCTCAGCCGTGCTATGAGTCGTGTGCGTGTCCAAATCATGAATCAGTTTGAGCGAAAATCCCATGAATACAAGGCTATCAAGCGTTACTGGAAGCTCATCCAACAGGATAGTCGAAAACTCAGCGATAAACGTTTTTATCGTCCTACTTTTCGTATTCACTTGACCAATAAAGAGATTCTAGACAAGCTTTTGAGCTATTCAGAAGACTTGAAACACCACTATCAGATCTATCAGCTCTTGCTTTTTCACTTTCAGAACAAAGACCCTGAGAAATTTTTCGGACTCATTGAGGACAATCTGAAGCAGGTTCATCCTATTTTTCAGACTGTCTTTAAAACCTTTCTAAAGAACAAAGAGAAAATCATCAACGCTCTTCAATTACCTTATTCCAACGCAAAATTGGAAGCGACCAATAATCTCATCAAACTTATCAAACGAAACGCCTTTGGATTTCGGAACTTTGAAAACTTCAAAAAAAGGATTTTTATAGCTCTAAACATCAAAAAAGAAAGGACGAATTTTGTCCTTTCTCGATCTTAGCTGACTTCAACCCACTACAGTTGACAAAGAGCCAAAAAAGGAAGCAATTTGGCTTCCTTTTTATTATTAGTTATTCAAGGCTGCTGCCATTGTAGCTGCAACTTCAGCTTCAAAGTCATTTGCAGCTTTCTCGATACCTTCACCGACTTCAAAGCGAGCGAACTCAACTACTGAAGCGTTAACTGATTCAAGGTATGCTTCAACTGTCTTGCTGTCATCCATGATATAGACTTGTGCAAGAAGTGTATAAGCTTGGTCAACTTTAGTGTTGTCAAGCATGAAGCGATCCATTTTACCTGGGATGATTTTATCCCAGATTTTTTCAGGTTTGCCTTCTGCAGCCAATTCAGCTTTGATGTCAGCTTCAGCTTGAGCGATCACTTCATCAGTCAATTGAGATTTTGATCCATACTTCAAGTGTGGAAGAGCTGGTTTGTTAACCATTGCACGGCTTTCGTTGTCCTGGTCGATTACGTGGTTCAATTGTGCCAACTCATCTTTAACGAATTGCTCATCCAATTCTTTATAAGAAAGAACTGTTGGTTTCATCGCTGCGATGTGCATTGACAATTGTTTAGCAAGTGCTTCGTCTCCACCTTCAACAACTGAAATAACACCGATACGTCCACCGTTATGTTGGTAAGCTCCAAAGTGTTGTGCATCTGTTTTTTCAAGCAAAGCAAAACGACGGAATGAAATTTTTTCACCGATTGTAGCTGTTGCAGATACATATGCAGCTTCAAGAGTTTCACCTGAAGGCATTGTCAAAGCAAGAGCTTCTTCGTTGTTCGCTGGTTTTCCTTCAGCAATTACTTTAGCTGTAGTATTTACCAATTCAACGAATTGAGCGTTTTTCGCAACGAAGTCAGTTTCAGCATTTACTTCAACTACTGCTCCAACGTTACCGTTAACGTAAACACCAGTCAAACCTTCTGCAGCAACACGGTCAGCCTTCTTAGCTGCCTTAGCCATACCTTTTTCACGAAGCAATTCAATCGCTTTTTCGATGTCACCGTCTGTTTCTACAAGCGCTTTTTTAGCGTCCATAACTCCGGCACCAGATTTTTCACGCAACTCTTTTACAAGTTTAGCTGTAATTTCTGCCATTTTGATTCTCCTATATTTTTTAAAAATAGGAGAGCCGGGCTAAGCCCCGCCCTCCTAGGTAATTACTATTTGTATAAATTAAGCGTTGTCGCCTTCTACAACTTCAACGATTTCTTCAATTGAATCTGCTTGAGCTTCAGAAGCTGCAAATTCTGCTTCAACTGCTGCTGCATCTTCACCTTGACGTCCTTCGATGATAGCGTCAGCCAATTTAGCTGTGATCAATTTAACAGCGCGGATAGCATCATCGTTAGCTGGGATGATTACATCGATATCATCTGGATCAGTGTTTGTGTCAACCATCGCTACAACTGGGATTCCCAATTTTTTAGCTTCTTTAACAGCGATTTGCTCTTTATGTGGGTCAACTACGTACATAACATCTGGGATACGAGGCATATCTTCGATACCACCCAAGAATTTTTCAAGACGTGCACGTTGTTTGTTAAGAAGTGCAACTTCTTTCTTAGGAAGAACTTCAAAAGTCCCATCTTCTTCCATACGTTTGATTTCTTTCAAACGAGCGATACGTTTTTGGATTGTTCCCCAGTTTGTAAGAGTTCCACCCAACCAACGGTGGTTGATGAAGTATTGACCTGAACGTACTGCTTCTTCAGCAACTGCATCAGCTGCTTGTTTCTTAGTACCAACGAACAATACAACTGCATCGTTAGCTGCTGCATCACGCATGAAATTGTAAGCTTGGTCAGCGTATTTTACAGTTTGTTGCAAGTCGATAACGTGGATTCCGTTACGTTCAGTGAAGATGTACTTAGCCATCTTAGGGTTCCAGCGACGAGTTTGGTGACCAAAGTGAACACCAGCCTCAAGAAGTTGTTTCATTGAAATTACTGCCATGAGTATTTCTCCTTTTTGTTTTTTCCTCTTCTTGACTTCAACTCGCAAAACGACCTAAAGGCAACTGTTTCACAATTCATCAAGAATGAGTATTATCGTTCACACGACAAGTTTTATTTTACCATACTTTTTCAATATTTTCAAGTAATTTTAGTAGATTTCTAAAGTAAGTTAACTATATAAATCATAAAAGAGACTCAAATCGAGCCTCTTCGTTTCATTCATTAGTTTGGATAAATGTATGTTACAAAACCTTCTGAAGTTGTAGTAGGATTGAACCATCCACGTTTATTTCCGAGTGTACGGTTTCCACCATAGTTTGATTCAGATACTTGGATACTTGTTGATGATGAAACAGCAGTAACCACAGCTACGTGTCCATATCCACCATCATTCCAACATGCAATGGCACCAACTTGAGGTGTAGATCCTGTACGGAATCCTGCTGCAGCTGCACTTGTAGCCCATTGTGCTCCATTACCCCAGTAATCTCCAGCCCAAGGTGCCAATGTTTTAGCTCCCCATGTACACTCACCAACTGGATAACTTGAAGCATTTGTACTGTATGTTGGACGTTGTTTCACTGGTGCAGGAGTGTAGCTTGTTGATTCTACTGAAGCACTGCTTGAAGATGATTCAGACGAACTTGACTCAGATGAACTTGATGAAGCAGTAGTAGATACTGCTTGAACTTCTGCTGTAAAAGTTGTATTTCCAGAAGCAGCTACTGTTTGTTGTTGACTTGCTTGTTTAGCTTTATAAGCTGCTTCTGCTTCTGCAGCTGCTTTAGCTTCTGCTTCTGCTGCAGCTTTTTTCTCAAGTAAACTTGCTTTTTCATCCTCTGCAGTAGCCTTTTCAGCAGCAAGATTCAATTCTGCAGCTTTCAACTCTGCTTGTTTTGTAGTTAATGATTGAGCATCATCAGCTAGTTTTTGCTGATTTGCAATAACTGTATTAATTGCATCATTGTTTGCTACTTGTTTTTCAGAAATAGCTTGTTTATCTGCTTTTTGTTGTTCCAACATCTTGTTGTTTGCAGACACGATTTCACTCATTGCAGCAACACGTGAAATAGCTTCTGTAATTGATTTTGAATTCACAACTGTATTGATGTAATTTGTTGCAGCCCCATTTGTTTGAGCACTACGAGCTTGTTTTTGCAATGAATCATTACGAGATACAATATTCTTAGAAAGTTCTGTAATTTCGCCCTCAAGCTTTTTAGATTCTGCTTGTAGTCTATCATTTTCAGATTGCAAGTTTGATTGCTCTGTTTGAATAGCAGATACTTGCTCCTGAATTTGATCAACTTGTTGTTGAGCTTCTTGTTGTTGTGCTGTTAAGTTACTAATTTTTTTATCTTGAGCAGTAATTTTGTCATCAGTAGTTTCTGCATGCGCAGTTGTTAAAACAGCTGCTTGAGAAACCATTACTGTACTTAGTAAAAGTGAAGCTAAGATTTTTTTCTTCATAGTTCGTAGATACTCCTTCTTTTAAAGACATTACTAGTATACCAAAAAAAGGCCTAATGAATATTACGCCTTTGTTACATTTTTGTGTCTTTCTTATAGATAAAATTTTTCAAAAATAAACTGAAAAATAATCATCCATATAAGGTTCAAAATCATTGATGGCACTAAACTATAGACTATAAATAAAGACATACTATCCACAGTTAAACCTACCACTAATGCAAGTATATAAGCTCCCATCTCAAATAGAAAAGTCATGACAATAATTGCCAACATTCTCGTCCAACGATTCAATAAAATAACGCTATTAAATTTATGAAGAAATACCCCCAACAAGACGAATAACAGAGTCGCAATCCCTATCAAGTGGAAAAAGTAAATATCATAAATCAAACCAACTACAAAACAATAAGCTAAGTAGAAGTACTCTGATACTTCAATCGTCTCAAATAAGAGAAACAAAAATAGAAAATGACTAACCAACTGCTCGTGGGGAAAAAATGAGCCCAGAAGTTGACTAATATGAGCATCAATTAGAACAAAGAAAGGAAGCAATAAAAATACTCCGACCCGCTTCAACTGTCTCATTATGAATTCTCCACTAATTCTATCACACTTACATTATGAGTATCTGCACTCAATTTAACAGTTACTTCTCGTGCCAAGTAGTCCGTACTATGCGTTGTGGTAACCACTTCACCAACAGGAATATCAGCAACGTTAAAGTTTCCTAATCCACCAGTGGTCACCTTATCACCCGCACTAATATCGCTACTACTATTTAATTGGCTGATTTTAAGAACTTCATTTTCCTTGTCATAGCCAACAATAATCCCATAAATTGTAGTAGAACCATGTTGAATTTTAACAGAAATCTTATCAGCATTTTCCGTATTTGTCAGAAGGTTGACCATAGTAGAATTCTCCTCTACTTTTGAAACACTCCCAATCAAACCACCATTTGCAATGGCTAACATATTTTCAGAAGCCCCTTTTGATTTGCCTACATTCAAGGTCAATTCCTGCTTCCAAGATACCGGAGAACGCATAATGACATCTGCTGCTAAGGTCTTTGTAGCTTGCAACTTGGACTTCATATCAAGCAATTGGCGCAATTGTTCATTTTCTGTCTTCAAACTTTCCGCCTCATTTGATTTAACTTCTAATTGGTAAATCTGTTTCTTCAAACTTTCATTTTCATTATAAGTTTGTGTCAAATGAGCCAAATCTGATTTGACAGAATCAAACCACTGAAAAGGTTTTTGTACAACTCTATCAACCAATGAGATTCCATCTCCTAATTTTGTCACAATTGTACTTGAATAAGTCGTCGCTAAGAGAGCTGACACAAGCAGAACAGTGACAAAAACAATAATGACATATTTTGATTTTTTAAAACGGTTCATATCCCTACCTTTATATCAAAAACTGTTACAGTAACTTTTTATCAATTCCGGAAAGCTACTAAGATTTTAAGAAAAATAAGCAACAACCAAGTACGATAATAACAAGAATGGTCAGCGTATCCTTTCGAGTCCATTTCAGTTGTCGGTATTGACTTCTGCCTTTTCCCCCCTGATAACCACGCGCTTCCATGGCGATAGCCAAGGAATCCGCACGTTTTAAACTTGTCGCAAAAAGAGGAATCAATATGGGAATCATCGCCTTCACCTTTTGAACAATGTTTCCTTCACCAAAATCCACTCCACGCGCTTTCTGTGCATTCATAATCCGCGTCGTATCATCCATCAAGGTTGGGACAAAACGCAAACTCATAGACAGCATCAAACCAATTTCATGAACTGGAACTTTCACACGCTTTAAAGGCGCTAATAGAGCTTCGACAGCTGATGCCAAACTTAAGGGCATGGTCGTTAAGGTTAGCAAAGTTGAATAGAAAATAATCAATACAAAGCGACAAAAAATAATCCCAGCTTGTTGCAAAGCATAATCTGTGATTCTCACAAACGAAAACTCAAATAAAACATTCCCATTAGAAATGAAAAATAGTTGAAAAATAGTTGTGAAGGCAATCAAGAAAAACATAGATTTCAAGCCCTGAATAAAAAATGAAAGAGATATTCCTGACAAGGCAATAAATATCCCTGTCGCTATAAAAAGAATTAGATTCGTCAAAGGATTATTAGCCCAAAAAACGATCAAAATCAGTAGCATCATAGCAAGTAATTTACTACGCGGATCCAATCGGTGAACAATCGAATCCCCTGGGATATAACGCCCCAAAATCATACTATCCATTTAGCGACTCCTTGAACTCCTCTATCTTAATCGGTAATCGTTTAAATGACACGCCTCTATCAGCCAATCGTTTACAAAAGGCTGTAATTTTAGGTACTCCCAGCTGCACTTCTTCCATAAAGACAACATCTTGAAAGACATCACTTGGTTTACCACCCTTAACTAAACTTCCCTTTTCCATCACATAGACTTGATTCGCATATTCAGCAACATCATCCATCAAATGCGTCACCAAGACAATGGTCATCCCTGACTGGTGGAGTTTTTTGAACAAATTCATCAACTCTTTTCTTCCCAGAGGGTCCAGGCCTGCTGTGGGTTCATCTAAGACTAATATAGCTGGCTCCATGGCAAGTATACCTGCAATGGCAACACGTCTCATTTGTCCACCTGACAGCTCAAACGGACTACGATCAAAAAGTGATTCATCAATTCCAACAAGAGCCAGTTTCTTACGTGCAATCTGCTCCGCATCTTCTTCAGAAACTCCAAAATTTTGCGGTCCAAAAGCAACATCTTTCAAAACCGTTTCTTCAAAGATCTGATTTTCAGCAAACTGAAATACCAAGCCAACCTGTTTTCTAATTTGACGAATATCTTTATTTTTAGAAGTCGAGGTGATTAAGGTGTCAAAAACTCTTACGCTCCCTTGACTTGGCACCAATAAACCATTTAAGAGTTGTAAAATAGTTGATTTACCACTACCTGTGTGTCCAATTAAAGCCGTATAAGAACCATCTTCAATCGTCAAAGAAACATCCGACAAAGCTGTTGAAGCTAGGGGAGTCCCTTCTTGATAGGTAAAATTCACATTTTCTAGAGCAATTCCCATAGCTTATCCTCTAGCTCACTTTCTGTCAAATAATTTTCAGGTAAATCATAGCCATTCTGGCTCAAAGAATGTTTTAATTGATTAGCAAAAGGATCGTCTAATCCAATTTGATCCAAATCATTTCGAGAGAAAAGCTCCCTTGGACTACTAGTTGATTCAATTTCCCCTTTTTTCATGATCAATACGCGGTCACTCATGGCAACTTCTTCCAAATCATGTGTGATGGAAATGACCGTCATATCATAGTCTTTTCGAATTTCTTTTACTGTCTCAATCAGTTCTCTACGCCCCTCAGGATCCAACATACTTGTTGCTTCATCTAAGATTAAAATAGCTGGTCTTAGGGCTACGACACCTGCAATAGCTACACGTTGCTTTTGGCCACCTGATAGACGCGCCGGCTCTCTCTTTTTAAAGTCCAACATGCCAACCAAATCCAGAGCTTCTTCCACTCTCTTTTTCATTTCTTGACGAGAAAGACCTTGATTTTCCAAACCAAAGGCAACATCATCTTCAACAGTCGCTCCAACAAATTGATTATCTGGATTTTGAAAAACCATACCGATTTGACGACGTATATTCCAAACATTTTCCTCAGTCAGCCGTTGGCCATCTATTACAATCTCTCCAGACTCCGCTTCCAATAAGCCATCAATTAATCGGACAGTAGTTGATTTACCACTACCATTATGCCCCACAATCGAAAGCCATTCTCCACGTTTCACGTGAAACGTAATATCCTTCACATCATAGTATTCCTGACTTTCCTTATAGCGAAAAGAAAGATTTTTTACATCAATTACTGATTTCATTTCGAACCAAATGTCCCTTTAAATACATAGGCACTACCCTTGAAATAATCATAGCCAGAGTAGATAGTGAAAAACAAGGCTACATAAAGTAGAACTTGACCAAGCAAAGTCCAATGTAATAGCAAGAAAATAATGGCAAACATCTGACTAAAAGTTTTAATTTTTCCAGGCATGGCTGCTGCTAAAACTGTTCCACCAGTTTCAACCAATAAAAGTCTTAAACCTGTCACAGCCAACTCACGACAGATGATTACTGCAACAATCCAAGCCGGAGCCATACCCAACTCAATCAACATGATAAAAGCCGACATAACTAGCAACTTATCCGCCATTGGATCTGCAAACTTCCCAAAGTTGCTAACCACACTCCATTTACGAGCTAAATATCCATCTAAATAGTCGGTAATACTGGCAATAGCAAAGATAATAGCTGCTACTATATGACTCTCTAGCGAATTCCCTATCGTTAAAATAAAGATAAAAATAGGTATAAAAAGAATTCGACCTATTGTTAAGAGATTTGGAATTTGTTCTTTTTTCATTCGTTTTTCCTTAATTTTTAGTAAAGGTTAGAGTGATTTTTCCAGTCTGAGCTGTTAATTTCGATAAGTCAACAGTCTGATTATCTACTGTTAAGGTAACTCCTTTAACAACACCTAAGGTAATGGTCACAGGATTTTTTGTTGAAACTGTTGTCTCCGCACTTTTATTATCCTGTGATAAGGTCACACCACCCTCAAGATCACTTTCTGAAACACTAACCCAACTTCTAGCATCTGAGACTGATAATTGTAATTTTGCAGTTTCCTTGCTCGTTTTATAAGCAACTTCTACTATATTTCCTTCACCTGATACCGTTATAGCTGGTTCCATATTCGAAGAACTACTAGATGAGCTACTGCTTGAGGATGGAGTTACAGAACTAGTCGAGCTTGTTGCTTGGACTACACTATAACTAGACGCAGATGAACGCTCAGGTTGAGTTTGAATATAGTTCCAAACATAGTAAGTCACAAAAATGACAATCGATAGGGCAAAGAGTATAAAGTAAAATAAAGGTAAAAATGATGTCCTATTTTTCTTACTTGAACGTCTCCTGCCTGTTAACTCCTCTTGATCAACATCTACTTCCTCATAAGTAATCATGCTACCAGAATCATAAGCATCCAAGACAATTCTCTCATCTAGCTCAACTGCCCACGCATACTTTCGTAAAAAAGAACGAGCATAAAATGGACTAGGAAGTTGATCAAAATCATCAGCTTCCATTGCCTCCAACATATCCAACTGAATTTCTGTTTTTTTCTGCAATTCATCTAAACTCAATCCCTGATTGATTCTAGCTAATCGTAAAACCTCACCAATTGTTTTTTTCCTCATACTTGTCATCCCTTCTTTCTAGTGTCTACTATGATAGGTTACTACGATGGAAATATTGTAAAATCAACTATATCACCATCATCTATTAAATGGTGTCCAGCATCAAGGACATCCTCTAAAGTAATTTCCTGTAAAATTTTCGGCAAATCAAAAATTGTCTCACCATTTTCAAAAGCATCATATTGCGTTGCAATAAATTCAAGAGAGTTCATGCTACTAAAAAATTCTCCAAACATCTCTCTTTTTATAATATCTAAATGATCCTCTGTAATATCTAAATCCTTTGCAAAATTACAAATAGCTTTCCTAAACTGATGAGATAAAGCAACTGGCTCTTTTGTATCCATTGTCAATATGACAAAATGAAAGCGACTTGTTACTTCAATTTCAAGAGATAAAGAAGCATCTATTTTACCTGATTCATATAATTTTTGAAAACGATCCGAGGTCCAACAAAACATCATTGTAAACAATAATTTTAATAAAATATGATGTCGATAGCAATCCGTCTCAGCAACTTCTCGCTTCCCTCTAATCCCAATCGCTAGTTTGGGAGAAGATACTTCCATTCTCATACTTTCTGTTTGCTTTACATCCTGTAAAACAATTTTTTCTCTTACCACTCCCTGAACATCTAAATCTTTCAATTCTTTTCTTTCAAAATAGTCCTGTACTTGCTCCACTTCAAAATTGCCAACTAAAAACAGAGACATGTTTACAGGCTTGTAAAACCTTGTAAAATTGTCTTTCAAATTAATTAGATTGATTTGGGAAATGGACTCCTCACTACCAACTATATCAGTTGCTAAAGGTGTTCCAGGATACAAATTCGCTAAAGTTGAAAAGAATAAACACGAATCTGGATCATCTTGATACATTTCTCGTTCTTGCTGAATAATATCCTGCTCTCTTAAAATAGAATCTTCAGTAAAGTGTGCTGATGTTACCAATTCATCAAGTAAGTCTAAATTTTCTAAAAAATGATCCGTTGCTGAAAAAAGATAACTTGTTTTTGTAAAACTTGTAAAGGCATTACTATCTGCACCTAGACTCGTAAAAGCCGACATCAAATCACCAGAATCTTCTCTTTCAAATAATTTATGTTCAAGAAAATGAGCAATTCCTGCAGGATATTCTTTTACATCTCCGTCAACTTCTGTGACAAGCATATCTACCGAACCAAACTGTACAGTTACACTCCCGTAAACCTCTTTAAATTCCTTTTTAGGCAAAAGAGCAACTGTCAATCCATTTGACAAACGAGTTCGATAAACCATTTCTTTTACAGCTGGATAGTATTTTTCTTCAAAAACAACCTTTGTCATTCTATTCCTTCCATAAAGTAAATCGCCTGTAGTTTCACATTATTAGCTGCTCTACAAATAGCATCTTTGTCAACTTGCTCGAGTTTTGCAATCCAACCTTTAAAGTCTGCTGAAGATTTCCCAAGTAAAGCATTTTGATAAGCACGTTCAATCAATGAACTTTGATTATCTTGAGAAAGTAACAAAGACCGACGAATCATTTCCTTGGTCTGCTCTAGCTCAAGCTCTGTAAAATATCCTTTTTTTAAATCAAGAAGTTGATTATTCATCATTTTACGAGTCTGGTTTCGATTTTCTCGATTGATACCAGCATACATCCTCAAGAATCCACTAAACACATCGAACTGACTTGAAATAGTGTAAGCCAATCCAGCATTTTCACGTACATTTGTAAATAATTTAGAGTGAGCAAATCCACCAAGTAAACCATTCATTACAATCATGGGTAAATGTTGCTCATCACCATATTCAGAAGGGCAATGATAGCCTAATTCCAAAATGGATTGTCCCACATTTTTCCGAACCATACCTTCCTGAAGTATATTGGAATAAGGTTGACAATACTGAACCTTCACATCTCCTTCTCGACCTTTAAAGTCAAATGATTCTAATACATTTTGAATTTCGATCTCATTAAAATCACCTAGGAAAAAGAAATCTATTCGATCATTGGCCAAAAATTCTTTAAAACAAGAATAAGAACTTTGTGGAGTTTCAGCTAAAATACGATTTCGCAAATCACTATATTCCAATTGGATACGTTCATCATAAAAAAATAATTTATCCAATTCTTTATGTGCGAAATAAAAAGAATCATCCATATCAGCTGCTAAACTTGCTAGCAATTGCTTTTTCTCAATTTCAAATAAGGACGGATCAAATCCATCATCAACTAGCATGGGTGAAAAAAGAGTTTCTTTTACTAGTTCCAAAACCTGAGAAGTTAGAACATTTTTCCTACTTAAAAACTCATCACGAACATAGGTAAATGTCAATTCTACAATATGACTTTGCCCTCTTCTGAAACAATTGGTTGACATATCTGTACCGTATAGATTGGCCAAATGTTTTCTCAAATCTTGAGAAGTGGGGTACATCTGATTAGCAGTCTCTAGCATACTCGCACTCAACATGCGACCTGCAATCGTATCAAGAGATAATGGAGCGGTAAAACGCACGGTGATTTTGTTCGTTTTAAACTTTTTTGATTGGATAAAATGTGTTGAAATTCCATGCACTAACTCCATGATTTACCTCCTTATATACAGACTTCTATTATATCACGAAAACCTGAAATTTTCTTGTTCTCTGTAACACTTTTGAAATAAAAATCGCTTACATTCCTCCCTGTTTCTCTCACTATTTTTAGGAAAATATGATATAATACCAAAGATTGAGGTGAATTATGGAATACAAATTATTTGAAGAATTTATTACCCTCCAAGCACTACTCAAAGAACTTGGAATTACACATAGTGGCGGAGCTATCAAATCATTTCTCTCTGAACATTCTGTTTACTTTAATGGGGAATTAGAGAGTCGTCGTGGTAAAAAACTTCGTATCGGAGATAAAATTGACATCCCTGACATGAATATTGACATCTTGTTGACACAACCTACTTCTGAGGAGCAAGAGGAATACCAAGCTGATAAAGTTGAAAAAGAACGAATCGCTAAACTTGTCAAGGAGATGAATAAAGGAATTAAAAAAGACAACTCTAAACCTACTTCATCACCCAAAAGCAAACAAGCTCCGCGATTCCCTGGTAGATAATCATGTGGCTACAACACCTATCTCTCAAAACTTTTCGTAACTACAAAGAGACGAAAATAGACTTTAATCCTAAATTAAATGTCTTTTTAGGACGCAATGCACAAGGTAAAACAAATATGTTAGAGGCTATCTATTTTTTAGCCTTAACACGTAGTCATCGAACTCGAACAGATAAAAATCTCATTCATTTTGATGAGGAACAACTTCATCTTTCAGGTCTTGTTCAGAAAAAAACGGGATCCATTCCTCTCGAAATTGAACTAACGCAAAAAGGCCGTGTAACAAAAGTTAATCACTTAAAACAGGCACGACTTTCAGATTATGTCGGACACATGAATGTTGTCTTATTTGCTCCTGAAGATTTACAACTAATTAAAGGAGCACCTTCGGTTCGACGAAAATTCATTGATATGGAGCTTGGGCAAATTAAGCCCATCTATTTATCAGATTTAACCAATTATAACCACATCCTAAAACAAAGGAACACTTATCTAAAATCAGCTCAAAAAATAGATGAAACCTTCCTTTCAGTACTAGATGATCAGCTAGTCGATTATGGATGTCGTGTAATGAATCACCGTTTAGATTTCATAAAAAAACTAGAGTATTTTGGGTATAAGAAACATTTTGAATTATCTAATCAGATTGAAGAGTTGTCAATAACCTATCAATCTTCTGTCAAGCTAACTGACAAAGAATACTTATCCGAATCTTTCAAAATTGCTTTAGAAAAAAGTCGGTCCAGAGATTTATTTAAAAAGAACACTGGTGTTGGTCCTCATCGGGATGACATTTCTTTTTATATAAATGGGATGGATGCTAGTTTTGGAAGTCAAGGTCAACATCGTAGTCTCGTCCTCTCGATAAAATTAGCAGAAATCGAATTAATGGAAAGTATTACTACAGAATCTCCTATATTACTGCTTGACGATGTTATGAGCGAACTTGACAATACTAGACAACTAAAATTATTAGAAACGATTTCTCATTCAATCCAAACCTTTATTACAACAACCAGCTTAGATCATCTTCAGAATCTACCAGAAAATCTAAGTATATTCACTATTCAGGATGGTAAAGTTACTGTAAATTGAAGTTGACAATATCGTAAAAGAACTCCTGTTCTCACGGGAGTTCTTTTACGATATTTTTACATAGAATAATTTGGTGCCTCATTAGTAATTTGTACATCATGAGGATGGCTTTCTTTCAAACCAGCACCAGACATTTCAATAAATTGAGCATTATCGTGTAGTTCTTTAAGGCTAGCTGCACCACAGTAACCCATACCAGATCGAATACCACCAATCATTTGGAAAACGATATCAGCTGCCGCTCCTTTATAAGCAACACGACCTTCAATTCCTTCTGGAACGAGTTTGTTTGCTTCATTGATAGAACCTTGGAAGTAACGGTCGCTTGAACCCTTCTTCATAGCAGCGATTGAACCCATACCACGGTAAGTCTTGAATTTACGTCCTTGGAAAATTTCAGTTTCTCCTGGAGCTTCATCAGTCCCAGCAAACATAGATCCAAGCATAACAGCATTTCCACCTGCAGCAAGTGCTTTTACAATATCTCCAGAATACTTGATTCCGCCATCAGCGATAATCGTTTTGCCATATTCACGTGCAACAGCTGCTGCATCGTAGATAGCTGTTACTTGAGGAACACCAACACCAGCAATCACACGAGTTGTACAGATTGAACCTGGGCCAATACCGACTTTAACAACGTCAACACCTGCATCATAAAGGGCACGCGCACCTTCAGCAGTAGCGATGTTCCCAGCAATCAGTGTACGATCCGGGAAATGAGCACGGATTTCAGCGATTTTACGAAGCACACCCGCTGAGTGTCCATGTGCTGTATCGATGACAATTGCATCTGCGCCCGCTTCAAAAAGAGCTTCAGCACGTTCAAAAGTATCAGAAGTTACACCTACCGCACCAGCAACTAGAAGACGTCCAAACTCATCTTTAGCAGCATTTGGAAATTCAATTACTTTTTCAATATCTTTAATCGTAATCAAACCAGAAAGACGACCTTCTTCATCTACCAAGGGAAGCTTTTCAATACGGTGTTCTTGAAGGATGTTCTCAGCTGTTGCAAGGTCTGTACCCACAGGAGCAGTAACAAGATTTTCACTAGTCATATGGTTTGAGATTGGTTGGTTATAATCTGAAATAAAACGAAGATCTCGGTTTGTCAAAATACCAACTAATTTACGATTTTCAAGTGTTTCAACAACTGGAACACCACTGATACGGTAACGTCCCATAAGCTCATCAGCTTCAGCAATTGTATGTTCAGGGGTCAAGAAGAACGGATCAATAATAACACCATTTTCAGAACGTTTTACCTTGCGAACCTCGTCTGCTTGTTGAGCAATTGACATGTTTTTATGGATAACTCCGAGACCACCTGCACGAGCAATAGCAATAGCCATTTGACTCTCTGTAACTGTGTCCATAGCAGCGGTAATAATTGGGACATTTAAAGTCAAATTATCTGCCAATTTAGTTGTTAAATCTGCATCGTTAGGCAACACATGACTTTCAGCTGGAATAAGCAATACATCATCAAAGGTAAAACCTTTTTTCAAAAATTTAGTGTCCCAATTAGACATTCGAAGTTTCCTCTTTTCTTTCTTTTTGAGCTTGACGCTTTTTATATTGTATCTATCATACCATTCTATAAAAATTTGTCAAATGTTACAGGGGTAAATAAAAAACTATCTTTTCTTTGACATAGAAATGATAGTTTCTTGTAAAATACACTTAATTAAAGTAATGAAGACCCATTGCTCCTTTAACCTCAGATAGGGTTTGACCTGCAACTTCACGCGCTCTTTCACTACCTTTTTGAAGCATATTATAAACTTCTCCCATATCCTTAGCAAATTCAATACGGCGCTCACGAATAGGACCCAGTTCACGTTCTAATATTTCAAGTAGATAACGCTTGGTCTTCACATCACCAAGACCACCACGTTGATAGTGTTCTTTCATGTCAGCAATTTCTTGAGCATCTTCTGGACGACCAAAAACATCTAGATAATGGAAAACCATATTTCCTTCAATTTTACCTGGATCCTCAACGCGAATATGATCTGGATCTGTATACATACTCATTACTTTTTTACGCAAAGTATCCGCATCATCAGCTAAATAAATACCGTTATTGAGTGATTTAGACATTTTAGCATTTCCATCTAAACCAGGTAAACGCCCTGCTCTTTCATTTTCTGGATAAATACCTTCCGGTTCCACCAAGACATCACAGTTATATGCATTGTTAAAAGAACGAGCAATCTCGCGAGTTTGCTCAATCATTGGTTTCTGATCTGTCCCAACAGGAACATAATTAGCCTTAAAAGCTGTGATGTCAGCTGCTTGAGCGATTGGGTAAACCAAGAATCCTGTAGGAATGCTTTCTCCAAATCCTTTTTGAGCAATTTCTGTCTTGACAGTTGGATTACGCTCCAAACGAGCTAATGAAACTAGATTCATATAATACATAGACAACTCAGCCAACTCTGGAATCTGGCTTTGAATAAAGATAGTTGATTTACTTGGATCCAATCCAACTGCAAGGTAATCCAAAGCCACATTTCCGATAGACTCTACAATGGTTTGAGGATCTTTGGCATGATCTGTCAAGGCTTGTTGGTCGGCCAGGAACACAAACATATCATACTTATCCTCTTCCTGCAACAATACTCGATTTTTGAGACTTCCAACATAATGTCCAATATGCAATTTTCCTGTTGGACGGTCTCCTGTTAAAATAATGGGTTTAGTCATTTTATTCTCCTTCGATATGGTCCCTTCAATTATAGCATTTTTTTAATGAAATAACCGGAATTTATCAAAATAAATCAGTCTTGCTATTTACAGATTCGTGTAAAGAACACTGTAAATCTAATTTACACAAAATTGACAGATAAAAATTTGAATATTTGCTGATTTTCTAGTAGAATTAGAGTATTACATATAATAGGAGAAAAACATTGCTTACAGTATCTGATGTTTCACTACGTTTTAGTGATCGCAAACTTTTTGATGAGGTCAACATCAAATTTACAGAAGGAAACACCTATGGTTTAATTGGTGCTAACGGTGCAGGTAAATCAACATTTTTAAAAATCTTAGCTGGTGATATCGAACCTACAACTGGTCATGTTTCTCTTGGACCTGATGAACGTCTTTCTGTGCTTCGTCAAAATCACTTTGACTATGAGGATGAACGTGTTATTGATGTTGTTATCATGGGTAATGAAAAACTATACAACATCATGAAAGAAAAAGATGCTATCTATATGAAAGCTGACTTTACTGATGAAGATGGAGTTCGTGCAGCTGAGCTTGAAGGAGAATTTGCTGAACTAGGTGGTTGGGAAGCTGAGAGTGAAGCTTCACAACTCTTGCAAAACTTGAATATCCCTGAAGATCTTCATTACCAAAATATGAGTGAACTAGCAAATGGAGATAAAGTGAAAGTTCTCCTTGCTAAAGCCTTGTTTGGTAAACCAGATGTTCTTCTCCTAGACGAGCCAACCAACGGTTTAGACATCCAATCTATTACTTGGTTAGAAGATTTCTTGATTGACTTTGATAATACCGTTATTGTCGTATCCCATGACCGTCACTTCTTAAACAAAGTATGTACTCACATGGCCGACCTTGATTTTGGAAAAATCAAACTCTATGTCGGAAACTACGATTTCTGGAAAGAATCTTCTGAGCTTGCTGCTAAATTGCTATCAGACCGTAATGCAAAAGCAGAAGAAAAAATTAAGCAACTCCAAGAATTCGTTGCTCGATTCTCTGCTAATGCTTCTAAATCAAGACAAGCAACATCACGTAAAAAAATGCTTGATAAGATTGAACTTGAAGAAATTGTGCCATCTAGTCGTAAATATCCATTTATCAACTTTAAAGCTGAACGAGAAATCGGTAACGATCTCTTGACAGTAGAAAATCTATCTGTCAAGATTGATGGCGAAACTATTCTTGACAACATCAGCTTCATCTTGCGTCCAGGTGACAAGACAGCTCTTATCGGACAAAACGATATCCAAACAACTGCTCTCATCCGTGCTATTATGGGTGATATCGACTATGAAGGAACTGTCAAGTGGGGAGTTACAACTAGTCGTTCTTACTTACCAAAAGACAATTCAGCTGATTTTGCTGGGGGTGAATCTATTCTTGACTGGTTGCGACAATTTGCAAGTAAAGAAGAAGATGACAATACTTTCCTACGTGGCTTCCTAGGCCGTATGCTCTTCTCTGGAGATGAGGTTAACAAACCTGTCAACGTCTTGTCAGGGGGAGAAAAAGTTCGTGTCATGCTATCGAAACTCATGCTTTTGAAATCAAATGTTCTAGTACTTGACGATCCAACCAATCACTTGGATTTGGAATCTATTTCAAGTTTGAACGATGGATTGAAAAGCTTCAAAGAATCTATCATTTTTGCCAGCCATGACCATGAATTCATTCAAACATTGGCTAACCACATTATTGTCTTGTCAAAAGATGGCGTCATCGATCGTATCGATGAAACTTATGATGAATTCCTAGAAAATACAGAAGTACAAGCAAAAGTTAAAGAACTTTGGAAAGACTAAATAATACTTTAAAACTCAGTTGGGTTAACCAACTGAGTTTTCTAACATTCTATGAGGTAACATGAAAACATTTTTCAGAAACTATTGGACCTATCTTATTTCTTTCATCATTCCCCTAATGATTATGTTCGGGGTCTATCTTTCTCAAGGTATCTACTGGAATAGTGATACTTCACCTTTATTAGGAGATGGCTTTCATCAATACGTTATTTTTGATGTAGCTTTAGGAAATATCCTACATGGAAATGGTAGTCTATTTTACACCTTTACAAGTGGCCTCGGACTAAATTTCTATGCCCTATCTAGTTATTACTTGGGAAGTTTCCTCTCACCTCTAGTTTACTTTTTTAATCTATCGAATATGCCAGATGCTGTCTATCTGACAACTCTCTTAAAATTTGGATTGATTGGACTGTCAACTTACTTTAGTTTAAATAAATTATTTCAATCGATTCCTAAGACTTTAAAACTAACTTTATCTACTTCCTATGCTCTGATGAGTTTCTCTGTCAGTCAATTAGAGATCAAAACCTGGCTAGATGTTTTTATCTTAATTCCTTTAATTATCACTGGTTTACAGCTACTTATCACTAAAAAGAAATTCCTATTGTACTTTACAAGTCTGTCAATTTTGTTTATTCAAAATTATTATTTTGGCTATATGACAGCAGTGTTTCTTATTTTCTGGTATCTCTGTCAACTTTCGTGGGACTTTAAGACTCGAAAATCATCTTTTCTTGATTTTGTTGTGACCTCCTTTTTAGCTGGTATGGCTAGTTTGATTCTGACTCTTCCTACTCTATTTGATTTACAGACACATGGGGAAAAATTGACTGAAGTTACAAAGTTTCAAACTGAAAGTAGCTGGTATCTTGATCTTTTTGCTAAGCAATTTGTTGGTTCCTTTGATACAACAAAGTATGGGGCCATCCCAATGATTTTTGTCGGACTACTTCCCTTTATTTTAACCATTTTATTTTTTACGATGAAATCCATTAAGTTTCACGTGAAACTTATCTATGCAATCCTCTTTACATTTCTAATTGCAAGCTTTTATCTTGAAGCTCTTGATTTATTTTGGCAAGGTATGCATACTCCAAATATGTTTTTACATCGCTATGCTTGGATTTTCTCTACCTTGTTAATTTACACAGCAGCAGAAGTCTTAAATCGTCTTAGAGAACTTAAAGTCTGGAATTTTTTAGTTTCGCTTTTTCTTCTAGTATCAGGTTTTTTAGCTACTATCTATCTAAAATCACATTATTCTTTTTTAACAGATTTGAATATTCTGCTTACTCTTGAATTTTTGGTTGTCTATTCTCTTTTACTCCTTGCAGTTATTAAAAAGTTCATCTCTGTGAATCTGTTTGCCATTCTAATCTCTTTATTTATAATGGTTGAAATAAGTTTAAATGCTTCATCTCAAATGGACGGAATTGCCAAAGAATGGGGTTTTGCTTCTCGAAGTGCATATAATCGAGATATCCCAGCTATGGAATTTTTCTCAACATATATTGGAAATCAATTTACTCGTACTGAGAAACTAGAGACTCAGACAGGAAATGACAGTATGAAATTCAACTATAATGGAATCTCTCAATTTTCATCTGTTCGAAATCGTTCAGCAAGCTCTACTTTAGATAAACTTGGATTTAAATCCTCTGGTACTAATCTCAATCTCCGATATGCCAATAATAGTATTTTAGCTGATAGTTTATTTGGAATTCAGTACAATATCTCAGAAAAACTTATTGATAAGTATGGTTTTAAAGATATCTATCAAAAAGATAATCTTACCCTATATGAAAATCAATTCTCTCTTCCGATTGCCTTTGCTAGTCAATCTGTTTACAATGATGTCAAGTTCAATGAACATACTTTGGATAACCAAACCTCGTTTTTAAATCAACTTGCTAACGTCGATTTTGATTATTTTTCTCCAATATCTTATGAAAAAACTGAAAATACTGATGATTTGATTAGTGTTACAAGTTCTTCAAATGATGATGCAGCAATCCAGTATCAAATTGAGGTGCCAAAAAACAGTCAAGTTTATCTTTCCTTCACAAACCTTCACTTTTCTAATGACAAACAAAAAAAGGTTGACATCCTTGTAAATGGAGAAAAGAAAACTTTTACAACTGATAATGTCTTCTCCTTCTTTAATCTAGGCTATACAAAAGAGAAAAAAAATTTCAATATCAATGTTAGTTTCCCTGGAAATTCACAAGTATCATTTGAATCTCCTACCTTCTATCGTTTAGATACCCAAACTTTAACTGAAGCCATTCAAAAAATTAAAGAGCAACCTGTAACAGTATCAACTTCTAAAAACAAGGTTTTTGCTAGATATGATGTCCAACAAGATACATCTATTTTTTTCACCATTCCTTATGACAAAGGTTGGTCTGCCTACCAAGATGGTAAGAAAGTAGAAATTAAACAAGCTCAAACTGGATTTATGAAAGTTGATGTTCCCAAGGGGAAAGGAACTATTACACTTTCCTTCATTCCAAATGGGTTTATTACTGGAGCAATCTGTTCCTTTACTTCTCTCTTACTATTTGGAATCTATAATTACAGACGAAAGTCATCTAAGACATAAAAAAATCGACCAGTTGGTCGATTTTTTTTAATCTTCTTCCATTTTCTGAGGTTGATAGGCTAGCATACCTAAACCAATAAACAGTACTAGTGTCACAGCAAGGAAAATAACTTGATGATGAATATTTCCTGTCATAGAGATTGTTTGTCGTAATCCCGAAACTGAATAACTCATTGGTAACCAGGGATTAATAGCTCTAAAGAAATCATTTGTCAAGGCAAGTGGATAAGTACCTGCACTTGATGCCAACTGTAATAAAAGCAAAATAAGTGAGAAGAAAGCTCCTATACGGCTATTCCATGTTGTTAATGCAGTTACCATTGACATAAATGTTAAGCTTGCGATAATAATTAAGAACAAGGTTCTCATTTCATGATTTGCTGTTAAACCAATAAGATGAACTCCTCCATATACCAAAATTCCTGCTAAAACAGCTATAATACCATTTATTTCAGATCTAGATTTCAACCAAGCCCAACGGCTCTCTGGATGACGTCCTGAAGGCAACTTCGCAAAAATCATATTCGTTGATATTGCTGCAACAAAAAGAGCAACTGATATCATATAAGGAGCCATTGCAACTCCATTTACAGGAACTTGATCATTGTCTGTTTTGGAAAGACTGAGAGGATTTGATAAAATCTCTGCATTTTGAGATTCCGTAGATGCTGATTTGAGCTGATCACTAGCATTATTTAGTCCTTGTCCCAAAGAAGCAACTCCTGTCTGTAAACCTTCCAATCCAGAAGTTAACTTTGTTCCACCGTCTGCTAATTTCCCAGATCCATCTGCCAATTTATTAGCACCACTTTCTAATTGAGAAGCACCTGAAATTAACTGACTGGATTTGTCAGCTAGTTGACTAGATCCTGACTGCAATTTATCAACTCCTGCTATCAATTCTTGACTCTTTTGATTCAATTGATTGGAGCCATTTGATAATTTTTCAATACCAGACACTAATTCTGGAGTTTTTTCAACTAATTGACCAACTCCTGCTGTCAAGGTAGAAGATTTTTGTGTCAAGGTAGTTGAGCCTGAAATTAATTGGTTCAAACTACCTGTCAAGGTGGAATTCTTTTCACTTAGTTGACTTGCACCTTGAGAAACTTTATCAACACCTGCAGTATATGCATTTACACCTGATGCAATCGACTGACTAGCAGGAACTAATTTACTTGTCACTGCTCCCTGTATTTCTGTTAATCCACTTGACAATCCTGTCAAAGAAGTAGAAGCAAGCGGTAATACTTGATTAGCTTGATTTTGTAATGTCGAAAGATTTGAAGATTGATTTTGTAAGTTTTCCAAACCTCCCTGTAAACCTTGTACTAAAGCTATAATTGACTGAGCCGATTGAATACTAGCAGTCGAATTTTGAGAGACAGAAGCGCTTATCTCAGCTTGTTGCTCACTTGTCAATGATTGATAAGCTGCTGTCGATTGAATACTAGCTAATGTAGTCGCTTTATCAGACTGAGCACTTGCTAACATTTGATTAGAAAGAGATGCTATACTTGATAAAACAGAATCTAATTGTTTTGTATCTCCAACATCAATATTTTGAATAGCTTGATTTAACTGATTCAAACCAGAAGATAATTGATTAATTTGATCTTTTTGCTCAGACGAAGCATCTAACTTGCTAGAAAGTTGTTGAATTCCTTCACTTAATTGCTCCACACCCATTCGAAGTGTAGCTGATTGATTGGATAACTGATTAGCACCTGTTGCAAGATTTCCCACTCCGCTTGTATAAGCACTAACACCAGATGAAAATTGATTAAGACCAGCATTGAGCTGAGAAACACCGCCAGTATAGGACTCTACACCAGTATATAGTTGATTGATTCCTCCTACTAATTCAGGACTTTTAGAAGATAATTGACCTAATCCGCTATCTAATTGGCTCACTGCACCAGTATATGTAACTAAACCACTATTAAAAGTCCCTAAGCCAAGATGAAGTTGTTCAACACCAGAGACATAAGAGGATAATCCTTTAGTAAACTGCTCCGTTCCATTTGAAAATGTTAAACTTGAATCTGCTAAAGAATGTAGATTAGTAGTTAAGGTTTGACTTCCTGTCACTAACTGATTCGCTCCGTCAGTTAATTTTTCACTACCAGAAGCTGCTTGACTCACACCATCCTTTAAATCGACCATTTTGTTGAATAAAGCTTTAGTATAGGTCTCGGTTACATTGGTAGAAACACTCTGCTTTAATTGTGTCATTGCAGAATCACTCATCTTGCTTGCAATAAAGCTATGACCACTTGAAGTCTGATAATCGATTTGCATTTGCTCTGGATGGTCCGTTAAAATAGAAGCGGCTTTTTCAGATAAATCACTTGGTAAAGTCACTACCATATAGTAATCACCATCTTCCAATCCCTTCTTTCCTTCTTCTTCATCTACAAAATGAAAATCCAGGTTTTTATTTTCTTTTAAATTGGACACCATGTCTTTTCCTATTGCCATGCTATTACCATTATAGGAAGCCTCTTTATCATTATTGACAACTGCCACAGGTAAGTCAGACAATTGACCATATGGATCCCACATTGAGGATAAAAATATGATATTGTACAGAGCAGGAATAAGAGAAATCCCTATCATGACAATAATAAAGGTTGGTTTTTTAAAAATTGCTTTCCATTCTTTAAACATTGTTTCTCCTTTTTTAAATATATTGTCTAAAATTTTGATATAATAGATTATACATTAAAAAATCTAAATTACAAGATAAAAAATCCATTTTTAGACATATAGTCTAATTTGTTTACAAGGAGAAAATATGCAAGAAAGTAACAAACGCTTAAAAACAAAGCGAACTATTGAAAATGCTATGGTACAATTACTCATGGAACAGCCATTTGATCAAATTTCTACTGTCAAGCTAGCAAAAAAAGCAGGAATTAGCCGTTCCAGCTTCTATACTCACTATAAGGATAAGTATGATATGATTGAGCATTATCAAAGCAAGCTATTTCATACATTTGAATATATTTTTCAGAAACATGCTCATCACAAAAGAGACGCTATTTTAGAAGTATTTGAATATCTAGAGTCAGAACCACTTCTGGCTGCCCTTCTTTCTGAAAATGGGACCAAAGAAATCCAAAATTTCTTACGAAATAAACTTCATATCATGCTCAGTATAGATTTACAAAAGCGATTTATGCAACTGAATCTCAATACTACTGAATTAGAATACAGTAGCATCTATCTAACTCACGCACTTTTTGGTGTTTGTCAAACTTGGATTGCACATGGAAAAAAAGAAAGTCCTCAAGAAATAACAGACTTCCTTATGAAAATGCTTGGTGATACGAATTGATACAAAAAAGGGAACAACACTGTGTTCCCTTTTATCTATACTCCGCCAGTAGGACTCGAACCTACGACATCATGATTAACAGTCATGCGCTACTACCAACTGAGCTATGGCGGATAAAATAGTCCGTACGGGATTCGAACCCGTGTTACCGCCGTGAAAAGGCGGTGTCTTAACCCCTTGACCAACGGACCTTTTATCTGTAGCAGATATAACCATTATATCAATTTCTTGCTAATTGTCAATTACTTTTGAGATTTTTTCTCTAGAATATCTTTTAATTTTCTAATTTTTAACCTTGAAATAGGACAGCGATGATCTTCATAGAAAACAATTTCTAAGTTTTTTCGATCAATTTCTCTGATATTGCCTATATTTACCAAAAATGACTTATGAGGGGAATAAAATCGCTGAGTATGTTTGTCCTTTTCTTGAATATCTGTCATGGTACCATAAAACTCTTTTGCAAAATTCTTACCAATAATGCGCAATTTATGAGAAACTCCTGTCGTTTCAATATACAGAATGTCATGATAAGGAATTTTTAAATCATTTCCCTTATAATTGTAGTCAAAATAATCTACCACATCTTCATTTTCAAGTAACATACTCTTCGTGTAGAAGATATTTTGCTCAATTCGCTTCTTAAATAACTCATCATTGATATCCTTATCAACAAAATCTAGGGCTGATACCTGGTATTTATAGGTGAGAGTCGCAAACTCTGATCGACTGGTGATAAAGACGATAATTGCGTAAGGATTGTAATGACGAATGAGTTGAGCCACTTCAAATCCTTTTTTCTCAATTCCATGAATATCGATATCTAGGAAATAAAGCTGATTTACTTCATCATTTTCAATATATTCTTCAAATTCACGGACTTTTCCCGTTGTCTTGTATGATATTGGAATATTCGATTCTTTCGAAATTTCATCCAATATTCTCTCTAGTCTCACTTGATGTTCAATAACATCCTCTAAAATTAAAACTTTCATTCAAATTCCCTCTTAAATCTAATAATTTGTCTAAATGTACTGCCTTCCATCTCTGTTTCTAAAATAATATTGTTGTACTTATTTAGTAGTTCTTTCACATTATTTAAGCCTACTCCGCGATTTCTTCCCTTAGTTGAGAATCCTAAAGTAAATAGATCTCCTGAAGGAGTCATCGTCATTTTACATGAATTCTGAATCACAATAACTGTTTCAGTTTCCATCTTAATAACTGCTACTTCCATCTGCTTTTTATAGCTATCAGCCGATCCTTCGACAGCATTGTTCAATAAAACACTCATAATACGAACTAAATCCAATAGTTCAATTGGTAGATTGGTAATCGTATCTTTTACTTCAAGTGTAAACTCTACACCATTATTTCGAGCATAGACAATGGACTGAGCAACCAAACTTCTTAAAGCTGAATCTTCTATGTTGTTCAAATCAAAGTAAGTGTACTTATCTGAACGCAGTTTATGATTAGCTTTGACCAAAACTTCATTGTAAACTCTGTCAATTTCCTGTAAATCACCACTGTCAATTGCCATCTGCATGCTGACAAGCATTCCAGCATAGTCATGTCGAAAACCACGGATTTCATTATACAAGCCAACAATTTCGTCTGTATAATTCTGTAAATGTCTCTGTTCAAATTTCTTCTGCTTCAACGCAATCTCTTTCTCCATTTGTTCTTTATGCGAATTCATTGCAAAGAAGGTCAAAAGGAGAGAAATAAAGACGATAGATGATAAAATACTTCCAAAACTATTCAAATGTTTAACCGTACTTACCATATCAGAAACGAAAGATACAATATGGAGCAATAGTAAAGCAAAAAATATTTTTTTCAAGAAAGGATAGAGGTAGTCTTTGTCAAAATAGGCTAGTTCCAAATGGAAATAACGAATGATTGTAACGATAACGACATAGGTCAACACCGTTACAACGAAAAAGAATGGGTCATGGTATTGTAAAACAAAATTGTCTCCTGTTATAGAGGAGAAAGTTACGGACAGAAAGTTATGAGTGCTCTCATATAAAAGAGCTAGTAGTAAACTTAGGAATAGTCCTCTATCCCTCTCATACTGTTTCTTCCATCGAAAATAGGAATATAAGCCCAAAGGAAATAAAAATGTTGCAATCCCTAACCCATCTAAATATAGAAGATAAAAAGGAAGATCAAGTATTGTTCCTACTAGTAATGTATAAACACCAAAAAAGCATAATTCTTTTCTATTTATTTGACCTTTACAAATTAAATGGTAACTGTGACTAATAATTAAAAAATATAATATAAAATCTACTACTGAAAAAAAATCCATTCTCTACTCCTTTATCTTCTTCTAAATAAACTAAAAATATTAAAGGACTTTTCATTCATTTTCCTCATCTCCCCACCTTTAATATTTTGCAAATCTTTTTCCTGCAAGGCTACAAACTTTTCCAATTTAACCGTGTTTTTCATAATAAAATCTCCTAAAATGTTTTTTTCTTGTAAGCTAACTTACAAAAACCATTATACAAAATGGAATTTCATTTTAGATAAAATTCTCTCAACTGTCATTTTTTTCTCCCCAAGTGTACTTTTTTAAGAAAAAAGCCGGGAAAATTCCCAGCTTTGCTACTATATTGATCCCAGCAGGATTCGAACCTGCGACCGTTCGCTTAGAAGGCGAATGCTCTATCCAGCTGAGCTATGAGACCTAGTACAGCTATTCTACCAAAAATTCAATTGAAAGTCAATTTTCTATTTATGATAGGGCGAGCCCTGCTGTATTGTAAAAGCCCGATAGATTTGTTCAACAAGGACTAGTCTCATTAACTGATGGGGCAAGGTTAAACGACCAAAACTAACAGAGAGATTGGCTCTCTTTTTTACATCCTGTGCTAATCCCAGACTCCCTCCAATAATAAAGGTAAGAGTAGAAAATCCTTTTATAGAAGCTTCTTCTAACTGCTTACTAAATTCTTCTGAGGAGAAAGTTTTCCCTTCAATAGCTAACACAATAACGAAATCACGGTCACCAACTTTTGATAAAATTCTCTGACCTTCTATTTCTAAAATCTTTTGATTTTCTAACTCACTGGCCCTATCTGGTGTTTTTTCATCTGCTAGCTCAATCATTTCAAGCTTAGCAAATCGAGAAATTCGTTTTACATACTCTGCAATACCATCTTTTAAATACTTTTCTTTCAGTTTCCCAACTGTTACAACTTTAATTTTCATGACTCTATTCTAACATATTCTCTATTTTTTCACATCTTATTCACAAAATAAAAGGTGAATTTTAGCCGAGAAAATCACAGATTTTTGAAAGTTATCCACAATCTGTGAAAAACTTTTGTTTTTAAGTTATAATTAAGCTAGTCAGTTTATACTTTCAGTAATTTCAAATAAATGGAGGCAAACAAATATGAAACATCTAAAAACATTTTACAAAAAATGGTTTCAATTACTAGTCGTTATCGTCATTAGCTTTATTAGCGGTGCCTTGGGTAGTTTTTCAATAACTCAACTAACTCAAAAAAGTGGTGCAAGTAGCTCTAACAACAATAGTACTATTACACAAACTGCCTATAAAAACGAAAATTCAACAACACAGGCTGTTAACAAAGTAAAAGATGCTGTTGTTTCTGTTATTACTTATTCGTCAAACAGACAAAATAGCGTATTTGGTAATGATGATACTGACACTGATTCTCAGCAAATCTCTAGTGAAGGATCTGGGGTTATTTATAAAAAGAATGATAAAGAAGCTTATATTGTCACCAACAATCACGTTATAAATGGCGCCAGCAAAGTAGATATTCGTTTGTCAGATGGAACTAAAGTACCCGGAGAAATTGTCGGAGCGGACACTTTCTCTGATATTGCTGTCGTCAAAATCTCTTCAGAAAAAGTGACAACAGTAGCTGAGTTTGGTGATTCTAGCAAGTTAACCGTAGGAGAAACTGCTATTGCCATCGGTAGCCCGTTAGGTTCTGAATATGCTAATACTGTCACTCAAGGTATCGTATCTAGTCTCAATCGAAATGTATCTTTAAAATCTGAAGATGGGCAAGCCATTTCTACAAAAGCCATCCAAACTGATACTGCTATTAACCCAGGTAACTCTGGTGGCCCACTGATCAATATTCAAGGACAGGTTATCGGAATTACCTCAAGTAAAATTGCCACAAATGGAGGAACATCTGTAGAAGGTCTTGGTTTTGCAATCCCTGCCAATGATGCTATCAATATTATTGAACAGTTAGAAAAGAACGGAAAAGTGACTCGTCCAGCATTGGGAATTCAAATGGTCAATCTCTCAAATATTAATACAAGTGATATTAGAAGACTGAATATTCCAAGCAATGTAACATCTGGTGTAGTTGTTCGTTCTGTGCAGAGTAATATGCCTGCCAGTGGTCACCTTGAAAAATACGATGTTATTACAAAAGTAGATGACAAAGAGATTGCTTCATCAACAGACTTACAAAGTGCTCTTTACAATCATTCTATCGGAGATACCATTAAGATAACTTACTATCGTAACGGTAAAGAAGAAACTACATCTATTAAACTTGACAAGAGTTCAGGTGATTTAGAATCTTAATTGACATCTATGTAAAGAAAACTTTACATAAGAGAAAAGATGTGTTAGTGTAGAATCATGGAAAAATTTGAAATGATTTCTATCACAGATATACAAAAAAATCCCTATCAACCTCGAAAAGAATTTGATGGAGAAAAACTACAGGAACTAGCACAGTCTATCAAAGAAAATGGGGTCATTCAACCGATTATTGTTCGTCAATCTCCTGTTATTGGTTATGAAATCCTTGCAGGAGAGAGACGCTATCGGGCTTCACTTTTAGCTGGTCTAACGTCTATCCCAGCTGTTGTTAAACAGCTCTCAGACCAAGAAATGATGGTCCAGTCCATCATTGAAAATTTACAAAGAGAAAATTTAAATCCAATAGAAGAAGCACGCGCCTATGAATCTCTTATAGAGAAAGGATTTACCCATGCTGAAATTGCAGATAAAATGGGCAAGTCTCGTCCTTATATCAGCAACTCTATTCGCTTGCTTTCCTTGCCAGAACAGATCCTCTCAGAAGTAGAAAATGGCCAACTATCACAAGCACATGCGCGTTCGCTAGTTGGCTTGAATAAGAAACAACAAGACTATTTCTTTCAACGAATCATAGAGGAAGACATTTCTGTAAGGAAGTTAGAAGCTCTTCTGACAGAGAAAAAACAAAAGAAACAGCAAAAAAATGATTATTTCATACAAAATGAAGAAGAACAGTTAAAAAAACTACTCGGATTAGATGTGGAAATCAAACTGTCTAAAAAAGATAGTGGAAAAATTATTATTGCTTTCTCAAACAAAGAAGAATACAGTAGAATTATCAACAGCCTGAAATAAGGCTGTTCTTTTATTTTTTTATCTCACAAAGTTATCCACTGTTTTTTTTAGTCAAAAGCTTAAATAATCAACAATTTCTGATTTTATCCCCAACCTGTGGATAAAACTTGCTAACATTGTGGATTATTTTTCACAGCTTGTGGAAAATTCTTGCTATCTATGGTAAAATAAGTCTATCATTAAACTTTAGATAGTAAAGGAGGAAAAAGTA